>JBBRFO010000012.1:0-40026 GCA_038224135.1 Solirubrobacterales bacterium
ATCTGGGGTCGCTCTCGGACCAGGAGCTGAAGGATCTGATCCAGCAGCTCACGGACGAGGAGCAGGAGGTGTCCTACCGGCGCCGGATCCTGCACGGCAAGATCGACATCCTGCGTGCCGAGCTGGTCAACCGCCTGCGCCGCAAGAACGAAGGTGGCGAGGACGTCATCTCCGGCGACGACGTCCAGCGCCTGACCGACATCCTGATGGGCAAGGCGTCGATCGTCGGCGAGCAGGGCGAGTAGCGGCCGAGTCATGGCGCTGCACTGCACCGAGTGCGGCTTCGTCAACACCGAGGGAGCCAACTACTGCCAGCGCTGCGGCGCGTTCCTCGGCGATCTGCACGACGCCGCTCCCGAGGCGTCGACGGCGACCTACCGGATCGACGAGGCGACGGGCGAGCTGGTCCCGGTCGAGATCGACGAGCTGGTCGCGCGTGAGGGCGCGGCGCTGGTCGTCCGCGCCGGCGGTGGCCGCGAAGGCGAGAGCTTCGCGCTCGAAGGTGACCGGATGACGATCGGCCGCAGGCCGGAGTCGGAGATCTTCCTCGACGACGTCACCGTCTCGCGCGATCACGCGCTGATCGTGCGCCGCGGCGACGAGCACCACCTCGACGATCTCGGGTCGCTGAACGGCACGTACGTCAACCGTCGGCGGATCGACTCGCACCACCTGGAGGACGGCGACGAGATCCAGATCGGCAAGTACAAGCTGACGTTCCTGGGGCGCTGACGGCCGCGCGATGACCACGACGTCCCAACCAGCCGTCGCGCAGGAGCTTCCGAGCGAGGAGCCCCCGCGCGAGAAGCCGATGACGATCGGGGCGGTCTGCAAGGCGCTGATCCAGGAGTTCCCGGACATCTCGATCTCCAAGATCCGCTACCTCGAGGATCAGAAGCTGCTGACGCCGCAGCGCACCGCCGGTGGCTACCGGCTGTACACCAAGAGCGACGTCGCCCGGCTGCGGTCGATCCTGCGGTTGCAGCGCGACGAGTTCCTGCCGCTGCGGGTGATCCGCCAGGAGCTCGCCAGCGGCGGTGCCGACACGGCGGCCACGGCGGCCACGAGCGCCGCCGAAGCCGCGCGCACCCGCCGGCGTCCGGCCGTCACGGCGCCGTCCAGCGCCGCGCAGTACCGCGTCGAGGACATCGTCGAGGAGACCGCCGCGACGCCGAAGCTGATCGCCGAGCTCGAGGAGTTCGGCCTCGTCAAGGGCCAGCGCCACGATGGGACCGTCTGGTACGACGACGCCGAGCGGGACATCATCGTCGCCGTCGTCGAGCTGGCGCCGTACGGCGTCCAGGGTCGCAACCTGAAGGTCTTCAAGACGTCCGCCGACCGCGAGGCGGCGCTGATCCAGCAGATCCTGGCCCCATCGCTGCGCTCGCGCAATTCCGAGCGACGCCGTGAGGCCGTCGACGCGCTGGAGAACCTTGCCGCGGTGACGACGCACCTCAAGCACCTGCTGCTCGTGCGCGACCTGCGCAAGCTCGTGTCGTGAGCCTGCGCGCTCGCGTCCGCGACATTCCGGACTTCCCGTCCGCGGGCATCGTCTTCCGCGACATCACGCCGCTGCTGGGTGACGCCGATGCGCTGGACGCCGCGATCACCGGGCTTGCCGACCTGACGCGGCATCTGGAGCCGCAGATGGTGATCGGCGCCGAGGCGCGGGGGTTCCTGCTCGGCCCGGCGCTGGCGCGGGAGCTGGGCGCCGGGTTCGCGCTGGCGCGCAAGCCGGGCAAGCTGCCGCACGACACGCTGCGTGCCGAGTACGCCCTGGAATACGGCACCGACGCGCTGGAGCTCCACACCGATGCGCTCGCGCCCGGCGCGCGGGTCCTCGTCCATGACGATCTGCTGGCGACCGGCGGCACGGCGCGGGCGCTCTGCGAGCTCGTCGCCGCAGCCGGCGGCGTCGTCGTCGGCTGCGCGTTCCTCGTCGAGCTCGCGTTCCTCGGCGGCGCCGACACGCTGGCGCCGCATCCGGTGTACTCGCTGCTGCGCGACGAGGTGGAGTGAGGTGCCGGTCAGCAGCCGCTCCCGCGTGCTCGCCGCGCCGCCGGCCGAGGTCTGGCGCACGGTCGGCGATGTGCGGCAGCTGCCGCGCTGGTGGCCGCTCGCTCGGCGCGTCGAGGCCGTCGAGGGCGATGACTTCACCCAGGTCCTGCGGACCGAGAAGGGGCGCGACGTGCGAGCCGACTTCCGCGTCGTCGAGCGCGAGCCCGAGCGGACGCTGACGATCGAGCAGCTGCTTGAGGGCACGCCCTTCGAGGGACTGCTGCGCAGCGCGACGACCGAGCTGCACCTGCGGGCGGCGGGCGCAGATGCGACGGCGCTGACGATCACCGTCCGGCGCAAGCTGCGCGGGCTGGCCCGGTTCGGGGGGATCATCATGCGGCGCGGGACCAATCGCCAGCTCGATGAGGCACTCGACGGGCTGGCTGCGATCTACGGAACGGCACAGGTGCTTGATGGGTGAGATGCGCTGGTGGGGCTGGGGCGAGGACGCGCACGCGGGCGAGCTGCCGGCGTACGCGGTGCCGTGGGTCCAGGAGCGCATCGGCGCGGCGCTGAAGGCGCCCGCCGGTCCGCCGTCGCTCGCGTCGGTGACGCTGCCCGACCAGCAGCTCGCAGGCCGCGCGCGCGTCGCGCTCGCAGCCGTCACAACCGTTCGCGAGGACCGCGAGAGCCGTATTCGCCACGCGGCCGGCCGCAGCTATCCGGACCTGCTGCGCCTGCGCGATCGACGCGCCGTTCCGGCGCCGGACGCCGTCGTCCGCGCCGCCTCGCACGAACAGGTCGTCGCGATCCTCGCCGTCTGTGCACTGCACGGGGTCGCCGTCGTGCCGTTCGGCGGCGGGACCAGCGTCGTCGGCGGCGTCGAGCCGCTGCGCGGCGAGCACGACAGCGTGATCGCGCTCGATCTGCGGCCCTGTGATGCCCTCGAGCGGGTCGATGCGCGCTCGCGCCTGGCATGGGTCCAGCCGGGTCTGCTCGGGCCGGACCTCGAGCGAGCGCTCGGCGCGCACGGCCACACGCTGGGTCACTTCCCGCAGAGCTTCGAGTACTCGACCGTCGGCGGCTGGGTCGCGACGCGGTCGGCCGGGCAGGCGTCGACCGGCTACGGCCGGATCGACGACCTCGTCGCGGGCGTACGGCTCGCTGCGCCGGCCGGCGAGCTGGACCTGCGGCCGCTGCCCGCATCCGCCGCCGGGCCTGACCTGCGCGAGGTCGTGGTCGGCTCCGAAGGCGTCCTGGGGGTCATCACGCAGGCGGTGCTGCGCGTCCGGCCGGCGCCGGCGGACAAGCGCTACGAGGCATGGATGCTGCCGTCGTTCGCCGACGGCGCCGACCTGCTGCGCACGCTGGTCCAGCACGACATCCGGCCCGACGTCGCTCGCGTCTCCGATGAGCCGGAGACCGACATGTCACTGGCGCTGGCGGGAGTGCGGGGCGCGAAGGGCGCGATCCTCGGTCGCTACCTCGGTGCGCGCGGCGTCGCCGGCGGCGCGTTCCTGCTGCTCGGCTTCGAGGGCGAGGCCGATGACGTCGATCGCCGGCGCGCGGCGACCGTCGCCGTCGTGCGGCGCCACGGCGGCGTGTCGCTCGGGACCACCCCCGGCGAGGCGTGGGCTGCCGGCCGCTTCCACGCTCCGTACCTGCGCGACGAGCTGCTCGGCCGCGGCGTGCTGGTCGACACGCTGGAGACGGCCGTGCGCTGGAACGACCTGCTGACGCTGCGCACCGCCGTCGCCCGCGCGCTGGGCCCGCACGCGCCGTTCGTCGCCTGCCACATCTCGCACATCTATCCCGACGGCGCGTCGCTGTACTTCACCTACCTCGCGCCGCAGGATGCCGGCGATCCGCTCGGCCAGTGGCATGCCGCCAAGGACGCCGCCAGCCGGGCGATCGTCGATCACGGCGCGACGATCACCCATCACCACGCCGTCGGGACCGACCACGCGCCGTATCTGGAGGCGCAGTCCGGTCAGCTCGGCATCGAACTGCTGCGCGCGGTGAAGGACCGGCTCGACCCGGCCGGCATCATGAATCCCGGCAAGCTGCTGCCGTAGCCGCCGCTAGCTCGTCGGGAACTGGATCTGGCCGCCGATGACGGGCGAGCCAGGGGTCTTCGGGTTCTTCCCGGTCTGCTGGGTGATCGCGACGGCGGAGTACAGGCGCGGGTCGACCTTCAGGTCGGTCTGCGAGGCGGCCTGACCGGTCGTCGTGATCGCCTGGAAGTAGCCGAGGAACACCGGCGCGCGCTTCTGATCGATCAGCCAGACGCCGTAGCCGATGCTCTTGGGGATCTTCGGCAACCCCTGGGCGATGACGTTGATCTTGTCGACGCCGGACGCGTGCGCGAACTGGGCGATGCCGATCGCGCGCGGAGCCTTGGCGTTCGCCGTCGGGCGAAGGTTGGCCTGGCCGATGACGTTGCTCGCGCGGCCGGAACTCCTGGCCGCCGTCGACGTGGACGAGGAGTCGCTCTTGGACGCGCGGCCGACGAAGAAGCCGATCGCCAGCGCGGCGACGATGCCGGCGCCGGTCAGCAGGATCGCGCCGCCGACGCGGGAGCCGCGCTGCGGGCGGTCCGGCGTGGAGGGGGTGTCAGCGGTCTTCGCCTTCGCCGCTGCCGCCGGC
This sequence comes from Solirubrobacterales bacterium, assembly GCA_038224135.1. Classification (GTDB taxonomy): domain Bacteria; phylum Actinomycetota; class Thermoleophilia; order Solirubrobacterales; family Solirubrobacteraceae; genus F1-60-MAGs163. The sequence continues at coordinate 4,645 of JBBRFO010000012.1, forward strand.
TCGATCTCCGGCAGCGCAGCCACGGCCACACCGCTGAGCTCGCGGCGCACCGCCGTCGCCCAGGCCCGCAAGCGATCGTCGGCGAGCACGCCGGGCGCGTCGGCGCGCTGACCGAGCAGATAGTCGCCGACGGCGGCCCGGTCGTCGTGGTCGGGCGCCGACCCGGCGGGACCGAGCGAGCCGAGCGCCTCGTAGGCACGGTCGCGGACGGCGGCCGGCGCCATGCGCAGCGTGCGCGCGATCTCGTCGTACGCGACGTCCTGGGTCAGCAGCAGCCGCAGCACGGCCTGCTGGTCGGCGGGGAGCTCGTCGAAGCGGGCCATGAGCGGCGGAAGCCTAGCGATAACGTGCCGCTCCCATGCCCGGTCCTTTTGAGTCGTTTGCCCCCGTCGTCCCGCTCGAGCGGACGTTCGACGCGCTCTATGGGCTCGAGATCCTGGAGATCGGCGAGGAGCTCGCGCGGGCGCAGGTGGTCGTCAGCGACAAGGTGCGCCAGCCGATGGGCCTCGTCCACGGCGGCGTCTACGCATCGATCGCCGAGGCCCTGACATCGATGGCGACCGGGGCGAGCGTCGTGCCCGAGGGCAAGATGTCGCAGGGGCTGTCGAATCAGACGAGCTTCCTGCGGCCGATCCTCGACGGGACGATCCATGCCGTCGCCCGACGGCGTCACAAGGGCCGCACGACGTGGGTCTGGGAGGTCGAGATCACGGACGACCAGGACCGCCTCTGCGCGCTGGTGCGGATGACGATCGCCGTGCGCGACATCCCCGCCGGCTGAGCTCAGGCGAGCTTGTCGAGCGTCCACTCCGGGTGCGGGTGGGGGAGGAAGCCGAAGCGCTCGTACAGGCCGTGCGCATCAGCGGTCGCCAGGTGGAAGCGCCGCAGACCCTGCAGATCGGGGTGATCGACGATGCACGACACAAGCCAGACGCCCAGCCCGCGTGCGCGATGCTCGTCCAGCACGAACACGTCGGCGAGGTAGGCGAACGTCGCGCGGTCGCTGACGACGCGCGCGAAGCCGGCCTGCGATCCGTCGGGCGCATACAGGCCGAACGGCAACGACCCGGCGATCGCCCGCTCGACGAGCTCCCGCGAGACGCCGGGCGACCAGTACGCGGTCGTCAGGAACCCGTGGATCGCACGGACGTCCAGCCGCGCCGGGTCGGTCGAGACCTCGTAGCCGTCCTCGCGCCGCGCGGTCATCCTTCGTCGCGGTAGCGATTCGTGATCGGCATCCGGCGGTCGCGGCCGAACGCCTTCGAGGTCACCTTGATCCCCGGCGGCTGCTGGCGGCGCTTGTACTCGGCCAGATCGACCAGGCGCACGACGCGGGTGACGACCTCGCGGTCGAAGCCGCGGGCGACGAGCTCGTCGATGCCGAGGTCCTCCTCGACGTAGGCCTCGAGGATCGGATCGAGCACCTCGTACGGCGGGAGCGAGTCGTCGTCGCGCTGATCGGGGCGCAGCTCGGCTGACGGCGGGCGCGTGAGGATCGTCTCCGGGATCACCGGCTCGCCCTCGTTGCGCAGCGCCGCGAGCCGATACACGAGCAGCTTCGGCACGTCCTTGATGACGGCGAAGCCGCCGGCACTGTCGCCGTACAGCGTCGAGTAGCCGACCGACATCTCGGACTTGTTGCCGGTCGTCAGGACCAGGTGGCCGAGCTTGTTCGACAGCGCCATCAGGTAGTTCCCGCGGATCCGCGCCTGCAGGTTCTCCTCGGTCAGGTCCGGCGCGCGACCGGCGAACGGCTCGGCGAGGACCGTCTCGTAGGTCGCCAGCACGTCGGCGATCGGCAGCTCGAGCAGCTCGACGCCGAGGTTGGCCGCCAGCGTGACGGCATCGCCGCGGGTACCGGAGGAGCTGTACTGCGAGGGCATCGTCACGCAGGTCACGCGGTCAGCCCCAAGCGCGTCGACGGCGATCACCGCGACCAGCGCCGAATCGACGCCGCCGGACAGGCCCAGGACGACGTGCCGGAAGCCGTTCTTCTCGACGTAGTCGCGCGTGCCCATGACGAGCGCGGCGTAGACCTCGGGCCCCAGCGCGAGCGGCTCGGCGAGGTCGGCCGGCGGGCGGGTCGCGGGCGCCCCGGGCGTCGTCAGGAAGGCGCCGGCGTGATCGACCTGCGGCGGCGCGTCGGCGGCCGGTGTGCGGTGGCGCGTGTCGCGCAGCCGTGCCGCGCCGACCTCGTCGTCGTCGAAGTCGACGATCAGCAGGTGCTCCTCGAACTGCGGCGCACGCGCCAGCACGTGACCGGTGTGATCGCACGCGAACGACCCGCCGTCGAAGACGAGCTCGTCCTGGCCGCCGACGAGCGCGCAGTAGGCGAACGCCGCGGTCGCATCACGGGCGCGCTGCGCGATCATCTGCTCGCGGTCGTGCGCCTTGCCGGCCTGGAACGGGGACGCCGAGAGGTTGACGATCAGCCGCGCGCCGGCTGCCGCCTCGTCGGTCTCCGGTGGGCCGGGGACCCAGACGTCCTCGCAGATCGTCAGGCCGACGCGGACGCCGTCGACGTCGATCGTCGTTCCGCGCGTCCCGCGGCGGAAGTAGCGATGCTCGTCGAAGACGCCGTAGTTGGGCAGGTGGCCCTTGCGGTATGTGGCGCGCACGGCGCCGTCGGCCAGCACCGCCGCGGCGTTGTAGACGTCGGCATCGTGCTCGGGGTAGCCGACGAGCGCGACGATCCCCTGGACGTCGCCGGCCAGCTGCTCGAGTGCGATCCGTGTGTCGCGCAGCACGTGCTGGCGCAGCAGCAGATCCTCGGGCGGATAGCCGAGCAGCGACAGCTCCGGCACGACGACGAGCTGGGCGCCCCGCTCCTGGGCATCGGCGATCGCCGCGGCGATCCGGTCGCGGTTGCCGGCGATGTCGCCGACCGTCGCGTTGAGCTGCGCCAGCGCGATCCGCAGCATCTACGACGCGGCGGCTTCGAGGTCCGGCGTGTGCGCGTTGGTGATCCGCACGTCGGCCTGTGTGGGATCGACGCCGGCCGCGCGCGCCAGGTCGGCGATCGCGTGCTCGACGTCCTCGACGATCTCCCCGAGGTCGTGCAGTGCGTCGTAGTCGCCGAGCAGGCCGATGCCCAGGCGCCCGCAGTAGCTCATGATCGCGATGCCGAGCGCCGTGCCCTGTGCCAGCGGGACGACGGGGTAGATCGCGAGCATCCTTCGACCGAGCAGGTACAGCGGGAACTGCGGGCCGGGAACGTTGGTGACGACGAGGTTGAAGAACCGCTGCCGCGCCTGCAGCCTGGCGGCCTGGCTGGCGATCGTCGGCGGGGCGAAGTCGGCAAGCTCGGTCAGCGCGACGGCGCCGACGGCCTGGCCCGAGCGCTTGAGGTGCACCATCGCCTCGCTGACCAGCGCGAACGTCCGCGCCGGATCAGTCTCGTAGACCGGCAGCGGCGCCCACATCGCGGAGACCTGATTGCCCAGTGCGCCGCGCGCGTCGTCGCTGCGCACGGACACCGGGACCATCGCCTTCAGCGTCAGTTCGCCGGTGTCGACGCCGCGGCGCCGCAGCCACGTTCCCAGGGCCAGCGAGACGCTGGCCAGCACCGCATCGTTGAGCGTGCCGCCGAGCTCGTTCTTGGTCTCCTTGAACAGCGAGATCGGCGCGTCGACCCAGCCGTAGCGACGGTGCGGGCCGATCGGGACGTTCAGCGGCGTCGGCGGCGCGGGGGTCATCCCGGCCCACGCCATCGCGCCGGCTGCGACGAGTTGATGAACGACGCGCTCGCCGACCGCGCGCGGCGCACTGACGAGCGACCTGGCGGCCGCGATCGCCTCGGCGGGAACGGTCAGCCGCTCGCGCAGGGCGTCGCCGACGAGCTGCGCGTTGGTCGGCTCGGGTCGCGCGACCCACGGGGCCGCGGGCCCGCCGGTCGGCAGCGGGTCGGGGGTCGTCGAGAACAGGACGGAGGTGATGTCGACGCCCGAGACGCCGTCGACGAGTGCATGGTGGGTCTTGGCGATGATCGCGAAGCGCGGCGTGCCGTCATCCGTCGGCGCCAGCCCCTCGACGAGGTGCATCTCCCAGAGCGGCCGGTGGCGATCCAGCGGCTGGGCGAAGAGGCGGCCGCCGAGCGCCGCGAGTTGGGCGTCCGAGCCTGGGGAGGGCAGCGCCGAGTGGCGCACGTGGTACCCCATGCGGAAGTGGGGGTCGTCGATCCAGACCGGCCGCGTCTGGCGCAGCGGAACGTAGGCCAGCTTCTGGCGATAGCGCGGGACCAGGTGCATCCGCTCGTCGAGCGCGCCGATCAGGTCGGGGAGTGTGGGCGGCTCGCCGGCAAAGACCATGATCGACGCGACGTGCATATGGGCGCCGCCGCGCTCGAGGTCGAGGAACGCGGCGTCCAGCGCGGTGAGGCGATCGGGGTTCGTCACCGTGCAGACAATGCCACGTGTGGCGTCCGCGGGCCAGATCCGATCGCGCGGCCGCATGTGTGAAGGGCCGCACACAGGACCTTCTGAGGCAAAAGTGCCGCTAACGTCCCGAATCTGCCGAGTCGCCTCCGATCCTGAGGAGGCGAGTGGGGGACCCATCTCCGGCGGTCAGCACGTGAGGGAGCGTGCGCCGGATGGGGCGAATCGACGGCTGATGCCGCCGTAGCGACCGATGATCGACCGCGCGCGGATCGCGTGGGCGGTCGGCCGCGAGCCCGACAGCTAACCCCGCAGGCAGCAGAACGAAGGAGACCTCCTCGTGGGGCCCCATATGCCTGTTCGCGCCCGTGCGCTCACTGCGCTCGGCGCCTTTGCCTGTTCCACGGCCGTCCTGGCAGGCCCCGCGGCGCTCGGCGCCGCCGGGGCCGACGCGGCTGTGACCGTCCATCTGGAGCACGCCGCGCTCGGCTACGGCGAACAGATCGTCGCCAGCGGCCGCGTGATTCCGGCTGCTCCCGTCCGCGCTGTCGCGCTGGAGCAGCGCACCGGCGCCGGCTGGACGACACTCACCAGGGGCAGCACGGTTGCCGGAGGTCGCTATCGGCTGACCGCGGTGGCCCGCCGCTCCGGGGCGCTGCGCGTCAGCGTCGCGCCCGCGGCTGCCGCCGCCGACGTCGGCGCCGCGGCGAGTGTGCCGGCGCTCGCATCGGCGTCGCGTCCGCTGCGCGTCGCCGAGCTGATTCGCGTCGATCGCGCGCGCACCACCGTCCGCGTCGGGCGCCTGCTCCAGGTCAGCGGGCACGCCGTCCCCGCCTTGTCGGGTCGGCTGATCCTGCTCCAGCGCCGGCTGCGCGGCCACTGGCGCACGATCGCCAACACCCACACGACTGCACGCGGCGCCTACAGCGTGCGCCTACGTGCTCATCAGTCGTTCAGCTCGGCGCTGCGGGTGCGCACGGTCGGGACGAGCACGCTGGCGGCCGGAACGCGTGGGGCCGGCGTCGCCGCGGTGCTGCGGGCGACGGTCGCCTCGTGGTACTCGATGGGTCACTTCCTGGCCTGCGGCGGCGTCATCAACGCGGGCACGATGGGCGTCGCCCACAAGACGCTGCCGTGCGGCACGCTCGTCACGATTCGCTATCGCGGGCGCCAGATCCGCGTGCCGGTCGTCGACCGCGGGCCGTTCATCGGCGGCCGCGAGTTCGACCTGGCTCCGGGCGCGCGGAGCGCGCTGGGCTTCAACGGCGTCGGCACCGTCTGGGTCGCCAGCTGAGCGTCGGCGCCCGGGCGTAGCCTGGGTCGCCGATGCCCGGCCTGATCGCGCACCTGGACCTCGACGCGTTCTATGCCAGCGTCGAACTGCAGCGCCGGCCGGAGCTGCGCGGGCAGCCGGTGATCGTGTCCGGCTCCGGGCCGCGAGCGGTCGTGACGACCTGCTCATACGAGGCGCGCGCGTTCGGGATCGGCTCGGCGATGCCGACCTCCCGCGCGCGGCGCCTGTGCCCGCACGCGGTGCTGATCGCGCCCGACTTCGCGGCCTACCGCGAGGTCTCCAGGCGCGTGATGGCGATCGTCCGCGAGCACGTCGAGACGGTCGAGCAGCTCGGCATGGATGAGGCCTACCTCGATCTCGGCGGCCTGTCCTCGCCGAAGGCCGCGATGCGGCGGCTCGTCGCCGACATCGCCGCGCAGACGGGCATGGCGGCGTCGATCGGGATCGGCCCCAACCGCGTGATCGCCAAGATCGCGTCGGACGCCGAGAAGCCGCGCGGCTTCGTCGTGCTCACGCGCGAACAGGCGGTCGCGCGCTTCGGCGGCGATTCGCCCGGCCTCGTCCCCGGCATCGGCCCCAAGACGCAGGAGCGCCTGCTGGCGCTGGGCATCCGAACGCTCGACCAGCTCGCCGCGGCCGACCCCGACGTGCTGGGCGCGACGTTCGGTCCGCGCCAGGGTCCGTGGCTGAAGCTTCGCGGCGCGCTGCGCGGCAGCGACGTGATCACGCCGGTGCGCGAGGCGGTCAGTGAGTCGCGGGAGGCGACGTTCGACGAGGACGTGCGCGACCCGGCGCGGATGGAGGAGCTGCTCCGCGGCCTGGCCGTCCGGCTCGGCGAGGGCCTGCAGCGCAACGAGCGCCGCGGCCGGACGATCGCGATCAAGGTGCGGCTCGACGACTTCTCGACCGTGACGCGTTCGCGGACGCTGCCCGCGGCGACCTGCGACTCCCAGGAGATCGCCGATGTCGCCGCGCAGCTGCTGCGCGAGTACGCGCCGGTGCGGACGGTGCGGCTGCTGGGCGTCCGCGTCGCGGCGTTCGCCGCGGTGTCGGAGCCCGAGCCCGTCGACACGGGCCAGCTGGCTCTCCCGATGTAGCCTTCGGCCGGTGCCTGCGGTGGACATCGGCTCGCGGCAGCTGCACGTCGACCGGCGCGGATCCGGCGACCCGCTGCTGCTGATCCCCGGGCTCGCGGCGACGAGCGGGTTCTGGGGCGAGCCGTTCCTGGCAGCGCTTGCGGGTGACCTCGACGTCATCGCCTTCGACCATCGCGGGATCGGTGGGTCGAGCGCGTCCGCCGGCCCGTTCTCGATCGCCGACCTGGCTGACGACGCCGCGGCGCTGCTCGACGCGCTGGGCATTGCGTCGGCCCACGTCGCCGGGACCTCGATGGGCGGCATGATCGCCCAGGAGCTGGCGCTGCGCCATCCGGCCCGCGTCCGCACGCTGAGCCTGATCTGCACCTACGCCGGCGGGCCGGGCAGCGTGATCACCGACCGTGCCGTCTTCGGCCGCTACCTCGACGCGATCCGCAGCGGCGACGTCGAGCAGGTAGCGCAGACGGGCTTTGCGATCAACGTCGGGCCGGCGGCGCGCGAGCGGAAGGGGATGTACCGCACGTACCGCTCGCTGGCGTTCGCCGGACCGGCGCCGCGCGCAGTCGTCGTTGAGCAGGCCCGGGCGACGGCGACGCACGACGCGAGCGGGCGACTCGGTGCGCTCCGCGTGCCGACGACCATCATCCACGGCGACCAGGACCAGATGCTGGACGTCGCCAACGCGCGACAGATCGCGCAGCTGATCCCGCACGCGCGGCTGGAGCTGCTGCCCGGCGCCGGCCACGTCCTGTGGCTGGAGCAGCCGGAGCTGACGGCGCGGCTGATCGTGCAGGCGGCAGCGGCATGAACGCCGGCGAGGGTCTGTACGCCGAGGATGCGGGGGAGGGCCCGGCGGTCGTCCTGCTGCACGGGCTGACGGCGACGCATCGCTACGTCGTGATGGGCTCGAGGTCGCTGGAACGCTCCGGTCATCGCGTGGTCGCGTACGACGCCCGCGGGCACGGTCGCTCGCAGCCGGCGGACGACACGGGCGGCTACGCCTATCCGGCGCTGAGCGCCGACCTGCTGGCGCTGCTGGACGCCCGCGGCATCGATCGCGCCGTGCTGGCGGGCGCCTCGATGGGCGCCCACACGGCGATCCACGCGGCCCTCGCTCAGCCGGATCGCGTCGCCGGGCTGGTCCTGATCACGCCTGCGTTCGATCCCGCTGATCCTCGGTCGGCCGCGAGTCTGGCGCGCTGGGATGCGCTCAGCGACGGCCTGCGCGTCGGCGGCGTGGACGGCTTCCTGGCCGCGTACGGAACGCCCGACGTTCCACCGGCCTGGCAGCGGACGCTCGTCGACGTGCTGCGTCAGCGGCTGTCCCAGCACGAGCACCCTGCGGCGGTCGCCGACGCGCTGCGGGCTGTGCCGCGATCGGATCCGTTCACCGCGTGGACCGACCTCGAGGCGATCGCCGTGCCGACGGTCGTCGTCGCCGACCGCGACGAGCCCGACCCGGGCCACCCGCTGGCCGTCGGCGAAGCCTGGGCGGCGGCGATTCCCGGGGCCCGGCTGGTCGTCGAAGATCCGGGCAGCTCACCGATCGCCTGGCAGGGCAGCCAGCTGTCGAAGGTCATCGCACAGGTCGTGGCGGAGGCGGCGTGAGCGTCCCGGACCCCGTTGCGGCGCCCTGCCGCGGGGCGTAGCCTCACGAGGCCCCCGACCGAAAGGATGCTCACGCATGGCACGGACGGAGATGGTCGATCTGGCGGCCCGCTACACGGCGGGCTGGAACAGCGGCGACCCGGAGCGCGTCGCCGCCTGCTTCTCGCCCGCCGCGGTGATGCGCGACATCGCCGTGCGGGTCCCGCTGCAGGGGCGCGAGGGCATCCGCGCTGTCGCGGCCGACTTCATGGCAGCCTTCCCGGACATCAGCCGGGTGGTCTCGCGGGTCGTGTGCGAGGACGACCTCATGTCGATCGAGTGGCACCTGACCGGGACGCACGGGGCTGAGGCCCTGGGCATCGCCGCCACCGGCCGGCATGTCGAGGTCGACGGCTGCAGCGTGGCGCAGGTCGGTCCCGACGGCCTGATCTCCACGCTGACGAACTACTGGGATGTCGCCGGCCTGCTGCACCAGCTCGGCGTCCTCGCCGACCCGACCCACGAGCCGCAGCGCAGCGGCGTTGACCAGCCCGAGGGATCGCAGGTCACGACGGCGTAGGGTCTGGGTCCGTGAGCGGACCGCCGCAGCAGCAGCCCGCGGGCTACAGCGGCACGCCACTGCCCCGGAAGCTCGGCATCGTGCCGGGGACGACCGTCGCCTGGACCGGTGCGCCGACGGGCTTCGCCGGCCTGCTGGAGCCGTTCCCTGACGACGTCCGGGTCAAGGCGCGCGCCACAGCGCCGCTCGACGTGCTGGTGGTGTTCCTCAAGCGGCGGGCCGAGCTGGAGCGCCGGCTGCCGGCGCTGCGGCGTGCGATCGCGCCCGCCGGCGCCTGCTGGATCGCCTGGCCGAAGCGCAGTTCCGGCCTCGCGACCGACATCACCGAGGACGTGATCCGCGACGTCGTGCTGCCGAGCGGCATGGTCGACGTGAAGGTCTGCGCGATCGACGCGACGTGGTCAGGACTCAAACTGATGATCCGCAAGGAGCTGCGATGACGGTCGATCCGATCTTCCACCGCGACGGCGACGCGTTCGTCCCGACCGGCCACGCGCGCGGCCCGTGGGATCCGGCTGCGCTGCACGGCGGCGCGCCCGCGGCGCTCATCACCCGCGCGGTCGAGCGGCTCGAGCCCGGCGCCGAGATGCTCGTCACGCGGATGACGCTGGAGTTCCTGGCGCCCGTCGCGATGGTCCCGCTGACCGTCACCGCCGAGGTGGTGCGGCCGGGCAAGCGGCTGCAGTTGGTCGAGGCCGAGGTGCTGGCAGGCGATCGTGTGGCGCTGCGGGCTCGCGCCGTGCGGCTGCGACGCGCGGCGCTGGCCCACGGCGTTACCGCGGTCGAGCCGCCGGCCGGCGAGGGGCCGTCCGCCGCCAAGGCCTCGCCGTTCCCGAGCGCCAGCACGGAGATGGAGGGCTTCCACCGCACCGGCATGGACATCCGCTTCGCCGACGGCGCCTCGTATGGCGTCGGGCCGGCGCGGGCATGGTTCCGGCTCGCGCACCCGCTCGTCGACGAGGAGACGCCGACGCCGCTGCAGCGCCTGATGGCCGCTGCCGACTTCGGCAACGGCATCAGCCGCGTGCTGGACTTCGACACGCACCTGTTCGTCAATGTGGACCTCCAGGTGTCCATAAACCGGGAGCCCGAAGGGGAGTGGATCCTGCTCGATTCGCAGACGGCGATCGGGCCGCAGGGGGTCGGACTGTCGACGTCGCGACTGTTCGACCAGCGCGGGCCGGTGGGCATCGCGGCGCAGTCGCTGTTCGTCGACGAGCGCTGAGCGCCGAGGCGCTCCGGCGGGGTAGGGTCCGCGTCATGGACCGCGTCGTCGTCACCGCCACCCTCACCGTCAACGAGGGCATGGAGGACCGGGCACTGGAGATCCTCACCCCGGTGATCCAGGCCACGCACGACGAGGCAGGCTGCCTGACCTACGCGATCCATCAGGACAACGCCGACCCGCGGACGTTCGTCATCGTCGAGCACTGGACCTCACAGGTCGCGCTCGACAACCACTTCGTGCAGCCGCACATGGCCGCGCTGGCCGAGCAGGCGGCCGAACTGCTCGCCGCACCGCCGGTGATCCGGTTCTGCCGGCCGCTGGGCATCGGCGATGGCGTCAAGGGCTCGCTGTAGGTCTGCGCGGAGTTCGCACCGAGAGGGACCACGGCGCACGACGCGATCGATTCCGCAGGTTAATGCTCGATAATGCTGGTTATGTGTAGCGGTATCGCGGGCTAAGGCCGATCGAACCGGCGCCTATGCACGCATGCCGTGCATCTGCGCCCCCTCGATCTGAGCGACAACCGACACGGCGCCTATGCATGCAGGTCATGCAGCAGCGCCGGTTCGAGGCTCAGCGATCAGAGCGCGCGGTACATCATGTGCAGCCCGACAAAGCCGTGATCCGGCTCCCGGAAACCATCCGGGACCGTGCCGAGCACCTCAAATCCCAGTGAGCGCCAGAGTCCGACGGCGCGGACATTGCTCTCGACGACGGCGTTGAACACGATCGCGCGGTAGCCGTCGGCTTGGGCTTGCACGATCACGTGGTCGGCCAGTGCCCGCCCGAAGCCCTCGCCGGACCGATCGGGATCGACCATGAACCCGGCGCTGGCGATGTGAGCACCGGGACCTCCACGGTTGGGACCCGACTCGGCCGTCCCAACAACCACTCCGGCGTCGTCGACGGCGACAAACGTTCGCGCCGGAGTTCCCCGCATCCAGTACGCGCGGGCGTCGGACTCGCTGATCTCCTGGTCCCACGAGAACGTCTCGCCCGCCGCTGCAATCACGCGCATGAAGGGCCAGATCGAGGTCCAGTCATCGGGAGTTGCGTCCCTGATCATTCCCTCGATGTTAGGCCGGCCCGACGGCGAACTGGAAGCGACCGACGAGCGCAACGTGCCCGGCACCCGTCGCGCCACTCAGCCGGTGCTCAGCCCGAGGATCAGCTCGGACGTCGGCAGCGGCACGTCGAGCTGCGGGCAGTGGCCGACGTCGTCGAGTTCGATCCATTCCGCCTGCGGCAGCCACTCGTCTCGGTAGCGCACGGCGGCGCTCGCCAGGGGCAGCACGCGATCCTCAGTGCCCCAGACGATCCGCACCGGACAGTCAATCGCCGCTGCGTCGAGTTCCCACGGCTGCGTCAGCCCGGTCGCGATCATCTCCTGGACATCCGGACAGGCCGCCACGCCGCGGAGCTGATGGGCCAGCAGCTCGGCCGGAAGGTGTTCGTAGGCGACGCACGTCAGCAGTGTCGCCTGGCGTCGGCCCTCGGGCGTGCTGAGCAGCGCGTCGGCGAACGGCGCCGCCGACTGCGCGAGTGCCACGAGCGAGCTGAAGTGCTCGGGCGATGCGCCGGGGAACGGCGCATCGCCCGACGCCCAGCCACCCGCGGGCGCCAGCGCGACCACCGACCGCGCTCGTCCGCGCGCCGCAAGCTGGAGCGCCAGGTGGCCGCCGAGTGAGTTGCCGGCAACGTGCGCGGTGTCGATGCCCGCCGCGTCGAGGATCAGCTCCAGGGCGTCGACCGCCGCAGACACTCCGGCCGAGTCGGTCAGCCGCGGCCCGCCGGCATGGCCCGGCAACGTCGGCGCGAAGACGTCGTGGCGGCGCACGAGCGCCGGCAGGACGAGGTCCCAGGTGCGCCAGGTGTCCGTGAAGCCGTGCAGCAGCACGAGCGGCTCGCCAGAGCCGCCGCGATGCGACGCCGTGAACGCACTCAGCATCCGGGCACCGTAGCTCGCACCATTCGCCGCCCGTATCCTGCGCCACGATGCGCCACAACCTCCGCCCGCTGTTCGACCGCGTGGTCATCAAGGAGCTCGATCCCGACCGGATGCGGCGCTCCGGCCTCGTCGTCCCGCCCGGGACCAACGAGCCGCCGCCGCAGCACGGGATCATCCTCGCCGTCGGCGCGGGCGTCGACTGGTGGCAGTCCGCCGGCGTCGCGATGCCCGTCAGGGCCGGCGACCACGTCGTCTTCCCGGCCAGCGCCGGGGTCTGGGTCGAGGTCGACGAGGAGCGCCTGCTGGTCTGCCGCGTCGGTGAGCTGCTGGGGATCATCGAGCTTGATCAGCCGCCGCCGGAACGTCAGGCAGATGACGTGCAGTCCGGCGAGGTCTGATCGCGCGCCCGTAGGATCGTGTCCATGCCTTCCTGGACCGCCGCAGACATGCCCTCTCAGACCGGCCGCGTGGCCGTCGTCACGGGCGCCAACAGCGGGATCGGCCTCGTGGCCGCTCGCGAACTGGCCCGCGCCGGCGCCACCGTCGTGCTTGCCTGCCGCGCACCCGCGCGCGCATCGGCGGCCGCCGAGTCGATCATGGCCGCCGCGCCTGACGCGTCGATCGACATCTGGCAGCTCGACCTGGCCGACCTCGCCTCGGTCCGCGAATGCGCAGCCGGCCTCGGCGAGAGCTACCCGAAGATCGACGTGCTGCTGAACAACGCCGGCGTGATGGCCCTCCCGCGCGAGCTCACCGCCGACGGCTTCGAGCGCCAGTTCGGGACCAATCACCTCGGCCACTTCGCGTTCACCGGGCTGCTCCTGGACCGGCTCCTGGCCGCTCCGGAGCCGCGCGTCGTGACCGTCGCCAGCGGCGCCCACCGGATGGGCAGGATGAACTTCGACGACCTTCAGGGCGAGCGCTCGTACAACCGCTGGCGCGCGTACGGCCAGTCGAAGCTCTCCAACCTGCTGTTCATGTTCGAGCTCCAGCGACGCTCGGCCTTGGCCGGCGCGACGCTGCGCAGCCTCGCCGCCCACCCCGGCTACGCCGCGACGAACCTGCAGTCGCACAGCGGCAGCGCCGTCGAGACGGCGATCATGAAGGTGCTGAACACGGCGATCGCGCAGAGCGACGAGCAGGGCGCGCTGCCGAGCCTCTACGCCGCGACGATGGAACTCCCGGGCGGGACGTACATCGGCCCCGACGGGATCGCCGAGGGCCGCGGCCATCCGACGGTCGTCGGCTCGTCCTCGCGGGCGCGCGACGCCGGCGACGCGGCACGGCTGTGGGAGCTGTCCGAGCAGCTGACCGGCGTCAGCTACCCGTGGCCCGCGCTCGCCCCCGCCTGACCCATCCCTCACATGTCGGTCGCGGCGATCGGTGACATGTGCCGCAGCGCAAGCTGCACGGCCGGCCCGATCCAGACGGCGAAGACGAGCGTGCCGATGCCGACGGTGCCGCCGAGCAGCGCCCCGGCGAGCGCCGCCCCGACCTCGATCCCGAGCCGCATCTGCGAGACAGGCCGCCCGGTGAGGCGATGCAGACCGGTCATCAGGCCGTCGCGCGGGCCCGGCCCGAGCGCCGCGCCGAGATAGAAGCCGCTGCCGATCGCGACGAGCGCGATCCCGCCGAGCAGTGAGGCCCAGCGCTCGACGAGGCCCGGGTGATCGCCGACCAGGCCGAGCGTCACGTCGATCGCGATGCCGATGACGATCGCGTTCAGCACCGTGCCCAACCCCGGCCGCTGATGCAACGCGATCCACAACAGCAGCACGCAGCCGCTGATCAGGATCGTCGCCTGTCCGATCGACAGCGGGCTCTGCACGCTGACGCCTTGTGCCAGAACCGTCCACGGCGAGGCTCCGAGCTCACCGTGGACGACAAGCGCCTCCCCCGTGCCGAACAGCCACAGGCCGGCGAGCAGCCGCGTGAGCCGTTGCGGCGAAGCGCGCCAGCGCGACGCCGGGACGCCCGTGCTCACGGCGCAGCGGCGCGGCGGCGAGCCAGCTCCGTGAACCAGTCGAGCGCTGCGGGATCGGCGAGCGCGTCGCGACTGGCGACCGCGTCCGCTGGCTCTCCCATCAGGATCCGCTTGACCGGGACCTCGACCACCTTGCCCGTCAGCGTCCGCGGGATCGCCGCCACGGCGAAGACGTCGCTCGGGACGTGGCGTGGCGAGCAGTCCTCGCGGATCCGCCGCGCCAGCTGCGCCGTCAGCGAGTCATCGAGGACGGCACCGTCGGCGAGGACGACGAACAGCGGCATCCAGCTGTCGCCGTCGTCCTGCGGCACGTCGACGACCAGCGCATCGACGACCTCGTCCAGCGCCAGGACGGCGCGGTAGATCTCCGCCGTCCCCATGCGGATGCCGCCGCGGTTGATCGTCGAATCCGAGCGGCCGTAGATGATCGCCGTCCCCCGCTCGGTGATCGTGATCCAGTCGCCGTGGCGCCAGATCCCCGGGTACATGTCGAAGTAGCTCGCGCGGTAGCGCTCGCCGCCGGGGTCGTTCCAGAAGCCGACCGGCATCGACGGCATCGGCTGCGTGATCACGAGCTCGCCGACCTCGCCGACGACCGAGCGGCCCTGCTCGTCGAACGCTTCGACCGACGCGCCGAGTGCTCGCGCCTGGATCTCGCCCTCGTAGACGGGCAGCGTCGGCACACCGCCGACGAATGCCGTACAGACGTCGGTGCCGCCGCTGGTGGAGAACAGCCAGGTGTCCGGACCGACGTGATCGAAGACCCAGCGAAAACCCTCGGGCGACAGCGGCGATCCGGTCGATCCGACGCTGCGCAGCGCGCTCAGGTCGCGGCCTGCGCGTGGCTCGACATCGGCCTTCTGGCACGAGGCGAGGAAGCTGGCGCTGGTGCCGAAGCACGTCGTTCCGGTCTCGGCCGCAAGGTCCCACAGACGATCGAGCGTCGGGTGGCCGGGGCTGCCGTCGAAGAGGACGATCGTGGCCTCGGTCAGCAGCACGCCGACGAGGAAGTTCCACATCATCCAGCCGGTTGTCGTGAACCAGAAGACGCGGTCGCCGGGCCGCGCGTCGACATGCAGCGACATCTTCTTGAGGTGCTCGAGCAGGATGCCGCCGTGGCCCTGCACGATCGCCTTCGGCAGCCCGGTCGTGCCCGACGAGTAGAGGATCCACAGCGGATGCTCGAACGGCACGCGATTGAAGCGCAGCTGGGCTCCGGCGCCGCGTGCCAGCAGGTCGGCCCAGGTGACGCCGTGGCGCAGTCGCCCGAGGTCCGGGGTCGCGTCGAGGTGCGGCAGGACGACGGTGTGCGTGAGGCTCGGCATCGCCGCCTCGAGTTCGGCGACGACGTCGAGCCTGTCGAAGTCCTTGCCGCCGTAGCGGTAGCCGTCGACCGCCAGCAGCACGACCGGCTCGACCTGGGCGAAGCGGTCGACGACGCTGCGCACACCGAAGTCCGGCGAACTGCTCGACCAGACGGCGCCCAGGCTGGCGACGGCGAGGAACGCGGCGATCGCCTCGGGGATGTTCGGCAGGTAGGCGACGACCCGGTCGCCCTCCCCCACGCCGGCGTCCGCAAGGCCGCCGGCGATCTGCGCCGTCAGCGCCCGCAGCTGCCCCCAGCTGAGCTCGCGGCGGCGACCCAGTTCGCCGTCGGCGACGATCGCAATCGCGGTGTCGGCCTTGCCGCGGAAGATGTGCTCGGCGTGGTTCAGCCGTGTACCCGGGAACCAGACCGCGCCCGGCATCGTCGCGTCGGCGAGCGCCTGTGGTGCGCTGCCGTCGGCCTGCACGTCGAAGAAGTCCCAGATCGCGCGCCAGAACGCGTCGACGTCGCTGACCGACCAGCGCCACAGCGCGTCGTAGTCGGCGATGTCGAACTGCAGGCCGCGCTCGGCTGCGAGCCAGGCGACGAAGCCGGCGAGGTTGGTCTCCGAGCACGCCTTCGGCGTCGGTTCCCAGAGCAGCGTTGCCATCGACCGGACCCTAGTGGCCCGCGCGGCTACAGGCCGGCGGGATGGCGCACGACGTAGCCGCTGCCGGATCGGATGTCGCGATGCCAGCGCGAGCCGTCCTGAGAGATGCCACTCGTGTCGTAGCGTCGCCCGTTGACGACGGCGAACACGTGCCCGGGGTTGGCATAGACCGTGATCCAGCGACCCGGTCCCGGCGAGCCCCAGCTCTCCAGCTGTCCGCTGTCGAGCGGCGCGCCGAGCGCACCCGCGGCGTGGAGCAGGTAGGACACCGACCCGGAGCAGTCGTACCCGCTGGAACGGAACGAGCCGTGACCGCCGCCGTAGAGATACGGCAGGTGCGCAATCCGATCGCCCGCGGCGATCGCCCTGCGCACGCGCAGCGGCAGCCCGCCGATCACGCGGCCGGCGCGGCGGCCGCGCAGATGCGCACGCTTCAGCACCGGGTGTGAGCCGCGCACGCCCAGCGCCGACCATGTCGCGTCACCGACGACGCCGTCGGCGGTCAGCCCGTGTGCGCGCTGGAAGTGGCGCACGGCCGTCGCCGTCCCGGGCCCGAACACGCCGTCGGCGCCGATCCCGAGGTGGCGCTGCAGGACCGTCACCGCGCGGCTGGGCCGCAGGGCGCCGCCGCTTCGGGCGTTGTGCGAGCGCGTCACGTGGCGCAGCATCCGCCAGGTGGCGGCGCCGACGATGCCGTCGGCGGACAAGTGGTGGCGGCGCTGAAAGCGGCGCACGAGCTTGCGCGTGCCGGGGCCGTAGATGCCATCGGCAGGCAGCTGCAGCGCGCGCTGCAGACGCTTGACGTCGCGCCCGGAGTCGCCCGGGTGAACCGTCCCGAGCGCCAGCGCCGGAACGGCCGCCAGCGCCAGTGCGAGCAGGCACAGGGCGGCGAACGCAGCAAGCTGCGGCACGCGGGAGCGGAGGTCGGGGAACGCCGGGATCATCGTCGTGGCGCCTCCGAGGTGAGCTGACGGGCTCGCGGCGGCGCTGAGCGCCGGCGCTACGCCGCACGTGCGGCGATTCGCCCCCGCGACCACGTGGTCGCATCGGGTCCCCCGGTCACCGTCCCTGGAGGACGACGACTCGGCACGACGGCGACGCTACCAGCGTCGTTCCGCCCGCTTTGCAGGACCTCTTGCAGAGCGGCCCGACGGCAGGAGAAGCGGGAACCGGCGCGACGCTGTGCGTCAGCGGTGACGTGCGCGGCGGCGCGCACCGACGATGCAGCGTCCGCGCAGCGACTGCCGGGCGGCGCCGCGATGCATCACGGGCTTGCAGGTCGAGCGGGCCTTGACGGTCGCCGGACGGGCCGGCTTCGTCGTGCCGCTCGTGGCGCGGCCGCCCGTGGTGTGGCGCTTGGCGGCGGGCTGCGTCGCCGGTGCGGGATCGAGGGCGTTGGAACCGCCGGTGCCGTCGGCGGGCGCATCGCCCTGATCGTCGCCCGAGTCGTCGTCGCGGTGCCCGAAGTCGGTCGTGTACGTCGCGCCGGAGTTGTTGCTCGTGGGAACGCCGATCGCGATGCCGACGCCGATCTCGTCGTAGTCGCGGCTGAGGATGTTGGCGCGGTGCCCGGGGCTGTTCATCCAGGCGGTCACGATTGCACCGGGCGTGGCCAGGTAGCTCTCGCCCCAGGCGATGTTCTCACCGACGATCCACGCGCCGGTGCCGCCGAGGTAGCCCGAGTCGGTCAGGCGCTGGGTCAGCACACTGCCGGCGGGCGAGACGTGGGCGAAGAACTGCTGGTCGACCATCAGCTCCGAGTAGTCGACCGACGCCAGGTCCAGTTCGGACTGCTGGCTCAGCGCCGGCAGTCCGTTGTCGGTGCGCTGCTGATTGATCAGGCAGAGCGTCGTCGCCGAGACCTGGTCGAGGTTCTCGACCGTCGGCTGGACGTCGATGCCCGAGCAGGCGGCGAACGCCCCGGCCGGAAGGGTCAGCGCGACGACGGCGGTCGCGACGAGGATCACAAGGTGACGGCGCATGCATCACCCGCATCGGGCGAAGCGGCGTCGCGTTCAACCCGCCGGGGCCTCTGGTGGACGTTTGGGCGACGCCGCCGGGCGCGCGGACTGGACGGACGTTGGACGCCGGTGCGGCCGGCGCAGGCGTCAGGTCGCCTTGACGACGCGGAATGCCCCGCGCATGAACGGGTGGATCCGGCAGAAATACGTGTAGGTGCCGGGCTTCAGCGTCGATGGCGTGTCCCAGCTGTCGCGGTTGGCGGTCGCGGTGAACAGCGGCGGTCCGAAGCCCAGGTTGGCGGAGTCGAACTGGATCCCGTTGGCCAGCGGGAAGCTGATCCCGGAGGTCAGCGCGCAGGGCGCCGAGCAGCCGGTGATCGAGTGCATGATGTTGCTCTTGGCGTCGGCGTTGAAGAACTTCAGCGACCCGCCCTGCGGGACGACCGGCGGCAGGCCGGCCTTGCCGCGCAGCGTCAGGTCGCCCTGCTCATAGGTGAAGTCCTTGACGACGACCTCCGCCACCTTCGGGCCGTCGCCGAGCCTGCGCGAGTCGCGGTAGGCCGGGTTCGGCCTGCCGGCCTGGGCGTCGCTGTTCTCGGGCAGCTGCCCATGGGTCAGGTAGCCCTGCTTGGGAATCGTGTCGGTGAACGGATCCAGGCCGCCCTTGGGCGTCAGCGTCATCGCAAGCGGCATGATCGCCATCGACTCGTACCAGGCGGCTTTGGACGTGTCGTACGTCCCGTGCACGCTGAGGATGTCGCCCTTGCGCACGGCGATCCGCCACGCCGGCGGCGTCGCCTCCATCGAGACGTCCCACGACACCGCGCCCGCCGGCTCGTAGTACTTGGCGTGCGAGCGGAACAGCGTCACGGTCCGGCCGTCGCGCGTCAGCTTGAGGTCGGTGTAGAGGCCGCCGGGATGCAGGTGGCCCGCCGTGCCGATGATCGTCGCGTCGTGGTCGGCGACCCACTGGTTGCGCGGCGCCGCGTCCCCGGCATAGGCGCCGGGAACGTCGTCGGGGAAGGTCCAGCGTCCACCGCTGCCACCCTTGTACGGCACGTTGAACACCGGGTAGGCCTTGCCGCCCTCGACGTCCAGCCACTGCGTCGTGATCTCGGTGACGCGCTTCGCGCACGGGGAGTCGTCGGGGATGAACTGCAGCTGCCACGTGAGGTAGACCTTCGTCGTCGTCGGCGTCAGGTTGTGGATCATGTGGTTCAGGATCCAGTTGTCCGACGTCTTGTAGCGCCAGCCGTAGCCCGCGGGCAGTTCGGTGCGGGTCTTCTCCTCGCCCGCGGCATAGGTCGGGCGGAAGTTGACGAGCCAGACGGCGTGATGGAGATGGATCTGGGAGACCGGCGGCGACGTCCCGTCGGGCCGCTCGAGCCCGGGCCGGAAGCCGACGATCCAGCCGTTGACGCGCGGGCGCAGCTTGTCGGTCGCGTGGCCGTCGATCTCGATCGTGTTGGCGCCGGGCGTGATCTTCAAGCCGTAGCGATAGTTGAGCGTCTGCACGCAGGCCTGGCGCTTGAGTGTCAGGACCTTGGTCGGGATGCCGGCCAGCGCCGGCGCGGCACCGGCCACCAGCGCTGCCACCGTGATTGCGGCGATCATGGCGGTGCGGATGCTGCGCGTCATGCGGGGGTCGGCTCCTGCTCGGCGGGCATGCGCCCGATGTGCGGCGTGATGAACGCCAGTGGCACGCTCGATCCGGCTTCGCGGCGGACCGGCGCGATCCTGCGTCCTACCTGGACGGCGTCGCGGATCGTACCGACCGCAGCGCCCGGCAGCGCCTGCACCACGTCAATCGCGGGCGCCACCACGACGAGTCCCCAGAGCGTCGCCGGACCGTCACCCTCGGCCGTCGCGGGACCGGCGACTTCGAGGATCACGTCGCCGCTCCAGACGAATGCCTGCCGAGCGCGCAGGCGCGGCTGTCCGGTCTCGCGCACGCGGCTCACATGAAGCCCGAGCGCGGTCAGCGCGGCGAGCGTGCGATCGAGGTCGGGCGTCGCGACGACGACGTGGTCGATGCGCGTGGCGCCGTTGGCGTGCGCCGCCTCCGGCTCGTCGGCGAGCCGGTATGCGTCGGTGGCGATGCCGTCGACGCATACCGGGAGCGGCTCGGAGGCGTGCATCCCCCACCCCGTGACCCCGGACCCGGATTCGCTGCCCGTCAGCCGCAGCTCGACGGCTCCGACGCGGACCGTGGCATCGGCGCCGACGCTGAATCCCAGCGCGGTCCAGACGCCCGGGTCGTCGGCGACGTCCAGGCGCGTCAGCGCCGGCAGGTCTCCTCGCGGCATCGGCGGATCGTACGTCCCGGGGGCTGATCTACGATCCGCCGATGGCGGCTTCCGGCAGCGGCTCGGCGAACGGTGGACTGGGCCCGCTGCAGCACGAGCGCGGCCCCGTGCCGCGAGCCCGCTTGCAGCGCGGCTGGCTGATCGCCCTCGTCGTGCTGGCCGTGGTCGCGGTGCCGCTGGTGCTCGTGCTGCGCAGCCAGCGCGCCGACCGCGACGCCCGTGATGCGGCCGCCCAGCGCCGCGCCGTCGCAGCCGAGCTCGTCCGCCTCAAGCGCGTGCAGGCTCCGCACCGCGCGAGCTCGGCGACCGTGCGGCCGGCGCCTGGTGCCTCAGCGGCGCAGCTGCTGCGCGCGCGCGCCGCGCTCGTCGATGCCGTCCGCGGGTCGATCCTCACCGACGCGCGGGCGCGCGTCGGCTCCGGCGAGATCGAGGGTCCGGTCCGGCGCGTCACCTGCGGCCCGATCGCCCGCGACCCGGCGGCGATCCCGGACGACCGCGTGCTGAGCAAGCCGGTCGGCCGCTACGACTGCCTCGCCGTGCGGCGCAGCATCGCCGGCGCCGACCTCGGCTACCCGTTCGTCGCAGCGCTCGACTTCCGCCGCTGGACCTACGTCTGGTGCCGCAACACGCCACCGCAGAGCGAGCGCGGCAAGGTGCTGGCACAGGTCCGCCTGGAGCGGGCGTGCCTCGCGGCCCGCGGCAAGGCGCTCGGGACCGGCTACGCGGTCACGCCCGACTAGCGGTTGTGCTTGCGCTGGGCGCGGACGGCCTTGGCCTTCTTGCGCTGCCGGGCCTTGGCGTCGCGGGAGACGGAGTGCGCGTCGCGGGAATGCTGCGAGGCGAACGCCTCGTCCTCCTCGACGACGGGTGCCCGCGTCCGCGCGTCGCGCAGAATCGCCATCGCGATGCCGAGCAGCAGGATCATCCCGGCGAGGACGATCAGGACGGCCTGCCAGGTCTTCAGCCCATCGCTCGGGACGTTGGTCTGCGAGGTCGTCCGCGTCGTCACCGTCGGCGTCTGCACGGTCTGCGCGGGGGCCTGCGGGAGCGGGTTGAACGGCGAGTCGGTCTGGGCCAGGGCCGTGGGAGCGAGCACCAGTACGACGACGAGCGCCAGGGCGCTGAGGAACGACGTGGACCGCGTGATGATCGGGCTCATCGGGCGCGCACCATAGCCCGCGTGGGCGCTCGTTGCGACGCCGCCCGTCGCTACCCTCCCGTGGATGCCCCCCAAGGCCCGTCAGATCCGGATCGACCAGCGCGGCGCCGCGGCCGAGATGCAGGCGCTGGAGCAGCGCTCTGACGAGGAACTCACGCGGGAGCAGAAGTACCGCTCTGCGGCGCAGGCGATCCTCGGGGCACGCGCCGCCGAGCGCTACGACGTCGCCGCCACGCGCGAGCACTTCCGCCGCGCGATCGCCGCCGCCCGCCCACAGGAGCGGATGCAGATCCGCCGCATGGCCGACGCCTCGATGGCGCTGGCCGAGCGCCGCGCCGGCGACCTCAAGGAGGCCGTCGCGAAGCTGGGCCAGGAGCCGCCGAGCGACCGCCAGCTGCTGCTGCTGCGGATCACCAGCCTGCTCGTCCCGCCGCCCGGCGCCAGTCTGGCGCTGCGCCTGCGCGGGATCGCCCTCGTCACGCTGCTCGTCGTCGGCCTGCTGCTGCTGGGCTTTGCGATCGTCAAGCTCGTCGCGCTGCCGTTCGGCGGCGTCTCCGTCGTCACCGCCGTCTGGGCCGGCCTGCTGGTGATCATCGCCGCGCTCGGCGTGCTGGCGCTGGTCGGCAGGCGCCGCCAGGCCAAGGCGCGCTTGGCCCGCGGAGGCGGCGCCTAGTCGCCATGTGCGGGCGGTACACGCTCGCCGGCACCAATCCCGGACTCCTGCGCGAGCGCTTCCAGCTGGCGCCGGAGACGGTCATCGAGCCGCATTTCAACATCGCGCCCGGCCAGGACGCGCTGGTGGTACGGACCGATCACGACGGGCAGCGCACGCCCGACCAGCTGCGCTGGGGCCTGGTTCCGCACTGGGCCAAGGACCCGAAGATCGCCTACCGGATGATCAACGCGCGAGCCGAGACGGCGGCTGAGAAGCCGGCCTTCCGCGAGCCCCTGGAGCACCGCCGTTGCCTCGTGATCGCCGACGGGTTCTACGAGTGGCAGGTACTCGGCCCGCGTCGCAAGCAGCCGTGGTGGATGACGCTGCCCGGCCACGAGCCGTTCGCGTTCGCCGGCCTGTGGGCGACGTGGCGCCCACCCGGTCGCGACGATGTCGAGCCGCTGCGGACGTTCACCATCCTGACGACGCACGCACCTGACGACCTGCGCCAGATCCACGACCGGATGCCGGTGATCCTCCCGCGAGAGGCCGAGGCGACCTGGCTCGATCCACAGGCTGTCAGCGGCGAGATCCACGACCTGCTCGTCCCGCGCCCGGGCCTGGAGCGGCGCGCCGTCGGCCCGGCCGTCGGCGACGCGAACAACGACTTCCCCGACCTCCTGCTGGCGGTCGAGCCGCTGACGGCCGCCGAGCCGGCGCAGGCTCCGACGCTGTTCTGATCCCGGCGCCGCCCGGCGATTCGGCAAGATAGGCGCGTGCGGCCGATCGCCCTCATCGCGAACCCGGCGTCGGGCGGCGGCAAGGTCCTGCGTCTGCTCCCGTCTGTGGAGGCGCGCCTGACCCAGCTCGGCGTGCCGTTCACGACCCAGCTGACGCGCAGCATGGACCACGCACGCGAGCTCGCCGTCCAGGCCGCGCACGACGGAGCCGTGGCGACCGCGTTCTCCGGTGACGGCGTCGCCGGCGCGGTGGCCGGCGCGCTGGCGGGCCGCGACGACGCGCTCGTCGGCGTGCTTCCCGGCGGGACCGGCAACGACTTCTGCCGCCACGTCGGCATCCCCCAGGACGCGCTCGACGCGTGCCATGTCCTCGTCCACGGCGAACCGCGCGCGGTCGACCTCGGTGCGGTCGACGGGCGGCCGTTCCTGGGGATCGCGAGCCTCGGCTTCGACAGCTCCGCGAACGAGATCGCCAACGCCGCACCGCGGCGCCTGGGCCGCGGCATCTACGTCTACGGCGCGCTGCTCGCGATCGCGCGCTGGAAGCCGGCGACGTTCACGATCGAGCTCGACGGCGGCGAGCGGCGCTTCGAGGGCTGGTCGGTGATCGTCGCCAACACGAGCGTCTACGGTGCGGGCATGTTCGTCGCCCCCGACGCGCGCCTGGACGACGGCCTGCTCGACGTCGTGACGATCAGCCGCTGCTCGCGGCTGAAATTCGCGGCGACGCTGCCGAAGGTGTTCAAGGGCACCCACGTCAACGACCGCGTCGTGACGGTGCAGCGCGCCCGCGAGGTGCGGATCTCCGCCTCGCGACCGTTCGACGTCTACGCCGACGGCGACCCGATCGCCGCGCTGCCCACCGTGATCCGCGCGCTGCCGGGCGCCGTGCGCGTCCTGCTGCCGGCCTCGTGAGCCGCTTGCGGACCGCCGTCGCCCGGCTGGCTGCGCGCGGCGCCGGCGCGGCGTCGCGGATCGGCGGCCGCGGCGGGACCAGCCTGCCCGGCAAGGTGCTGCTGCGCGTCGATCCGGGCGCGATCGGCGCGCTGGCGGCGCGGCTGCCGCGGGGCTGCGCGGTGATCTCGGCGACCAACGGCAAGACGACGACGGCTGCGATGACGGCGTCGATCCTCGAGCACGCGGGAATTCGCCTCGTCCACAACCGCTCCGGCGCCAACATGGCCGGTGGCGTCGCCGGCACGCTGCTGGACGGCGAAGGCGACATGGGCCTGTTCGAGGTCGACGAGTTCTGGCTCGACGGGCTGATCGGCCAGCTCAAGCCGCGATCGCTGCTGTTGGCCAACCTGTTCCGCGATCAGCTCGATCGCTACGGCGAGCTGGAGAGCATCGCCGAGCGCTGGACGGCCGTCGCCGCCTCGCCCGACGTCGGCCGCCTGGTCCTCAACGCCGACGATCCGCTCGTCGCCGACCTGGGGCGCGATCAGGACCCGGTGTACTTCGGCGTCGAGGATCCGTCCGTCGCGCTGGCCGAGCTGCAGCACGCCTCCGACGCGACGCACTGCCGGCGTTGCGGGGCGCCGTACACCTACAGCGCTCACTACCTGGGCCACCTCGGGATCTACGAGTGTCCCAACGGCGACGCGCGGCGCCCGGACCCGTCGGTGATCGCGCGCGAGGTGCAGCTCGACGGCATCCGCGGGGCGTCGTTCACGCTCGAGCTGGATGGCGCGGAGCAGCGGATCGAGCTGGCGCTCCCGGGCCTGTACAACGTCTACAACGCGCTCGCCGCGGCGGCCCTGGCGGCGACGCTCGGCGCATCGCCCGCCGACATCGTCGCCGGCCTGCGCGACGTGCGGGCCGCGTTCGGCCGCGCCGAGACGGTCGACCTCGGCGGGCGCCCGGCGTCGATCATGCTGGTCAAGAACCCGGCCGGCGCCAACGAGGTGCTGCGCACGCTCGCGCTGGAACCCGGCGAGCACGATGTCCTGGCGATCCTCAACGACAACATCGCCGACGGCCGCGACGTCAGCTGGATCTGGGATGCCGACTTCGAGCTGCTGGCGCCGAAGGTGCGCCGTGCCACGTGCTCGGGCACGCGCGCGGCGGAGATCGCGTTGCGGCTGAAGTACGCCGGCGTCGATCCGGACCGGCTGCACGTCGAGGACGACCTGCGCGCCGGCCTCGACGCGGCGCTGACCGGCGGCGACGGGCGGCTGTTCATCCTGCCGACCTACACGGCGATGCTCGACCTGCGCTCCGAGCTGGTCGCGCGCGGCGCCGCGGAGGACTCGTTCGCGTGAGCGTCGTCGTCTGGCACGACCTGGAATGCGGTGCCTACGACGTCGACCTGCCGCTCTGGCGGGCGCTCGCGGCCGAGTACCGCGGGGGGCCGATCGCCGACATCGCCGCCGGCACCGGCCGCGTCGCACTGGACCTCGCCGGCAGTGGGTACGACGTGATCGCTATCGACTCCGACCCGGACCTGATTGCCGCGCTGCGCGCCCGCTCGCGCGGGCGACCGGTGACGACGCTCGTCGCCGACGCGCGCGACTTCGCGCTGGACGAGCCCGTCGGCCTGATGATCGTCCCGATGCAGTCGGTGCAGCTGTTCGGCGGCGCCGCCGGCCGCGCGGCGTTCCTGGCCTGCGCACGCGCGGCGCTGCGGCCCGGCGGCGTGCTGGCGCTGGCGATCGCCGACACGCTGTCGGCGGCGAGCGGCGACGAGCTCCAGGCGCCGGCGGCCGATCTTTGCGAAGTCGCCGGCGTCCGCTACTCCAGCCGCCCGATCGCGCTGCACGACGATCCCGACGCTGTGACGATCGAGCGTCTCCGCGAGGTCGTCGATCCGGGCGGCGAGCGGACGGTCACACAGGACCTGACGGCGCTCGACAAGCTGACGGCCGAGCAGCTGGAGGATGAGGGCGTCGCCGCCGGCTTCGGCGTATTGCCACGCCGTGAGGTCGCCTGGAACGAGGAGTACATCGGCTCGTCGGTCGTGATGCTCGGTGCGTGAGCGCCTGCGCGTCTGCGCGCTGTATCCGGACCTGCTGAACATCTACGCCGACCGCGGCAACCTGTTGCTGCTGGAGCGCCGCTGCACCTGGCGCGGGATCGGCTTCGAGCTGGCGTCGGTCGGGCTCGGCGACGGCCTCGATCCCGACGCGCACGACCTGTTCTACATCGGCGGCGGCCAGGACCGCGACCAGCGGCTGTGCGCCGAGGACCTCGTCGCCCGCAAGCGCGAGGGCCTGGCGGCAGCCGCCGCGCGCGACGCGCCGGTGCTGGCCGTCTGCGGCGGCTACCAGCTGCTCGGCGCATCCTACGAGCTCGGCGACGAGCTGATCCCCGGCACCGGCCTGCTCGACGCGCACACGGTCCGCGGCGCCGGCGAGCGGCTGACCGGCAACGTCGCGATCGCGGTCGACCTGCCGGGGACCGACGGCCCACGGGTGCTCGCGGGCTTCGAGAACCACGCGGGGCGAACCGTCCTCGGCGCGGGTGCGATGCCGCTCGGGCGTGTGCTGCACGGTCAAGGGAACGACGGTGTCTCCGGCGTCGAAGGTGCGCGGCTGGGCAACGTCATCGGTACCTACCTGCATGGCCCGCTGCTGCCGAAGAACGCCTGGTTCGCCGACTGGCTCGTGCAGCGGGCGCTGGGGCGCGACGAGCCGCTGGCGCCGCTGGATGACCGGCTGGAGGACGCCGCGCACGCGGGCGCGCGGCGGGCTGCTGGGGTCTGACGCGGGCGAGCTGTAGCGTCACCGCATGCTCTTTGCCGACTACCAGCAGCGCTCCCGCGCGACCGCCGTCTACCCCGGCGCGGGCGACAACCTGCTCTACCCCACGCTCGGGCTCTGCGGCGAGGCGGGCGAGGTCGCCGAGAAGGTCAAGAAGATGGTCCGCGACGACGCGGGCGTGCTGACGGCGGAGCGGCGCGAGGCGCTGGCCAAGGAGCTCGGCGACGTGCTCTGGTACGTCGCGCAGGTTGCGACCGAGGCCGATCTGGAGCTCGACGCGATCGCCGCGGCGAACCTCGAGAAGCTGCTCTCCCGCCAGGAGCGCGGCGTGCTGCAGGGCAGCGGCGACGAGCGGTAGCGATCAGGCGCCGCGCGCGCCGTGGACCGCGAACTGCTCAAAACGCGCCGCGGTCGCAGCTGTCAGCCGCACCCGCACGCGCACGCCGTCGGGCGTGTCCTCGCGCTGCAGGTCGCCGGCGATCTCGTGCAGCTCGGCCAGGCGCCCGCCGTCGGCGTAGGGCAGCAGCAGCTCGAAGACGTTCGTGCGACGGATGAAGTCCTCGGCGATGACGGTCGTCAGCTGCTCGACCCCCTCCCCGCTCTCCGCGGACACCAGCACGCCGTCGGGGTGGCGGCGCAGCAGCTCGGCGCGGCGCTCGGCGTCGATCGCGTCGGCCTTGTTCAGCACCAGCAGCCGCGGGTTCTCGCCGGCGCCGATGCCCTCCAGGACGTCGTCGACGGCGCGCATCATCTCCAGCATCTCGTCCTCGTCGACGGCCGCGTCGACGACGTGCAGGATCAGGTCGGCGAGGCGCGTCTCCTCGCGCGTCGCGCCGAACGCGTCGACGAGCTGGTGGGGCAGCTTGCGGATGAAGCCGACCGTGTCGGTGACGAGGTACGGGCGACCCTCCAGCCGCGTCACGCGGGTCGTCGGGTCGAGCGTGTGGAACAGCCGGTCGCGGACGCCGACGTCGGCCCCGGTCAGCGCGTTCAGCAGCGTTGACTTGCCGGCGTTGGTGTATCCCGCCAATGCGATCTGCGGCAGTCCGGTGCGCTCGCGCTCGGCGCGCATCGTCCCGCGCGAGCCCTGCAGATCCTTCAGCCGCCGTCGCAGCGCGGAGATCCGGTCGCGCGCGAGCCGGCGGTCGGTCTCGATCTGTGACTCGCCCGGTCCGCGGGTGCCGATGCCGCCGCCGAGACGCTCGAGGTGGGTCCACAGCCCCCGCATCCGGGCGAGGTTGTACTCGAGCTGGGCCAGCTCGACCTGCAGCTTGCCTTCGGACGAGTTGGCGTGGCCGGCGAAGATGTCGAGGATGACGGTCGTCCGGTCGACGACCGGGATGCCGAGCTCCTTCTCCAGGTTGCGCTCCTGGCGCGGCGTCAGCTCGTCGTCGCAGGCGATGACGTTCGCGTCGGCGGCCTTGGCAGCAGCCTTGACCTCCTGCAGCTTCCCTTCCCCCAGGTAGGTGTTCGGGTGCGACTTCTCGCGGTGCTGGACGATCTGCCCGACGACGGCCACGCCGGCGGTCTGGAGCAGTTCGTGCAGTTCGCGCAGATCGTCGCCCTCCGGGAGCGCCGCGATGCAGAACGCGCGCTGCTTGGCGCGCCCCTCGGCGGGCTGAGCCGTCGGCGCCGACTCGGTCGTGCGTCCGTGTCTGCTGCGTTGCTGCACGTCAGTCGAGTCTAGGGCCGACACGACGGGTCGTGACGTCGCTTGCCCACCAGCTGCCTAGGTGATGCATAGGTGCGATAGCGTTCCGGCGGTGTTCACGGTCCGTCCTGCCGTCGCCGTCGTCGCCATCACCGCGAGCGCCGTCCTGGGCGCCTGCGGCGGGTCGAGCGGCGGCGCGCCGCCGCTCGACGTCGCCGCCGCAACGTCGCTCAAGCCCGCGCTCGTCGACCATCCGCCCGCCTTTTCGGCGGCGCACGTCCGTGTTGCCCTGGCGGGCTCTGATCAGCTCGCCGCCCAGATTCGCGCCGGCGGCCGTCCGGACGTCTTCGCTGCCGCCAACGCCAAGCTCCCGGAGGCGCTGTTCGCTGAGGGACTCGTCGCGCGGCCGGTCGCCTTCGCGCGCAACGAACTCGTGCTCGCGGTGCCGACCGGGTCGACGCGCGTCCGCACGCTGGCCGACCTGGCGGCCGGCGGCGTCACGATCGCGATCGGCGCGTCGGGGGTGCCGGTCGGCTCCTACACGGCCAAGGTTCTCGACCGGTTGGCGCCGGCGCAGCGCGCAGCGATCCGGCGCAACGTCCGCAGCGAGGAGCCGGACGTCGCCGGCGTCGTCGGCAAGCTCGCGCAGGGCGCCGTCGACGCGGGCTTCGTCTACCGCACCGACGTGCGCGCCGCGAGCGGACGGATCCGCGCGATCACGCTGCCCACCGCGCTGCAGCCGCAGGTCGTCTACGAGGCGGCCGTCGTCCGCGGCGGCGACAACCCCCGGCAGGCCGCCGCCTACCTGGCGATGCTGCGCGGGGCGGCCGGGCAGTCCGCACTGCGCCGCGCCGGCTTCCTCCCGCCACCGTGACGCGCGGCGGTCCCTTCGCGCTGGCCTGCGGTCTGCTGCTCGCGCTGACCGCGGCGTTCCTGTTGCTGCCGCTGATCGGGATCCTGACGAACGTCCCCCCGGGCGAGCTGATCGACGGTCTGCGCGATCCGTCCGCCCGCGACGCGCTGCGGCTCAGCCTGGAGACCTCGACGGCGGCACTGTTGCTGATCGTCGTCTGCGGGACGCCGGCCGCGTGGCTGCTCGCGACACGCCGCTTCCCGGGGCGCGGGCTCCTGATCACCGTCATCGAACTGCCGCTCGTGCTGCCGCCCGCCGTGGCCGGCATCGGCCTGCTGGCGGCGCTCGGGCCCCACGGGCTGCTCGGATCGGCGCTCGACGATGCCGGCCTGCGGCTCGTGCTGCAGACCGCCGGCGTCGTCGTCGCGCTGACGTTCGTCGCCAGTCCGTTCTACATCCGCCAGGCGATCGCCGGCTTCGAAGCGCTCGATCCGCAGCTGCTCGCCGCGTCGCGGACGCTCGGCGCCGGGGAGGCGCGAACCTTCCTGCGGGTCGGTGTGCCGCTGACCCGCCACGCGCTGGCGGCGGGCGCGGCACTCGCGTGGGGACGCGCGCTGGGCGAGTTCGGCGCGACGCTGCTGTTCGCGGGGTCGCTGCGCGGCGTCACGCAGACGGCGCCGCTGGCGATCTACGAGCGCTTCTCGACGAGTTTCACCGGCGCGCTGTCGCTGTCGGTCGTCCTG
This sequence comes from Solirubrobacterales bacterium, assembly GCA_038224135.1. Classification (GTDB taxonomy): domain Bacteria; phylum Actinomycetota; class Thermoleophilia; order Solirubrobacterales; family Solirubrobacteraceae; genus F1-60-MAGs163. Next base: position 34,478 of record JBBRFO010000012.1, read on the forward strand.
ATCGCGGCCAGCGTCGCCGTACTCGCCACCACGCGTCTGGCCACTCGGAGCGCCGATGCTGACGCTTGACCTGCAGCTGCCGCGCCGCGGCATGACGATCGACGCGCAGTTCGTGGTCGCCCCCGGCCGGACGCTGGCCATCACCGGACCGTCGGGCTCCGGCAAGTCCTCGCTGCTGCGCGCGATCGCCGGACTGGAACGCTCAGCACGCGGACGGCTCCGCGTGGGTGACGGCGTCTGGCTGGACAGCGCAGGCCGCGTCGACATGGCGCCCGAGCGCCGCGGCTGCGGGATGGTGTTCCAGGACGGCGCCCTGTTCCCGCACCTCAGCGTCTGGCGCAACGTCGCGTACGGGCTGCCGCGGCGCGCGGGCCGTGAGCGGGCGATGGAGCAGCTCGATCAGCTGGCCATCAGCCACCTTGCCGACGCTCGGCCGGCGGCGATCTCCGGCGGCGAGCGGCGGCGCGTGGCGCTTGCCCGTGCCCTCGCCCCCGGCCCGCGCGTGCTGCTGCTCGACGAGCCCTTGACCGGGCTCGACGCGCGGACCGCCGCCGCGACGACGCGCCTGCTGGCCGGCGTGCTGGGTGCCGCCGCGGGCCCCTCGATCATCGTCACCCATGACTTCGAGCAGGCGAGCGTGCTGGCCGACGAGGTCGCCGTGATCGACGCCGGGCGGATCGTCCAACAGGGAACGGCCGATCAGCTGGTCAGCGCGCCGGCGACCGCGTTCGTCGCAGAGCTGACCGGCGCGGCGGTGCTGCGCGGGACCGGCGCGCCGGCCGGCGACGGACTGACCGCGGTGACGCTCGCCGGCGGCGCGGTCGTGTTCTCGGCGGGATCGTTCAGCGGCCCGGTCGCCGTCGTCGTCCGGCCCTGGGACGTGACGCTGGAGCCGCCGGGACCCGCGGGCCTCTCCTCCGCTCGCAACCGCCTTGCCGCACGCGTCAGCGCGATCACGCCGCTCGGCGGCCGCGCGCGGGTCGCGCTCGCGCTGCCGGCACCGCTCGTCGCCGAGGTCACGACCGATGCGGTCGAGCGGCTCGGCCTGGTCTCCGGGTCCGCGGTCACCGCCGTCTGGAAGGCCACGGCGACGCGGCTCGTCCCACTTGCGACAGAGGAAGGCACGACATGACCGACGTGATCGGGATGCGCATCGGAGCGGCTGCGAGTGCGCTGGGCGTCAGCGTCGACACGCTGCGGCGCTGGGAGCGCCAGGGCCGCGTGAGCTTCGATCGTGTCGATGGGCGCCGCGTGATCGACCCCGCCGAGCTGCAGCGCCTACTGCGCGAACGCTCGGCCGGCGGGCAGTCCAGCGCCCGCAATCGGATGGCCGGCATCGTCCTCGCCGTCGAGCGCGACGGCGTGATGGCGAAGGTCGACATCGCCTGCGGGCCTTTTCGCGTCGTGTCGCTGATGAGCCGCGAGGCCGCCGACGAGCTCGGGCTGGCGCCCGGCGTCAGCGCGACGGCCGTCGTCAAGGCGACCACGGTCATGGTCGAGCGGTAGCGTCTGGCGCCGTGACCCTCCCGCTCCCCGACCGGCTCGCCGCGCGCACGCTGGAGCTGGTCGACATCCCGTCGATCTCCGGCGACGAGGCGGCGATCGGGGCGCACGTGCTCGGCGTGCTGCAGGCTGCCGGCATTCCCGTTCGCGACGCCGGCGACACCTGCATCCTGGCCGGCACGACCAGTCGTGGTGAGCGCCCGCTGATCCTGCTCGCCGGGCACCTCGACACCGTCCCCGCGCAGGCCAACATCCCCGGCCGGATCGACGCCGAAGCCGTCCATGGGCTCGGGGCGGCCGACATGCTCGGCTCGCTGGCCGTGATGCTGGAGCTGGCGCTCGGCGATCGCTCCGGCGACGCCGTCGACTGCGGGCTCGTCTTCTTCGGCCGTGAGGAGCTCGGCCAGGCCGACAGCGCGCTGACGCCGCTGCTGGAGCGTGAGCCGGGGCTGCACGGCGCCGACCTGGTCGTGATGATGGAGCCGACGTCCAACGACCTGCAGCTCGGCTGCCTGGGGAACATCAACGCGACCTGGACGTTCCGCGGGCGCAGCGGCCACTCGGCGCGGCCGTGGATGGCCGACAACGCGATCCATCGCGCCGCTACCGGCATCTGCGAGCTCGCCGCGCATCCCGCCGTCGCGCACGAATCGGACGGGCTGACGTTCACCGAGGTGATGTCGGTGACGACGATCAGCGGCGGGATCGCGGCCAACGTGATCCCCGACATCGTCACCGCGCACGTCAACCATCGCTACGCCCCCGGGACGAGCGCGGCCGCCGCCGCCGCGCACCTGCACGGCATCTGCGACATGCACGGCGAGCTGATGATCGAGTCCAACGCGCCGTCGGGGCCGGTGCCGAAGGACAACCAGCTGGTCGCCGCGCTCGCGCGCGCAGCCGGCGCGTCGATCCAGCCCAAGCAGGCCTGGACCCCGGTCGCCGAGTTCGGTCTGGCGGGCCTGGACGCGATCAACTTCGGACCGGGCGATCCGGCGCAGGCGCACACGCGGGACGAGCACGTGTCGGTCGCCGCGCTCGTTCACGCGCACGACGCGCTCGCGGCGCTGCTGGCGGCCGGCGCCGCCTGATGCAGCTGAATCCGCTGATCGAGGAGTTCGGCGTCTACCCGTTCGCCCGGCTCGACGCGGCGCGGCGCCGCGCGCAGGCGACCGGCATCGACCTGATCGACCTCGGTGCCGGCGTGCCGTGCGAGCCGGTCCCCGCCGTGCTGCGCGACGCGCTCATGGCCGCGGTCGCGCAGGAGGTCACCTCGCCCTACCCCCCCGGCGACGGGTTGCCCGAGCTGCGCGAGGCGATCGCCCGCTGGATCGACCGGCGCTTCGGCTCGCAGCTCGATCCGGGGATCGAGATCCTGCCGACGCTCGGCAGTAAGGAGCCGATCTACCACCTCGCGCAGGTGCTGATCGGCGCCGGGTCGCAGCGCGACCTGGTCGCGGTGACGACGCCCGGATATCCCGTCCCCGCGCGCGGCGCGGCGTTTGCCGGCGCCCAGATCGTCGACGTGCCGCTCGATCCCGCCGGCGGCTGGCTGCCCGCGTACGAGACGCTGGACGAGGCGACGTGGCGGCGGCTGGCGCTGATCTGGGTCACGACGCCGGGTAATCCAACGGGGACGATCGCGCCGCTGGGCTATCTCGAGGAGCTCGCCGAGCGCTGCCGGCGCCACGGAGTCGTGCTCGCGTGCGACGAGGCGTACAGCTCGATCCATCTCGGCGACGAGGTCCCGTCGTCGGTGCTGCAGCTGAGCGATCCGACGCACGTCCTGGCGCTGCATTCGCTGTCCAAGCGGTCGACGGCGCCCGGGTACCGCTCCGGGTTCGTCGCCGGTGATCCGCTGCTGATCGCGGCCCTGAAGCAGCTGCGGCCGTCGCTCGGCGTGACGCCGCAGCGGTTCGTCCAGCGCGCCTCGATCGCTGCCTGGAACGACGAGGCGCACGTGAGCGCCGCGGTCGCCGGCTATCGCGCCAAGCTCGAGGTGCTGCGCCCGGGGCTGGCGGCCGCGGGGCTGGAGCACGTCGGCGGGCTGGGCGGCTTCTTCCTCTGGTGCCGGGTCCCCGGTGACGAGGGCGCCGAGGCCTACGCCGAGCGGCTTCTGAGCCACGGGCTCGTCGTCGCCCCCGGGACGTTCTTCGGCACCGGCGGCGAAGGGCATGTCCGCATCGCCCTCGTCCCGACACTGCCCGACTGTGTTCGCGCCGCCGAGCGGCTGGCCGCCACCGCGCAGTAGGTTGCCCGGCGTGAGCGACGCAGCTGCCACCAGCGCCTGGTCCGCCGGCCTGGCGACGATCTCCGACGCGACCGGTGTCGTGCTCGACACGTGGTTCCCGGAGCCGGCGCTGGGTGCGCCTGACGCGCCGAATGGCGGGAGCGAGCTCGACGCGGTCGCCGGCCCCGACCCGCTGCGCACCGTCCACACGAAGCTGGTGCTGACGGTGATCGACGACCTCGCCGCGCCACCAGCCGACGCCCACGACGCCTACCTGCGCCTGCACCTGCTGTCGCATCGGCTCGTCCGCCCGCGCGAGCTGAACATGGACGGCATCTTCGGCGTGCTGGCGAACGTCGCCTGGACCGACGCCGGCCCGTGCGATCCCGAAGGCTTCGAGGCGACGCGGATGCGCTTCCTGGCGGCCGGCCGCCGGCTTCAGGTTCTCGGCGTCGACAAGTTCCCGCGGATGACCGACTACGTCGTCCCGACGGGCGTGCGGATCGCCGACGCCGACCGCGTCCGACTCGGCGCGCACCTCGCCAGTGGCACGACGGTCATGCACGAGGGCTTCGTCAACTTCAACGCCGGAACGCTCGGCACCTCGATGGTCGAGGGCCGGATCAGCGCCGGCGTCGTCGTCGGCGACGGGTCCGACATCGGCGGCGGCGCGTCGATCATGGGGACGCTGTCCGGGGGCGGGACACAGGTCATCAGCGTCGGCGAGCGCTGCCTGCTGGGCGCCAACTCCGGCATCGGCATCTCGCTCGGCGACGACTGCATCGTCGAGGCAGGGCTCTATCTGACGGCTGGAACGCGGGTCACGACGCCCGAAGGTGCGGTCGTCAAAGCTGGAACGCTCAGCGGCGCGTCGGGGCTCCTCTTCCGCCGCAACAGCCAGAGCGGCGCGGTCGAGGTGCTCGCTCGTTCTCGCACGTGGGGCGGCCTCAACGCCGCCCTCCATGCCAACGACTAACGGTCGCGCAGCGCAGCGACCAGTTCGGGCGCGAGCTCAGCGCTATACACCGGTCGCGCCCAGCCGGCGAGGTCGACGTGCAGGTCCTCACCGACCTCGACCTCCAGCTCGCCACCGTCCAGCACCACGCGCACCGGCGAGTCACCGCCGCGGATGACGTGCGCGATCGCCGCCCCGCATGCACCCGTCCCGCTCGACTGCGTTTCGCCGACACCGCGCTCGAAGATCCGCACGCGGATCGCGCCGTCACCCTGCTCGGTCCACCAGCTGACGTTCGTCCGGTTCGGGAAGCGTGCGTCGTGCTCGATCGCCGGCCCGATCGCGGACAGGTCCAGCGCGTCGAGCGTCGCCCGGTCGGCAACGCGAATCGCGCACTGCGGGTTGCCGATAGACACGTGCTGGAAGGCCCAGTCGCGCCCGCCGCCGCTGATCGTCCCGGTGCCGTCGTCAGGCCCGTCCGGGTAGTCCTTGGATCGGATCGCGGCGCGGCCCATGTCGACGCGGCAGCTGTCCTCGCCGGTGATCGTCGGGCGGATCTCCCCCGCGATCGTCTGGATCGAGAACTGGCGCTGATCGGTCCAGCCGGCGCGCCGCAGATACAGGATCGCCTCGCGCGCGCCGTTGCCCGACAGCTCGGCCTCCGAGCCGTCCGGGTTGAAGATCCGCAGCCGCGCCACGAAGCCGGATGCGTCCGGCGGCGAGAGCTCGAGGATGCCGTCGGCGCCGACGCCGGTGTGGCGGTCGCAGAGCGCGACGATGACGCCGGCGGTCAGCGCGAACGGCAGCGCCTCACGCTCCACCACGAGGTAGTCGTTGCCCAGTGCCTGCCACTTCTCGAAC
>JBBRFO010000013.1:0-39221 GCA_038224135.1 Solirubrobacterales bacterium
CGCGGACGTCGTTGACGACCGGCCGGCCGGTGCGGCTGAACACGTACGTCGCGATCCAGCGGGCCGAGCCGTTGGTGTCCTCCCAGGCGTCGTGCTCGCGCAGTTCGACGCTGACCTGCGCCGGCGGCCGCGTCAGCATCCGCCACATGTCGCCGGCCTCGGCACCGGTCAGCGACCCGAACGCCGGATCCTCGAAGTGGGCGTCCGGCGCGTACAGCGCCGCCATCGCATCGCCGTCGCCGCGATCCAGCGCCGAGTAGAGCTGCTCGATGATCGCCAGGTTGGCCGCGTCGCTCATCGGCTGATCCTCCCACGGGCGGGCAAGTCGCGTGGTTGCGCCCGGGCTGCGCGCGCGGATACGGTCGACTTCCAGGCACGTTGGCCTGCGGGCGATCGTGCGTCGACTCCAGGAGAGGAGAGGACGATGGTCCTCACGCACATCCGCTCGGCTCGTGCACTTGCACCCCTGCTCGTCGTCACGGGGCTGTTGCTGCTTGCGCCGGCCGCCCAGGCGGCGACGCTCGTCGTCCCGCCGACCGGCAGCACCGCATCGATCCAGAACGCGGTCAACGCCGCATCGCCCGGCGACACGATCTTCGTCTCCAACGGGACCTACACCGGCCCGACGGTCAACGTCGAGAAGAACAACATCACGATCCGCGGCGGGTCGGGCGCGGTGATCAACGCCGCCGGTCACCGCTACGGGATCACCGTCGGCCACCAGAATCCTGATGGCTCGCTGAACCCCGATCCGAGCTGCGGGACGTCGTCGCCGGTCTACCAGGTGCGCAACTTCACGCAGAGCGGGATGACGATCCGCAACGCCGACGACACCGGGATCTTCCTGATGGGCGTCGACCGCTTCCGCGTCACCGGCGGGCGCTACCAGGACAACCGCGAGTACGGGATCTTCCCGCGCTGCTCGCGCGACGGCCTGATCGATCACAACACGGGCGGCGGCGGCAACGACGCCACGATCTACGTCGGCGTCGACGAGAACATCCGCGTCGAGGACAACTACCTCACCAACGGCGAGCTCGCGATCGAGCTGGAGAACACGCACAACAGCTTCGTGCGCCGCAACATCACGACGGGCAACACGGTCGGCATCTTCGCGATCGTGCTGCCCGGGCTGCCGACCTCGGTCAACAGCCTCGCGCTGATCGAGAACAACATCGTCAGCAACAACAACCGGCCCAATGCGTTCCCGCCGGTCTGCGACGCGCGCAACCTGCCGGGCTGCGGTCCGTTCCAGGACGACCTGCAGCTGCTGCCTTCCGGCAGCGGCGTTCTCGTCGTCGGCGCGCACGACTACACCGTCCGCGCCAACGTGGTGACCGGCAACGACACGGTCGGCGTCGGCGCGGCAGGCGATCCGATCACGGGCGACTCGACGCTGCGGATGACGGTGACCAAGAACATCGTCCTGCACAACGGGACGGCCCCGGACCCGCGGTCCCAGGGCGCGGGCGACCTGCTGTTCCTCGACGATCCGACCAATGGGAGCTGCTTCACGCACAACATCCACACGACGGAGGCCTATCCGTTCGGGCCGCCGCTCTGCTGAGCTGATGGGGGCGGGCGGGTCGCCGGCAGCGGCGGCCCGCCCGGGCTCCGGCTCCACTAGCTTGCGCGGCATGCGCGGCCGCCTGATCACGATCGAGGGCATCGACGGTGCGGGCAAGACGACGCTCGCCGCCGGCCTGCTTGACGTGCTCACCGAGCGCGGGATCGACGCGCAGCTGCTGCGCGAACCGGGCGGCGCGGCGCTGTCCGAGCGCTTGCGCGAGGTCGTCAAGGATCCCTCACTGAGCGTCGATCCGCGGGCCGAGGCGCTCGTCTACGCGGCTGCCCGCGCGCAGCTCGTCCACGAGCGGCTGCTGCCGCTGCTCGACGGCGGAACATGGGTGCTGCTCGATCGCTTCGTCGACTCGTCGCTGGCCTACCAGGGCGGCGGGCGCGGCCTCGGCGTGGAGGCGATCGCGGAGCTGAACCGCTTCGCCACGGCCGGCCTGGTCCCCGACCGCACGCTGCTGCTGCGCGTCGATCCGGCGCTCGGCCGCGAACGCCAGGGCGTGCGTGCGCAGGCCGCCGATCGGCTCGAGCTCGAGGACGAGACGTTCTTTGGCGCGGTTGCGCTCGTCTACGAGGACCTGGCCGCGCTGGAGCCCGACCGGATCCGCGTGATCGACGCCGCGCAGGACCCGCTGACCGTGCTCGCCGACGCGATCGGCGCCGTGTCGGACCTGCTCGACTGAGCGGGCGGGTGGCTACGATCGCGGCCGATGCTCCTGCGGTCCCTGAAGATCCTCGCGCTCGGCCTCTGTGCCGTGCTGCTGGCCGTGGCGCCCGCGGTCGCCGCGACCACCGGGGCGACCGGCTCCACCGCGGCCAAGAAGAACCCCGACGCGACCGTCAAGGCCAACGCCGTTGAGCCGACGGCCGGCAAGCCCGCTCCCGCGCCCGTCGACACGACGCCGGTAACGCCGACGCCGCCGGCCACGACGAGCGCAACTCCAGCCCCGAAGCCGACGACGAGCGCCGCCGGCGCCAGCGGCGCGACCGGCCCGCAGGGCGTGCGCCGCAAGGCCGACGGCGGACTGTCCGGGACGGCGCTGGCGATCATCGCCGTGGCTGCCCTGCTAGCGCTGCTGACCGGGCTCGCGGCGTTCGCCCGCTGGCGCGGCTGGAGTTCGCGGGGGATGGCGCGCTGGCGCCACGCCGCCGGCGAGGCGAACTGGCGCCTGAGCCTGCGCGCAGCGGAATTTCGCGACTTCCTGCGGCTCGGTCGCTGACGGCACGCGCTGCGCGCCGCGCTTGACTTCGGTGCGTTGCGCATCCACTGTGCCCGGCATGACCAGCCCCGTTCGAACCGTCGTCCGTTCGCTGATCCTCGCGGCCGTCCTCGCGGCGCTCGCCGCCCCGGCAGCCTTCGCGGCGCCGGGCGAGCTCGACACGACCTTTGCGACCGGCGGGGTCTACAGCGGCTCGTTCATGACGACGTTCCCGGGGGCCGAGGACTCGCAGACGGTCGCGATCGACTCGCTGGGGCGGGCGTACCTGTCGGCGACGCAGGAGCCACAGCTCAACGGCGGGCCGGTGCGGCAGGTCAACGTCCAGCGGCTCACACCGCAGGGCCAGCTCGACACGGCGTTCGGGACCGGCGGGACGGTCACGCTGATGGCCGGCACCGACGTGCGCAACGTCGGCGTCGTTGTCGACGCGCAGGACCGGCCGATCGTCCTGACCTACACTGGCGAGACGGGCTACGCCTGGCAGATCGAGCTCACGCGCCTGACCACTGCCGGGACCCCCGACCCGGGCTTAGGTACCGGCGGTACGGCCGTCGCGACGGCGCTGCCGGGAACGATGGCGAAGCCGTGGCCCTCAGGCATCGCGCTGGACAAGGACGGCGGCATCCTCGTAAGCGGCACGCTCCTGATCTCCTGCATTCCGTGTCAGCGGCCTTCCGGGTTCGTCGCGCGCTTCACCAGCGCCGGCGCACCTGACAGCACCTACGGCACGATGGGCGGCTGGACGCCGATCGGCGACAGCGGGACGGAGCTCAACGCGATCCACGCCCTGCCCGCCGGCGGCGCGGTCGTCGCCGCCTACGACGATTACGCGGAGTGGGTCGTCGGGCGGCTCGCCGCGGACGGGAAGCCCGACCCGGGTTTCGGTACCAACGGCATCGCACGCAGCAGCCTCGGCCTGGTCGGGAACAACGTCACGGACTACGGCGTCACGGTCGACGCGCAGGGCCGCCCCGTCGTCGTGGGACAGACGACGCTGGGTCTCGGCGGCGCCATGACGATCGCCCGCTGGACGACTGCGGGGACGCTGGATCCGAGCTTCGGGACGGGCACGCCGACCACGGGCGTCGTGCAGTTGGCCGCCGCCGGGGGACGCGGGCTGGATGTCGCCACGCAGTGCGTCGACGGCAAGATCCTCGTGCTGGCGCACGGTGCTGGACTTGCGCTGTCGCGCCTCAACGACGACGGGACGCTTGATCCGACGTTCGCGCCCGGCGGCAGCCCGGCGGGCGTCGACAACTACGTCCCGGATCCGATGCAGCCCAACAGCGCGATGGACCTGGTGCTGACGTCCGCGGGCGCGTACGCCACGGGGATGCGCCGCATCAAGGTCGACGACGTGTTCACGGATGTTCCGCAGCTGCTGCGGTTCTCGGCCAACGAGGCCTGCTCAGGTGGGGTGACGACGCCGGTGACCCCACCGCCGCCGGCCACCACACCGCCCGTCAGCATCCCGGTCGTCAAGCCGCCGCCGGCGCTGAGGGTCGCCGACCTCGTCGTGTTCCCGTCGATCAAGAAGTGCGTCAGCCGCCGGCTGTTCCAGATCCGGCTGCGCGTCCCCGCCAGCGCCGACGTGGTCTCGGCCCAGGTGCGCGTCAACGGCAAGAGCGTGGCCGTCCGCAAGGGCGCTCGCCTGCGCTCGAAGGTCGATCTGCGCAAGCTGCCCAAGGGCCGCTTCACCGTCAAGATCACGCTGAAGCTGAAGAGCGGCAAGACGATCAGCGCGACGCGCCGCTACAAGACCTGCGCGCCGAAGAAGCACGCTCGCTGACGCTTCTCCCGCAACGTCCGGGGAAACGTCTGCATCAGCCCGTAAGGGTCCGTCCTGCGCTTCCCGCAGGATGCGGGAAGAACGCCGTCGGGGCCTATCCTGAAGGGGTACAACCTCCCGCTCCGCAGCCGTCCGGAGACCGGCTTTCCGTCCGCCCTCGGTGAGAGGGTCAGTGGTTCCGCCGGACACCCACAGAGGACGCCGCAAACGACCCGTTTCGTGGCAGGAGAGAGGAGCAGGAGCACCATGACGATGACCCCGCAGACCAGTCAAGCGAGCCTGATCGAGGACGTGCGCCAAGGGCGCGCGATGAATATCTCGCGTCGCTTTACGAGTCCCGGGGTCCACCCGTTCGACACCGTCGAGTGGGAGCTGCGCGACGCGCGGATCGGTCATGGCGACAAGATCGCCTTCGAGCAGGTCGGCGTCGAGTTCCCGACGACGTGGTCCCAGAACGCGACCAACATCGTCGCCCAGAAGTACTTCCGCGGCCAGGTCGATTCGCCGGCTCGCGAGCGCTCCGTCAAGCAGATGATCTCGCGCGTGTCGGGGACGATCGCCGACTGGGGCCGCGCCCGCGGCTACTTCGCCACCGGCGACGACGCCGACGCCTTCGAGGACGAGCTCACCTACATCCTGCTCCACCAGATGGCGGCGTTCAACTCACCGGTCTGGTTCAACGTCGGGTTCGAGGAGCAGCCGCAGTGCAGCGCCTGTTTCATCCTCAGCGTCGACGACACGATGGACTCGATCCTCGACTGGAACACCAAGGAGGGCAAGATCTTCCGCGGCGGTTCGGGCTCAGGCATCAACCTCTCCAACATCCGCGGGTCGATGGAGCCGCTGAGCAAGGGCGGCACCGCCAGCGGCCCGGTCTCGTTCATGCGCGGCGCCGACTCCTGGGCCGGGACGATCAAGTCCGGCGGCAAGACGCGCCGCGCGGCGAAGATGGTCGTGCTCGACATCGACCATCCGGACGTGCGCGAGTTCATCTGGTGCAAGGCCAAGGAGGAGGACAAGGCTGCCGCGCTGCGCGACGCCGGGTTCGACATGTCGATCGACGGCGAGGGCTTCAAGTCGATCCAGTACCAGAACGCGAACAACTCGGTCCGCGTGTCCGATGACTTCATGCACGCGCTCGACAACGACGAGCCGTGGTCGCTGAAGGCGCGCGCCGACGGCCGGACCGTCGGCGAGCCGATCCCCGCGCGCGAGCTGATGCGCGACATCGCGCAGGCCGCCTGGCGCTGCGCCGATCCGGGCATCCAGTACGACACGATCATCAACCAGTGGCACACCTCGCCCAAGTCGGGGCGGATCAACGCGTCCAACCCGTGCAGCGAGTACATGCACGTCGACAACTCGGCCTGCAACCTGGCGTCGCTGAACCTGATGAAGTTCCGCCGCCCGGACGGCACGCTCGACACGCCGGCCTATGAGCACGCGACCGACATCGTCTTCCTCGCGCAGGAGATCGTCGTCGGCCCGTCGAGCTACCCGACCGAGGAGATCGGCGTCAACGCCCGCGCATTCCGCCAGCTCGGCCTGGGCTACACCAACCTCGGCGCCTACCTGATGGCCAACGGCGTGCCGTACGACTCCGACGCCGGTCGCGGCGCCGCCGCCGCGATGACCGCGCTGATGACCGGCCGTGCCTACGCGCAGTCGGCCAGGATCGCCGCCGCGATCGGCCCGTACGAGCGCTACGCGGAGAACCGCGAGGGCCACAACACGGTCATGCGGATGCATCGCGACGCGAGCTACGCGCTGCCCGACTCGCAGGTCTCCGACACCGAGCTGCTCGCCGCGGCGCGGCGCTCGTGGGACGACGCCGTCGAGCTCGGCGACCGCTACGGCTACCGCAACGCGCAGGCCACGGTGCTCGCGCCGACGGGGACGATCTCGTTCCTGATGGACTGCGACACGACCGGCATCGAGCCGGACTTCTCGCTCGTCAAGTTCAAGGAGCTCGTCGGCGGCGGTCAGATGACGATCGTCAACCAGACGGTGCCCTCAGCGCTGGCCAACCTCGGCTACAGCGCCGAGCAGGTCGAGCAGATCGAAGCGCACATCGCCGAGCACAACACGATCGTCGGCGCGCCCGGCCTGACGGACGAGCACCTGCCGGTGTTCGACGTCGCGGTCGGCGAACGGGCGATCTCGCCGATGGGGCACATCAAGATGATGGGCGCCGTCCAGCCGTTCATCTCCGGCGCGATCTCCAAGACCGTCAACATGCCGGCCAGCTCGACGGTCGAGGACATCTACGACGCCTACGTCGACGCCTGGCGCCTGGGCGTCAAGGCGCTCGCGATCTACCGCGACGGCTCCAAGACCGCGCAGGCGCTGCGCACCGACGCGCAGGACGACGCGCCGCTCACCGCCGGCGAGCCGATGTTCACGCAGGCGCAGGTCGACGAGGCGATCGTCAAGGCCAAGGGCGAGGTCGGCCCGGCCCGCCGCCGGATGCCGCGCGAACGTCAGTCGATCACGCACAAGTTCTCGATCGGCGGGCACGAGGGCTACATCACCGCCGGCATGTACGAGGACGGCCGCGTCGGTGAGATCTTCCTCACCGACATCGGCAAGGAGGGCTCGACGATGCGCTGGATGATGAACTCGTTCGCGACGTCGATCTCGATCGCGCTGCAGTACGGCGTGCCGCTCGAGACGCTGGTGCAGAAGTTCGCCTACATGCGCTTCGAGCCGGAAGGGATCACCCAGAACACGGAGATCCCGTTCGCCAAGTCGATGCCCGACTACATCATGCGCTGGCTCGCCTCGCGCTTCCTCGGCGTCGACGTCCAGGAGGAGCTCGGCATCATGACCGCCGAGGTCCGCGCCCGAAAGGCCGCACAGGAGGCCGCGACCTCGTACAGCTCGGACACCGCGACCCCGATGGCCGTGCCCGGCAACGGCGGCAGCAGCGCGAGCGACCCCGATGATGAGGACGACGACGCGCTGCCGCCCGCGGCCGCGTTCACCGACGCCCCGCCGGTGCGCCCGGCGAAGATGAGCGGCCTGGAGCTCGGGCCGGCCTGCAGCCAATGCGGCGGGATGATGCAGCGGACGGGTGCGTGTTACACCTGCACGCAGTGCGGCAACAACACCGGCTGCGGTTGAGCGCACGCCCGGCGGCGCCTGAGAGGAACTCCGGAACACAAGAAGGCCCCGCGCTTGCGGGGCCTTCTGTTCCTCGGGATCCAGGCCTGGGGGGTCTAGTCCGCCGCGATCTGTGATTCCAGAGAGGCGACGACGGCCGGGTCCTTGAGCGTGGTGACGTCGCCGAGCGTGCGGCCTTCGGCGATGTCGCGCAGCAGGCGGCGCATGATCTTGCCCGAGCGGGTCTTGGGGAGTTCGTCGGCCCACAGGATCCGCTTCGGACGAGCGAGCTTGCCGATGCGCTGGGCGACGTGGTCACGCAGCTCGGCCACCATGTCGGCGTCGCCGGTCAGCTGACTCCTGAGGGTGACGAAGGCGACGATCGCCTGTCCCGTCAGCGCGTCGGCCTGGGCGACGACTGCCGCCTCGGCGACATCGGGGTGGGCGACGATCGCGCTTTCGACCTCCGCCGTCGACAGGCGGTGCCCGGACACATTGATCACGTCGTCGATGCGGCCGACGATCGAGATGTAGCCGTCGTCATCGATGTTCGCCGCGTCACCGACGAGGTAGGTGTGCTCGCCGTAGCGCGACCAGTACGTGGCGACGTAGCGGTCATCGTCGCCGTACAGCGTCCGGAGCATCGCCGGCCACGGCGTCTCGAGGACCAGCACGCCCGTCGTGGCGTCATGCTCCTCGCCGTCGACGATCCGCAGACCCGCCTTGATCCCCGGGAGCGCGGTGCCGGCACTGCCGGGCTTCATCGCCTGCGCGCCGGGGAGCGTGGTGATCATGATCGCGCCGGTCTCCGTCTGCCACCAGGTATCGACGACCGGGGCGGTCCCGCCGCCGATGACCTCGCGGTACCAGTGCCAGGCCTTGGGGTTGATCGGCTCGCCGACCGTCCCGAGCAGGCGCAGCGAGGACAGGTCGAAGCCCGCCGGGATCTCCGCGCCCCACTTCATGCACGAGCGGATCGCCGTCGGCGCGGTGTAGAAGATCGTCACGCCGGAGCGCTCGACCAGCTCCCACCAGATCCCCTTGTGCGGGTAGTCCGGGGCACCCTCGAACATCACGCTCGTCGCGGCGTTGATCAGCGGCCCGTAGACGATGTAGCTGTGCCCGGTGATCCAGCCGACGTCGGCCGTGCAGAACCAGACGTCGCTCTCCGGATTCAGGTCGAAGCAGTTGCGCTGCGTCCAGGCGACGCCGGTGAGGTAGCCGCCCGTGGTGTGGACGATGCCCTTCGGCTTGGCCGTCGATCCGGACGAGTAGAGGATGAACAGCGGGTGCTCGGCGCCGACAGCGACCGGCGCGCAGACGGGCTCCGCCGCCGCGAGCGCCGCGTGGTAGTCGACGTCGCGCTCGGCGTCCATCGGGCAGTCCACGCCGGTGTTGCGCACGACGATGACCGTCTTCAGGTCGCCCAGGGCGCCGAGCGCCGGGTCGAGCGTCGCCTTGACCGGCGCGACCTTGCCCTTGCGCCGCGCGCCGTCGGCGGTGATCAGCGCCTTGGCGTGCGAGATCTCCATCCGCTCCGCCGCGGACTCGGCGCTGAAGCCGCCGAAGACGACGTTGTGCACCGCGCCGATGCGGGCGCAGGCGAGCATCGCGACGGCGACCTCCGGGATCATCGGCAGGTAGATCCCGACGACGTCACCGGCCTTGATGCCGCGACTGCGCAGCACGTTCGCCAGCCGCTGGGTGTCCTCGAGCAGCGCGGCGTAGGTGATCTCGCGGGTCTCGCCCTCCTCGCCGTGCCAGTGGTAGGCGACGCGGTCGCCGAGCCCGGCGTCGACGTGCCGGTCCAGACACTGCACCGACGCATTGAGCGTGCCGTCGGCGAACCAGCGATAGAACGGCGGCCTGGAGTCGTCGAGCGTTTCCGTGAACGGGGTCTCCCAGTCGAGCAGCTCGCGGGCCTGCGCCGCCCACCAGGCGACGGGGTCGGCCGCGGCAAGCTCGTCGAGCGCGCGCCGGTCGCTGATCGTCGCTGCCGCGGCGAAGGCCGGCGGGACGGGAATCTCCTGGTGGTCGAGCAGCGCCTCCAGGCGCTGGTCGAGCTCCGTGGTCGGAACGGTTGCTGATGTCATATCGCGCGTGGCTCCTTTAGCGCAGCGGCTTGGTCGGCAGGACGATCCGGCCGAACGTGGCATTGGTGACCGAGGCGGCGGCGGCGTAGACGGCCGCCAGCGCGGTGGCGATCCCGAGGTAGCCGCCCGCATGGATCAGGTCGGTGTTGGCGTTGTAGTTGCCCAGCCCGAGCAGGATGAACGTCGGCAGCAGCAGCAGGAAGACGACGTTCACGGCGCGGCTGACGCCGAACGAGGCGATCGTCATGAACGCGGTGAAGCCCGCCCACGTCAGCAGGAAGAGGCCGACGGCGTGACCGACCTGCTCGGCCGGGATCTTGACGGCGTAGAACTGGACGAACGCCCAGAAGGACAGCCAGAACGCGCCGAACCCGCTGAACGCCGTGGCGCCGAAGGTGTTGCCCTTGCGGAACTCCCACATGCCGGCCAGCAGCTGCGCCAGGCCGCCCATCGTGAGCGCCATCGCAAAGACGACCGGCTCGACGGACTTGTCGATCCAGTTGGCGTTGACCATCGACAGCATGAAGGTCGTGAGCGCGAAGCCGGCGAGTCCGAGCGCGGCCGGGTCGGCGATCTTCACCGGGTCGACGGGCACCGGCGTGCTGCCGTTGTGGGCAACCGGGGTCTTGGCGGTGTCAAGTGGGACTGGAACGACGGTGGCGGGCATGAACTCTCTCCTTCGGAACATCAGGGGGAACACGTCACCGTCGCGCCGCCGGCCCGTGCCGTCCAGTGCGGCGGCGACCGAGCGGGTGTGTGCCACGTCAACCGGTCCGCTCACGCGATGAGTGGTCGAGGCGTACCCTGGGTAGGAGAGGACCGACTCATGGACACCCGCCCGCTCGGCGCCTGCAACGGGGCCTTCGCAGCCCACCGGCCGAGAGCACTCGGCGCTGAGCCACGTGCCTGACCACGGCCTCACCGTGCTGGCCGTCGATGACGACGGCGCGGCGCTCGCAAAGCTCGTGCGCGGCCTCGGCTCGTCCGGGCTGGTCGATCGGGTCGACAGCGCCGGCGGCGCTCAACAGGCGCTGATGATGCTGCTGGACTCGCCCTTCGACGCGCTGTTCCTCGCCGTCCAGATGCCGGGGTTCAGCGGGCTGGCGCTCGCGCGCGTGCTGCAGCACTTCGCCCATCCGCCCGCGGTGGTCTTCGTGACCGCGGATGAATCCGCGGCGGTCGAGGCGTTCGAGCTCGACGCCGTGGACTACCTGGTCAAGCCCGTCACGCCTGCTCGCCTGCACGCGGCGCTGGAGCGCGTCGCGGTCGGCTCGGAGTCCGCGACGACCGCCGAGGTCCCGGCGGAGGCCGCCGGCCCCGACGAGGGCGTCGTGCTGCTCGACAACTCGCACGGCGGCGGCACACGCCTGCTCGCGCGCTCGTCGATCCTCTTCCTGGAGGCCAACGGCGACTACATCCGCGTCCACGCAGACGAGGGCCGCTTCCTGCTGCGCGCCCGGCTGACCGATATCGAGTTCAGCTGGGAGTCGTTCGGGTTCGTCCGCGTCCATCGCGGCTACATCGTCAACCTGCGGCGCGCGACCGAGATGCGCGCGCCGTTGAACGGCGCGGTGATGATCGTGATGGCCGACGGGAGCGAGGTCCCGATCTCGCGGCGGCAGGTCGGCGAGCTGCGCCGCCGGCTCGCGACGCAGTGGCATCCCGGCCACCCGTCAGTAGTTGGCACATCGCGGCGCGCTGCACTCCACGGATGACGCGCCGTGCTGCGCGTGGTACCTCATGGGGGTGCCTGAGAAACGAGACGTGACGCATGACGCCGTGGGCGAACGGGCGCGGCGGGCCGGCGACGAAGCCGAGGCCCAGGCAGCGCGCGCGATGGAGAACCTCGTCGGCACCGCGGGCTTCAGCGGGATGCTCGGCCAGCTGGCCGAGAACACCGCCGCGCTCACGCGGCTGAGCAACGACGCGATGGACCTGGTCCTGCGCAACCTGCGGGTCGCCGGCCGGCGCGACATCGTGCGGCTCAGCGGGCAGCTGGCGCGGACCGAGGACAAACTCGAGCGCCTGCTCCAGGAGATCGAGGCGCTGCGCGCCGAGCGCCCGCCGCCGGTCCCGATCCCGAAGGCCAAGGCCGCGGCGCGCCAGCCCGCCAACGGGCACCCCGCCAAGCGATGAACGCACTCGAGCACCTGGCACGCCTGCCGAGGGCGACGGTCGAGTTCACGAACATCGTCCTGACGACGCCGGACGCGCGGATCGGCTGCTCCCCCCGCGAGGTCGTCTGGACCCACCGCGGAACGACGCTGTACCGCTACCGCTCGGCCACCCGCCAGTACGAGATTCCGGTGCTGCTCGTGTTCGCGCTGATCAACCGGCCCGACATCTTCGACCTGCGGCCCGGCAACTCGTTCGTCGAGTTCCTGCTCGCCGAGGGCTACGACGTCTTCCTCGTCGACTGGGGCGTCCCCGACGAGGAGGACGCCGAGATGGGACTCGCAGAGTACGTCTGCGACGAGCTGCACTGGGCGGTCCGCGAGACGCTCATCGCCAGCGGCGCGGAGGAGCTGACGCTGCTCGGCTGGTGCATCGGCGGGACGCTCTGCGCCATGTACTGCGCGCTGCATCCCGGCGGACCGGTCCGCAACGCGCTGCTGCTGACGACGCCGATCGATCCGAGCGGCTCGCTCTACACCCGCTGGGTCGGCGGCGAGGACTTCGACGTCGACCTGATCGCCGACAGCTACGGCGCCGTGCCGGGCTCGGGCATCGACACGGCCAACAAGCTGATGAAGCCCGTCACGAACTACGTCACGACCAACCGCCGCCTGTTCATGAGCGTCCTCGCCGGCAAGGACGTCCGCGCCGGCCACCAGGCGATGGCGAAGTGGGTCGCGGACAACCCGCCGTTCGCCGGTCGAGCATTCCGCGAATGGATCACCTGGATGTACAAGGAGAACCGGCTCGTCGCCGGCCGGCTGCGGCTGCGCGGCCAGCGCGTCGACCTGCGCCGGATCGAGCAGAACCTCCTGATCCTCACGGCCGACGGCGATCACATCGCTCCGCCCGCGGGCACGCTGCCGCTGATCGACCTCGTCTCCAGCAAGGACGTCACCCACCTCGGCCGTTCGGGAGGCCACATCGGCCTGATGGCCGGCTCGAGGGCAAGAACCGAGATCTGGCCCGAGCTGTCCGACTGGCTCGCCGAGCGCTCAGATCGCTGACCCCCCCAGAAGGGAACACCATGTCCGTCACCCTCACCGTTGATCCCGCACTGGTCGCCGCCGACCGGGGCGAGAAGCTCGTCGGCCGCGTCGCGTTCGTGACCGGAGGGACGCGCGGCATCGGCGCGGCGATCTCCCGCTCGTTCTGCTCGCAGGGAGCGATCGTCGCCGCCGGCTATTCCCGCGACACCGAGAATGCGAACGCGTTCAAGCTCGAGCTCCAGCAGGCCGGGATCCAGGCCAGCATTCACCAGGGCAACGTCGGGTCCGCGGAGGACTGCCGCAGGACGATCGACGAGGTGATCGCCACGCACGGGCGCCTGGACATCCTCGTCAACAACGCCGGCATCACGATCGACAAGACCGTCCTGAAGATGACCGACGAGGACTGGTACAGGGTCCTCGCCGTCAACCTCTCGGGGGCCTTCTTCATGAGTCAGGCGGTCCTGCCGCACATGATCGAGCGCGGATCCGGGCGGATCGTGAACATCTCCTCGATCATCGGCGAGACCGGCAACATCGGCCAGGCCAACTACGCCGCGTCGAAGTCCGGCCTGTTCGGCCTGACCAAGACGCTCGCCCGCGAGGCCGCGTTCATGCTGAAGCGCGCCGGCAAGCAGGACGACGAGGGCATCGGCATCACCGTCAACACCGTCGCGCCGGGCTTCATCGCGACGGAGATGCTCGAGCACGTTCCCGAGAAGGTGCTCGAGGGCATCAAGGCCAAGATCCCGCTCGGCCGCCTGGGCCGCCCGGAGGAGATCGGCCGCGTCGTGCACTTCCTCTGCGCGGACGCCTCGTCGTACATCACCGGGCAGGTCTGGGACGTCAACGGCGGGATGGACATGTGACCCGGTCGGCGATCGTCACGGGGGCGGCGAGCGGCATCGGCGCCGCCGTCGCGCAGCGACTGGCCGCTGACGGCTGGGACGTGCTGCGCGTCGACGTCCGCGGCGACGTCGACCTCACGGCTGATCTGACGACGCGGACCGGGAACGCCCTGGCCATCACGACGGCCGTGGGCCGGTTCGGGCGGATCGACGCGGTGATCCCCAACGCCGGCTTCCAGCACGTCGCGCCGATCGCGGACTTCCCGGAGGATCAGTGGGACGCGATGCTCGCGCTGCTGCTGACAAGCCCGTTCCTGCTCGCGCGGCACGCGTGGCCGCACCTGGTCGCCGCGGGCGAGGGGCGCTTCGTCGCGATCGCCTCGGTGCACGGGCTCGTGGCCTCCCCGTTCAAGTCGGCCTACGTCTCGGCCAAGCACGGGCTGCTGGGGTTCGTCAAGACGCTCGCGCTCGAAGGCGCACCACACGGCATCAGCGCGACGGCCGTCTGCCCGGGATATGTGCGCACGCCGCTCGTCGAGGCCCAGATCGCCGACCAGGCGCGGGCGCACGATCTGCCGGTGGAGCGCGTGCTCGAGGACGTGATCCTTGCCCCGCAGGCGATCAAGCGCCTGATCGAACCGGCGGAGGTCGCCGCGGTCGTGGCGTTCCTGCTGGGCCCGGACGGCCGCGCCTTCAGCGGCGCTCCGGTGACGATGGACCAGGGCTGGACCGCGCGCTGAGCGCGGCTATGCTCGGCCCGATGCCCAAGCCGGCCAGCCCTCTGGGTGAGTTCATCCGCCGCCAGCGGGAGCTCCAGGAGTTGTCGATGCGGCAGTTCGCCGAGATGTCCGGCATCTCCAACCCCTACCTCTCGCAGATCGAGCGCGGGCTGCGGGCTCCGTCCGAGACGGTGCTGAACGCGATCGCCGCGTCGCTGCAGACCTCGGCCGACGCCCTGCGCGAAGACGCCGGCGTGCCGCTCGAGCCTGAGGGCCCGTCGCCGGTGATCGAGGCGATCCGCGCCGACGAGCGGCTGACGCCCGCCCAGCGCCGGGCGCTGCTCGAGGTCTACAAGGCCTTCGCCGACTAGGGCCGGCGAGCGCGGCCACTACGAGTGGCGCACGACCTGCTCCAGCAGCGGCGGCCAGTGCTCCTCGAGCGCCTCGCGCCCCATGAACAGGCCGAGGTGGCCGCCGGTCGTGATCCGGCGCGTGACGTCGGCCGCCGGCGTGCTCGCCACATCGGCCAGCGCGAACACCTGGTCCGGCGGCGTGATGTGGTCGGTCGCGCCCGCGAGCAGGTTCAGCGGGCAGGCGATCCGCGACAGGTCGACGTACTCGCCCGCGATCTCCAGCTTGCCGTGCAGCAGTTCGTTGTCGCGGAACAGGTGCTCGACGATCCACAGGTAGAACGCGCCCGGGATGTCCTGGGTGAACTTGAACCAGTCCTCGAACTCGCGGTAGCGCGCGACGTGATCGGCGTCGTGGATGTTGACCAGCAGCTGCGCCTGGCGCGCGAGCTCGTTGTCCGGCTTGATGATGATGAAGCCCGCGAGCATGTGCTCGCCCTTGAGCACGCCGTCGCCCGCGGCCACGAGCGCCTTGTAGACGCCCAGGTCGCCGCCCGGAGCGACGCGATCCATGACGGCGCCGATCACCGGCTCGCCGGCGTGGAAGTCGATCGGCGCGCCGCCGATCGTCAGCGTGTTGACCTTGTCCGGGCGCAGCGCGGCGTAGATCGTCGCCAGCCAGCCGCCCTGGCAGTTCCCGATCAGGTTGACGTGCCCGCCGGCGTGGTCGACCGCCTGGTCGATGACGCTGAGGTAGTCGTCGATCGTCGCGTCCCGCGTCGCCGCGGTCGCGCCGATCCAGTCGAGCGTGAAGGCCCGCGTGAGGCCGGCGCGCAGAATCGTGCGCATCTGGCTCTGCTGCGGCGAGTAGTCGACGATGCACGAGTCATGCCCGGCCTGCGGCGGCAGGACGAGCGTCGGGATCACGCCGGCCCTGCGGCCCGACGTGGAGAAGTCGCGCAGCCGCGCGACAGGCGCTTCGAAGACGATCTCGTGCGGCGTCGACCATGACGGGCGCCCGCGGTTTGCGGACACGTCCAGCCATTGGCCGAACTCCTGTATGAGCTGCAGCGGCGTGGCCTGGCGCTGGATGGCGCTGGACCAGTAGTCGGCGGTGCTTGTCGCCAGTGCCGTCCAGGAGGAGATGCCGTCCTCCATCGCGATGTCCTCAAAGGTCGGCGGACAGGTCTGGGGCGTGGTCATGGGGTCAGGTCTCCTTCGATCCATGGTTGGCCCCCGGCGGCCAGCCAACTGCTTGCAGATTAGCGAGTGGTGAGCTAACCCTTGGCCAAGAGGCGAAGGGCACGGGCGCGCCGGCGCCCATGCCCCTCGGTAGCGCCTGCTACTTGAGCAGCTCGCGGCCAGCGGAGACGTAGAGCCTGCTGACCTCACGCGCGAAGCGCGCCTGCACGTCGATGACGGTCGAGAGCCACTCGGCGTCGTCGGTCTTCTGGACCATCTTGGTCTGGTACCCGGCGATCGAGTCGAGCGCCTTCTCGTAGGCGTCGAGGTAGGCGCCGCCGGCCTTCTTGCTGGCGGCGATGATCTGCTCGTTGAGCTCGCGGACGCGCTCAGTCGTTGCGTCGGCGGCGGTGGTCTTGGGGGCTGTGGCGGTGGCCATGATCTCGTCCTTCGTCTGGGGAATCGGTTGTTTGCAGTTTAGCAACGAACACAGCAAACTGCAAGCGGTCGGGCTGCGGCCGCGGCGGGCGCGCGCGTAGCGGGTAGCGTGGCGCTTGTGCGCGCTGCTCCCCTGTACTTCTCGCACCCGGCCTCGTTCGACCACGACACGGGCGAGCACCCGGAATGCGCTGCGCGGATCACCGCGATCGAGCGCGAGCTGGAGCGCCGCGACTGGTGCGGGTACACCCGGCGCGAGGCGCCGCCGGCCGACCCCGCGGCACTCGCCGCCGCCCACGCGACCGAGTACCTGGACGAGCTGCGCGCGCTGTGCGACGCGGGCGGGGGACGGCTGGACGAGGACACCGTCGTCAGCTCCGGGTCCTGTCGCGCCGCGTTCCACGCGGCCGGCGCGGCGATCGCCATGACCGATGCGCTGCTCGCCGGCGAGGCGCGCGTGGGCTTCTGCGGCACGCGTCCGCCGGGCCACCACGCGCGCTGGGACACCACGTCCGGCTTCTGCCTGATCAACAACGTGGCCGTGGCGGCGCGCCACGCGATCGACGTGCTCGGCTCCGGCCGCGTGTTCATCCTCGACTGGGACGTGCACCATGGCGACGGGACCAACGACATCTTCCGCGCCAGCGACGTCGTGCTGTTCGCGAGCATCCACGAATCGCGCGCCTTCCCCGGAACCGGGCAGATCGACGACGTCGGCGTGCGCGAGGGCGAGGGCTACTCGATCAACCTGCCGGTGCCGGCCGGCTCCGACGAGGACGCCTGGTTGTCGCTGCTCGAGCACATCGTCATCCCCGCAGCGGAAGAGTTCGACCCCGACCTCGTCCTGATCTCGGCCGGGTACGACGCCCACCGGGACGACCCGAACGGCCGCTGCACGCTGGACGCGGCCTCGTTCGGCGCCATGGCCCGCCATGTCCGCGCGCTCGGCGAGCGGGTCGGAGCACCGGTCGGCGCGGTCCTCGAGGGCGGCTACGCGCTCGACGCGCTCGCCGCGTCGGTCGCGGCGACGCTCGAGGCGCTCGCCGGCGACGAGCCACCCGCGTCGGTAGCCGCCGACTTCCTGACGTCGCGGGCGGCGTCACACATCGCCCACCACTGGACCCTCTAGGCGTTTCGCGGATCTCGCCGCGCCTGACGCCACGTGCGGCGCCGGACATCGACGATCCTCCGCTCGTGGGCGCTGCGGGAGGGCTGGATCGCGACTGCGACCTCTCATTACCGGTCGAGGGGCGCGGGGTGAGGGCCGGATTGCGACTGCGACCGCCGTACCCTGGCGGTCGTGAGCGTCTGGACAGCCGCGCTGCTGGGGTTCGCTGCGTTCGCACTGATCTACGCGGCGCTTGTCTGCGCGCTCCTGGCGTTCGGCCGGCCGACGGACGCTCGGGCTCTCGCCGGGTTCCTGCCGGACTGCGCGGTATTGCTCAAGCGACTGCGCGGCGAGGGCGGTCTCGGCCGACGCGAGCGCTGGCTGGTCGCCGCCGGCATCGCCTACGTCGCGATGCCGATCGACCTGATCCCGGACGTGGTGCCGGTCCTTGGTCAACTGGACGACGCGATCGTCGTGGCGCTCGTGCTGCGCAGCGTCGTGCGCGCCGCGGGCCCGGAGCTGATCGCCGCGCAGTGGCCCGGGCCTGAGCGCTCGCTGGCCGTCGTGCTGCGCCTCGCCGGCTGAGCACCGCTCAGCCGGAACCGATCGTCCCGCCGGCTGTGCGGCGCCGCGCCGCCCTGGGGACGACGAAGATCACCGCGAGGTTGACCCGCTCCCGTCGCGACTCCGGGTCCTGATCGCCGAGCTTCGACGCGACCTCGTCGACGGTTCGCGAGTACGTGCCCGATCCCGGATGAGCCGCCCCGAGCGCGCGCATCTTCACGGTCAGCGAGCCACACGGGCCGGCCGGCGTCCCGAGCTTGATCGTGCGCCGCGAGACCACGTGGTTGGACCGGGGGCTCTGCCGTGTGATGTGGAGGTACAGCGGCTTCAGCGAGGTCGCGCCGGTGACGCGCAGGGTGACCTTCGCTCCGCCGCCGGGGTCGCGCGGCGACTGACCGACTGCGAACTGGTCCACGAGTCGCACCTGAGTCGTCGCGGTGGTGAACACGTTCAGTCCGTCTGCGTCGACCGTCGACGCCTGAGCCTGCAACTGCACGGTCTCGCTCGCCGCGCGGTTGGCCGGAGCCGGCGCGAGCAGATCGATCGAGCCGTCACCGGTGAGGAACGACTCGCTGCCGTTGACGTAGCGCGAGCGAAGCGGCATGCCGGCGATCGTGAGGTCCGGGATCGAATCAGCGGCGAAGCCGGTCACGGTGGTGTGCATCAGCTCGTTGGGGCGGTAACACGCCTGGCTGGTGGCGACGGTCGCCGCGCCTGCCGGCGTGGCGACCGCGAGCGGCGCGAGCAGCGCGGCCAAGATTCCAAACCGGCGACGTGTCACAGGGGCGATCGTACTCGCGCGTTCACGTCGGGCGACGCGGACGGGGCGACCAGAAGGCCGCCCCGCCGCCAACGTCGTCGGCTGGTGGTGGCTACGCCTTCTCGACCTGCGCGTCGCTCGGCAGCGTCACCGATGGGTCCGGGCCATCGGTCTTGTCAGCCTTGATGCCGTCGGCGCCGCGGAGTCCCTTGATCGTCGTCCAGAATGCCTTGCGCGCGCCGCGGATCGCCTCGTGGTACGACTTGGCGGCGTGGCGGACCTGGCTGCGCAGGCCCTTGATCGTCGCGCGCGTCGACTTGCGAGCTGTCTTGCAGGCAGCGGGGTTGTGGTCCGCTCGGGCCTGCTTGCACGTGGCGCGTAGCGTCGTCAGGGCAGCGAGGGCCTGGTCGCGCAGCGGCGTCGCGGTCGCGGTGAACGTCGTCCCGGCGCCGTCGAAGCTCGTGTGGAGCGTGCCGCAGGCGGCCTTGATCTTGTCGACCGAGCCGGCAAGGCGCTTCGGTGTGTCTCCCGCGGCGACCTTCGCGCAGAGTGCGGAGGCGTGCGGGAAGGTGGCGTTGAAGTCGCGCTTGACGGGCTGGGCCGCGGCGAGCGCGGGGATGATGAGCACGGCGCAGACGGCGAGCAGTGCGGCAGAGAGGTGCTTACGCATGGGTCGAGTCCTTTCGAGTGACGAGCGACCGAGGCGATCGCATGTACAGGGAACACGTCGGTCCCTCCGGGAGTTGCGCGGATCCAACGGATGTCCAGGTTGTGCCCACGGCCCGGGAGTGGGAGAGTCGGGCGACCACCACCCGAAGGCGGGGGGAAGGAGGTCGAGATGTCAGTTCTCGAAGGGAAGCGGTTCGACGATCCCGATGAGGTGCGCGCGTTTCAGGCGAATGGTCGCGTCGAACTCGTTCACCTTGCGACCGGCGCCGTCGGACGGGGCACGTTCGAGCCCGGCTGGCGCTGGTCGGACGACGTCAAGCCGCTCGCCGGCACCGACAGCTGCCAGGTCGCGCACGTCGGCTATGTGCTGTCGGGCAGCATGACCGTGCACATGGACGACGGCGAGGAGCGCACCTACACGCCGGGTGACGCGTTCACGATGCCGCCCGGGCACGATGCCTGGACCGAGGGCGACGAGGCCTGCGTGCTGCTCGACTTCGGCGGTCTTGCGGGCTACGCCCAGCCGAAGGGCTGACCGATGTGCCGTGACGGGCCTGCGCCGGCGCGCAGGCCCGGCTGCGGAGATCCTCGGGCGACTGTCGCCGAGCGTCGCGCTCAGCGCAGCGCTGGCTCAGCGTCGCGCATCACGGCCGGCGCGACCGGATCATCGTCGTGGTCCACGTCGCCCTCGACGTTGAGGTGCGGAAGGATCCGATCGAGAAACGCCGGCAGCTTCCAGTTGGCGTCGCCGGTCAGCATCATCAGCGACGGCACGAGCACCGAGCGGACGATCAGCGCGTCGAGGAACACCGCGCCGGCGAGGCCGATGCCGAACAGCTCGATCACGCGCTCGCCGCCCAGGACGAAGGCGCCGAACACGAGCATCATGATCGCCGCCGCCGCGGTGATCGTGCGTCCGGTCGCGGCCAGGCCGCGCTGGATCGCCAGGCGGTTGTCGCCCGTCCGGTGCCACTCCTCGTAGATCCGGCTGACGAGGAACACCTCGTAGTCCATCGACAGACCGAACAGGATCGCGAACATCATCACCGGGACGAACGACTCGATCGGCCCGCCGCGGTCGATCCCCAGCAGCCCGCCGTCCCAGCCGTACTGGAAGACCATCGTCACGACGCCGAACGCCGCCACGATCGACAGCAGGTTCATCACCGCCGCCATGGCGGGAATCACGAGGCTGCGGAAGACCATCGTCAGCAGCAGGAAGCTCAGCAGCACGACGACGCCGATGAACAGCGGCAGTTTGCTGCCCAGCACGGTGGCGAAGTCTTCGAACACGGCGGTGTTGCCGCCGACCAGCACGTGCGCCCGCCCCTGCTGCGCCGTCGGGACGACGTCATCGCGCAGGTGGCGCAGCAGCGCCGTCGTCGACTCGTCCTGCGGTGATCCCGTCGGGTAGACCTGCGCGATCGCGACGCCCGCTGCGCCGCCGGCTCCGGGGATGACCGTCGTCGGGCTCACCACGACGACGCCCTTCGTCTTCCCGACGGCGGTGGCGACATCGCCGAACGCCCGCTTCTGGGCTCCGTCCTTGACCTCGGCCACCAGCTGCAGCGGGCCATTGAACCCCGGTCCGAAGCCCTTGGCGAGCAGGACGTAGGCCTTGTGCGTCGTTGAGTCGGCCTTGTCGCTGCCGGCGTCGGCCGATCCCAGGCGCAGACCCAGCGCGGGGGAGGCGAGTGCGAGCAGCACCAGCACCGCGATCGAGGCGTAGACCGCCGGATTGCGCTGCAGCCGCTCGCTCCAGGACTGCCAGAAGCCGCCCTGGTCGTCGGTGCGGCGGTGGCCGTCGGCGAGCGCCCGCCGGCCCCGGTGCGAATGGACGCGCGGGCCGATGAAGCCGAGCAGCGCCGGCAGGAAGGTCAGTGCCGAGACGACGGTGAACGCGACCGCGATCGCCGCCGAGACGGCGACGCCGTAGAGGAAGCTCACACCGAGCGCGAACATCCCGAGCAGCGCGATGCAGACGGTGACGCCCGCGAACATCACCGCGCGGCCGGACGTGTCGAGCGAATCGACGATCGCCGCCTCGACCGTCTTGCCGCGCTCGATGCCCTGCCGCATGCGGGAGACGATGAAGAGCGCGTAGTCGACTCCGACACCGAGGCCGATCAGCAGCGACAGCTGCGAGGACCAGGTCGCGATGCCGATCAGGTGCGACAGCAGGCCGGTGACCGCGAGACCGACGCCCAGTGCCAGGCCGGCCGTCAGGATCGGCGTGACGGCCGCGAGGAACGACCCGAAGACCAGCAGCAGCACGATCAGCGCGGCGAGCAGGCCAAAGGCCGAACTGCCCGCCTCGTTGCTCTGCGAGGAGACCTGGGCGACCTGGCCGGCGACCTCGATCTGCACGCCCGCGGGCGGATTCGCGCGGACAGCGTCGATCAGCTTCTTGGCGGCTGCCGGCTGATACCTCTGCGCCTCCTTGACGAGCGTCAGGTCGGCGAACGCGACCTGCCCGTCCTTGGAGATCCGTGCGCCGGCGCCGGCTGCGAATGGCGACCCGACGGACGCGACGTCCTTGATGCCCTCGATCGCCGTGATGCGCTGCTCGATCGCCGCCCGGTTGCCGGCGTCGCGGACGCTGCCCCGCTTGACCGCGAACACGACCTGTTCGCGGTCGCCGGACGCCTTGGGCGCCGAGCGCTTGAGCAGGTTGATCGCGTCGAAGCTGTCGGTGCCGGAGAGCTTGAAGCTGTCCTTGTAGGCGGTGCCGACGGAGCTGCCGATGGCGCTCAGGGCGACGAGCGAGACCGCCCAGATCGCGACGACGATGCGGCGGTGCTGGACGCACCAATGGGCGAGTTTGCGCATCTGACAGTTCTAGCGTGTCGGCGAACAGGTCGCTCCGTCCGGCATTTCCCCCGCCGTTTCTGGCTCTACGGCGTGAATACGACCGATGGGGGGGATACGTTGCTCGCTCATTCCAACCCTAGGAGGAGACTGCTCGTGAACAAGAGTGAGCTCATCGATCACATCGCCGACCGTGCCGGCCTGACCAAGGCCGACGCTGGTGCCGCACTCGACGCCGCGACCGGCGCGATCGCCGACGCCCTGGGTCGGGGTGGCGAGATCAGCATCGGCGGCTTCGGCAAGTTCAGCGTGTCGCACCGCGCCGCCCGTTCGGGCCGCAATCCGGCCACCGGCGCGACGATCCAGATCGCCGCGAGCAAGGCGCCGAAGTTCTCGGCCGCCAAGGCGCTCAAGGACGCGACGAACAAGTAGGACACAGGTCCGGACGTCGGGGCCCCCGCGCGGCGAGATTCGGCCGCGCGGGCATTCCCCGCGCCAATGCGCCATCGGGTGCAGGTTGCGTCGAGCGACGCGACGCGGATAGGTTCGCCTGACACTTGTCGGCGGGCTGAGGTCCAACGCTTTCCCCAGTCCAGGGAAGGCGCCGCTGGCGCAACGGGAGGAAGCTTGATGTCCACTCTTATCCGCACGCGCCTGCGCGTGCTCGCCCTGCTCGTCGTCGTCGCGTCGTTCGCGGCGGTCCCGGCGGCCCACGCGGGCGGCCAGTTCAAGAACCCGAAGGACGTCTACGTCGCCCTCGGCGATTCGCTCGCCTTCGGCTACCAGGGCGCGAAGATCGCGGCATGCGCGCCGACGGGCTGCACGACGCCCGACACGCTGTTCACCACGGGCTACGTCGACGACTTCGCTGCCGCGATGCGCGCCGGCGGGGGGAACCCGACGCAGGTCGTCAACTTCGGCTGCCCCGGCGAGACCAGCAGTTCGCTGCTGAATGCCACCAACGCGACGACGGGCTGCACCACGTATCCGTTCGCGATCCACCGCAGCCACGCCGGTACGACACAAATCGCTGCCGCGGTGGCCTACCTGCGGGCAAACGCCAACCAGGTCAACCCGATCACGTTCGATATCGGCGCCAACGATCTGCTCGGCGCCATCGCCGGCTGCGGATACAACCCGGTCTGCATCGGCGGAGTGGCTCCAGGCGTGATCACGACGGTCGCGCAGAACACGGCCAATGCCCTCGGGCAGCTGCGGGCCGCCGCGCCGCGGGCGAAGATCATCGTCCTCGGGCTCTACAACCCGCTCTTCAACGTGGCAGGAAGCGACGGTCTGACGCAGTACTTCAACAGCACGATCGCCGGCGTCGCGGCGAGCTTCGGCGCATCGTTCGCGGACCCGTTCCAGACGATCAACCACGGGGCCGCGTACCCGAGCGAGGCCGCCTCGGTGTGCTCGCAGATCAACATCTGCGCCGCCGGTGACGTGCATCCGTTCGACAACGGCTACCAGGCGATCGCCGACGTCATCTTCGGCGTGTCCGGCTTCTAGGACCGACCGAACAGCTGCCGGACCACAGGCCTCGGGGCGCGTCCCCGGGGCCTGTGTCGTTGTTCAGATCATCCCCGGGCCGGAGCCGGGCATCGGCGGCATGAACCGCCGGCCGCTCTTCGCGGCGAACGCGCCCTCGAGGTCGTCGTGCGAGAACCCGCCGAGCACCTGCTGCTCGGTCGCAAAGCGGAACAGCGCGACCTTGAAGACCGCCATCATCGCCGTCTGCACCAGCGCGGCGACCACCAGCACGGTGATCGCGACAAGGCCCAGCAGGATCGCCAGTGCGGGGGCCGACTGGGCAACCGATGCGGCGAGCAGGCCGATGGCGATCGCCGGCAGGAAGCCGACGAGGACGATCACGCCGCCGATCGAGATCGCGCCCGTTGCGCCCTCACCCCAGTGCTGCTTGATGATCGCGCCGGAGCGCTTGAGCGCGTCCTTCGGGCCGAGTCCCTCGAGCGCGATGATCGGGATGACGAAGAAGCTCGCGACCGCCCAGGCGAAGTCCGCAAGGCCGCCGAACAGCGCACCGGCCAGGCCGCCGACGCTCTCGCGCAGCAGCGACTGCACGATCGAGATCAGGGCGCCGACGACGAGTTGCACGCCGGCCCAGGCGGCGATCACGCCGCGCCGCTCGCGCGCGGCGGCCAGCCCTTCGGCGACACTGGTGTCATGCCCGTCGAGCGCGCGCGTTGCGCACGCCGTCAGTGCGACGCCGAAGTAGATCGCCAGGTACGTGAGCGCGTAGACGCCGATGACGGCGAACGGGACAGCGGCCGCCACGGCATTGGTGGCGGCGTAGATGCCCGCGCCGGCGCCGAAGAAGATCAGCGCCGCGAGCAGGCCGAAGCCGGCCGAGAGGATCGGGAACAGCAGCAGCGAGCGGTCGGCGCGGACGACCTGCCAGCTCTGGCGGCTCAGCGCCCACCCGCGGGAGATGCGTGACATGCGCGCAGCCTACGGAACGCGCCAGCTGTTCTCGGCGGCTGATCGAGCGCGTCGCTCAGGCGCTGCCGGCGCGGCGCTCGGCCTCGCGTGCGGCGCGCACGACGAGGTCCTCGAGCAGCTTCTGCAGCTGACGGCGCAGGCCCGGAACGCGCGAGTCCCACTCCGAGCGCCAGCTGATCCGCGAGCCGGCCGGGTGGTCGTGCAGCACGATCGTTCCCGTGTAATCGCGGACCGGCAGACCGGACAGCAGGCGATAGACCAGGCGCGACCCCGGCTCGAACACGACGACCTCCTCGCGCGAGGTGACCGGGGCCTTGGTGAACGCGCGGATCGCGCCGACGCCGTCCGGCGCCGGGGCGCCCTCGCGCTCCAGCACGGTCTTCGACCAGACGCCCCACTCGTGCCAGCGGCCGGCGTCGGCGACGACGTCCCACAGGACCACGCGCGGGGCGCTGCAGACGGCGTCGGACTCTGCGGCGTGGCGTCCCATGCCGCTCAGTCTCCCGGGCCGCGGGCGCCGACGCCGATCGGATCGCTCGATAGCCGCTGGGCGATGTAGACGGGGATGATCGACAGCACGATCACACAGACTGCCACGACGTTGACGATCGGCAGGTTGCGCGGGCGCGACAAGTTGTTGAGGATCCAGATCGGCAGCGTCTCCGTCGGGCCGGCGGTGAACGTGGTCACGATCACTTCGTCGAAGCTCAGCGCGAACGCCAGCAGCGCGCCCGCGATCAGCGCTGAGCGGACCTGCGGGAACGTGATGTCGACGAACCCGCGCAGGCCGGTGGCGCCGAGGTCGCCCGCCGCATCCTCCAGCGAGGCGGGCGTGCGTCGCAGGCGGGCGACGACGTTGTTGAAAACGACGACGATGCAGAACGTCGCATGACCGACGACGATCGTCCACAGCGCCAGGTCGGTCTTGATGATCTGCGTAAACGTCGCGTTCAGCGCCATGCCGGTGACGATGCCCGGGAGCGCGATCGGCAGGATCACGAGGAACGAGACCGTCGTCTTGCCGAAGAAGTCGAAGCGCGCGACCGCGTAGGCCGCGAGCGTGCCGAGCACGAGCGCGATCGCCGTCGCCGCGAGGCCGACCTTCAGGCTCGTCAGCAGCGCGTCGCGGACGCCGGGATTGTTCAGCGCCTTGGAGAACCACTTGAGGCTGAGGCCCGTCAGCGGCCAGGTCTGCACGCGCTTGTCGTTGAAGGCGTAGATCGCCACCACGAGCAGCGGGGCATAGAGGAACGACAGCGTGATCGCCGATCCGATCCGCAGGAGCCACCGCGCGGGGCCGGAGACGCGCATCAGAGGGCCTCGAAGGCGCCCAGGCGCCGGGCGATCAGCAGGTAGACGAGCATGATCAGGATCGGCACGGTCGCGAATGCCGACGCGAGCGGCAGGTTGTTGGCGATGCCGACGTTCGCGTAGACGACGTTGCCGATGAACTGGGTGCTCGAGACGAGCTGCGGGGTGATGTAGTCGCCCAGCGTCAGCGAGAAGGTGAAGATCGATCCGGCGACGATCGCCGGCAGCGCCAGCGGCACGACGACGCTGCGCAGCGTGCGCCACGGCCGCGCGCCGAGGTCGCCCGAGGCGTCGAGCAGGGAGTCGGGGATCCGCTCCAGCCCGGCGTACAGCGGCAGCACCATGTAGGGCAGCCAGAGGTAGGCCATGACGATCCAGACGCGGATGTAGCCGCTGGAGGGGACGTGCATCCCGAACGGGTCGAGCAGCCAGTTGAGGATTCCCTGGTTGGCGAACATCGTCCGCCAGGCGTAGACCTTGACCAGGTAGCTCGCCCACAGCGGCATCAGCACCGCGACGATCAGCGCGCCCTTCACCCGAGCCGACGCGACGCGGGCCATGAAGAACGCGATCGGGAACGCCAGGACGATGTCGGTGACCGTGACCAGCGCCGCGATCGACACGGTCCGCAGGACGATCTTGCGGTAGACCGGCTCCTGCACGATCGTCTTGAAATTGTTGAAGCTGAAGCCCTTGACGATCGTCCCGCTGAACTCGTTGAGCGTCCAGAACGCCGTCACCAGCAGGACGGCGAGCGACCCGAGGTAGACGATGCCGAGCCAGCCGACGGGGCCGGCGAGCAGCGATCCGATGCGGAGCGCGCGGAAGCGCCAGAACAGGGCGGCGAGCCGTCGCCGGCTCGCCGCCCCGTCAGGTGCGGTCGCGGGGTGGGCGGACAACTAGCCCTTGATGTCGGTCCAGGCCTGGACCCAGCGGCTGTAGTCCACGCAGGTGTTGCCGCGACTGTCACGGCAGTTGGACACCGGGGTCGACCAGAACTTCACCTGGTTGAGGAACGCCGTGTCGCCCTGGTGGAACGTGGCGCAGTGGTTCTTGTCGGCCGTCTGCGCACACGCCTTGTTGTTGGCCGGCGCCTCGCCGAACCACTCGGCGACCTGCGCGTTGACCTTCGGCGAGGTGATCCAGTTCATCCACTTGACCATGCAGTTGGGGTGCTTGGCCTTGGAGGACATCATCCAGGTGTCCGACCAGCCGGTCGAGCCCTCCTTGGGCAGCACGGTCCTGATCGGCACCTTGTCGGCCTTCAGCAGGTTGGCGATGACCTGCCAGGTCGTGCCCAGGACCGTGTCGCCCTGCGTCACGGCAGCCTGCATCTTCGTGTAGTCCGACCAGTACTCGCCGATGATCGGGCGCTGCTTCTTCAACAGGGCGACCGACGCGTCGAACTGCTTCTGGTCGAGCTCATAGGGGTTCGTGATCTTCAGGGCAGGCTGCGTCTTGGACAGGTACAGGGCCGCGTCGGCGATGTAGATCGGGTCGTCGTACGCGGTGACCTTGCCCTTGTAGGGGCTGGCCGGATCGAACACGACACCCCAGCTGTCGGGCGCGGTCTTGACCTTGTCGGTGCGCCAGAGCAGCAGGTTGGCGCCGTAGCCGTGCGGCGCGCCGTACATCTGGCCGTTGACCGAGTTGTAGGGCTGGTTCTTGACGTTCTGGTCGATGTCGGCCCAGTTGGTCAGGATCTTCGTGTCGATCGGCGAGACGTCGCCACCGGCGATCAGGCGGACCGACGCGTTGCCCGAGGCCGAGACGCCGTCGTAGCGGCCGGTCCGCATCAGCGTGACCATCTCGTCCGACGTGTTGGCCGTCTTGGCGTTCACCTGGCAGCCGCTGTCCTTCTCGAACGGCGTCACCCAGTTGACGGTCTTGTCGGTCGAGCCGTCCTCGGCGTAGCCGGCCCAGACGACGATGTTCAGTGCGCCCTCGCCCTTGCCGACGGTGTTGACGATCGGCAGGTTCGGGACCTTGAAGGCCGCCGAGCTGCTGGACGATCCGCTGTTGCTGCTGCCGCACGCGGCGATGCCGAGCACGGCGAGCGCGGCTGCGACCGCGGTGATGATGTAGCGCTTCATGCTGCCTCCTCCTCAGGTGGCTCGCTGGGGTGGATGGCCGACGACTGGTCGTCGCGCCATCCCAGTCGAAGGGTCTGGCCGCGCAGGTCGCGGGCCTCGTCGTGTGATGTCTCCAGGTTCTGGCGGACGACCTGCAGGCGTCCGCCGTCCGCGAGGGCGACGACGAAGCGCGTCGCCATACCGACGTAGCTGACGTCCTCGACGACGCCGCTCTCGACGCGCAGCCCGTCGGTGCTGTCGCCGGCCTGCAGGATCCGCACCTTCTCGGGCCGGATCGTGAAGCGGCGCCCGTCACGCTCGAGCAGGTTCGAGACGCCGACGAAGCCGGCGACGAACTCGTTGGCCGGGTGCTCGTAGACCTCGGCCGGCGTGCCGACCTGCTCGATGCGCCCGTTGTTGAAGACGGCCAGGCGGTCGCTCATCGACAGCGCCTCGTCCTGGTCGTGCGTGACGTAGACGAACGTGATGCCGACCTCCTGCTGGATCCGCTTGAGCTCGGTCTGCATCTCTTCGCGGAGCTTGAGGTCGAGCGCGCCGAGCGGCTCGTCCAGCAGCAGCACCCGCGGGCGGTTGACGATCGCGCGGGCAAGCGCAACGCGCTGGCGCTGGCCGCCGGACAGCTGCGCCGGCCGCCGGCCGCCGAGGTCCGGCAGGCGCACCATCTCCAGCGCCTCCTGGGCACGGGCGCGTCGCTCCGCCTTGGCGACCTTGCGGATCTTCAAGCCGTAGGCGACGTTGTCCAGCACCGTCATGTGGGGGAACAACGCGTAGTCCTGGAAGACGGTGTTGACGTCGCGCTCGAACGGCGGCCGGTGGGCGACGTCATCGCCGGCCAGTTCGACGCGGCCCTCGTCGGGAACCTCGAACCCGGCGATCAGCCGCAGCGTGGTGGTCTTGCCCGATCCCGACGGGCCGAGCATCGTGAAGAACTCGCCGCGCCCGACGTCGAGGTCGACGTGGTCGACGGCCGCGAAGTCGCCGAAGCGCTTGACCAGCCCGACGAGCCGGATGTCCGGGATCGCGTCCGCCGTGGGCTGCTCGTGCTCGGTCGTCATGGCGCTGGGACGTGCCGCACACGCGGCACGCGCCGCGAGCCTAATGCAGCCGGTGGCGGCCGGCGGCCCCGGTGCGGCGCATGCACGCGCGCCGCCGTTGTCCAGATCGGCAGCCGCGGCGCGTCAGGCGGCGTCGTCGCCGACGGCGACCAGCCGCCACGGCGTCGCGTCGCTGCCGTCGAGCGCCATCGTCCAGCGCTCGGTCCAGGTGATCTCACGCTCGCGCGAGCCGGTGACGACGTCGGTCGTGTCGCGGTTCTCGACGTAGCGGCGCCCGCGCAGGCTGACGGTCAGCGTCATCGTGGCGGGCTCGGGCGAGGGGGTCAGCCGGTCGATCACGATCCGCTCGACGCGTGGGCCGCGGACGACGAGCCGCGTCGTGCGGGCGCTGTCGCGGCCGTAGAGCAGCGCCTGCACCGCCTGCGGTGAGGCGACGGCCTCCAGCGCGGCGTCCGGCCCGTCGACCGCCTCGGCCCAGCCGTCGGCGGCGGCGCGCGCGGCGACCGCCAGCACGTCGGGACCGAAGCGCGCGTCGGCGAGCGACAGGTCCAGCGCCTGCGCGCGAGCGTCGTCGGACAGGCTGACCGAGGCGAGGTCGGCGGTGACGACGCCGGCGGTCGGCGCATCGGCGACCGCGCCCTCGACGAGCGCGGCGTCGTGCAGGCGCTCCTCGTCGCCCCAGGGCGAGGCGATGATCGGCGCCGTCAGGTTGTGGGCACCCTCGGCGTCCTGCTCGATCGACAGCAGCGTCCACGAGCCCTCGCGCTTGCCGAGCGTCCAGTACTCGCTCACATCGCTGACCGACGACGTCGCGCCGTCCTTCAGGATCCGCATGCCGCCCGGTCCCTCGACGACGTCCTCCAGGCGCGCCTGCACGTGGACCACCGCGCGGTCGTCGTCGTCGCGCTCGCGGTTGGTCATGCCGACGTATTGCAGGACCGGGCCGTCGAGGATCCGCACGCGATTGTGCCAGCCACGGGCGGAGAAGTCGCGCAGTCGCCGCGTCCACTCGATCAGCAGGTCGGGCCCGACGAGCCGCGCCAGTGCCGCCTCGTCGCGTGCGTCCCAGGCTGCCTGGATCGCGACGAACAGCGCCGTCGCGTCGCCGCCGACGCGCTCGGCGCCGAAGGCCGCGTCGTCCTCTGCGGCCTCGGCCGCCGCGGTGCGCACGCGCACGTCGCGGGCGGCGCGCTCGCGACGGATACGCCGCGCGGTCAGCCACGAGGCGACGATGCCGGCCAGGACGACGAGCGCGATGATCGCGAAGATCACCAGAACGAAGCTGACCTGGCCACCGCCGAGGACGACGTAGGTCCCGCCGCCGCGTCCGAACCGCCCGCCGCCGCCTCCCCCACCGAAGCCACCACCGCCGCCGCCGCCGAAGCCGCCTGAGCCGCCGCCGGCACGGGCGAGGAGTGTGGTGAGGAATGCGGTCACGTGACACCCATCGTCGCACGGCTGTCATACGCTGACGCCGGTGCGACTCGCGACCTTCTTCCCGCCCGGGTCCGAACACCCGCTCGCCGGTGCCGTCGACGGCGACCGCGTCGTCGCCTTCGACGACGGATCGACGGTGCTGGACCGTCTGCGCAGCGCCGACCGGACGCCGGCCGGGGGCGCGGCGTATGCGCTCGCCGACGTGCAGCTGCTCGCCCCGCACATCCCGCGTGCGATCTTCGGCATCGGCCTGAACTACCGCGCACACGCGGCCGAGACCGGCAAGGACCTGCCGCAGGCGCCGATCGTCTTCATGAAGCTGCCGACGTCCGCGGCGCCGCCCGGCGGCCCGGTGCGGTGCCCGGCGGTCGTGCGGCGGCTGGACTACGAGGGTGAGCTGGCCGTGGTGATGGGCGGCGGCGGGACGGTCGCCGGGTACGCGGTCGCCGACGACGTCAGCGCGCGCGACCTGCAGGGCCGCGAGCCGCAGTGGACGCGCGCCAAGGGCGCCGACACGTTCTGCCCGTTCGGGCCTTGGGTCACGACGGCCGACGAGATCGCCGATCCCGAGGCGCTCGCGCTGCGCACCTGGGTCAACGGCGAGCTGCGCCAGGACGCCGACACATCGGACCTCGTCTTCTCGATCCCGCAGCTCGTCGCGTTCCTGCGGGAGACGATCACCCTGGAACCGGGTGACCTGATCCTGACCGGCACGCCGAGCGGCGTCGGCATGGCGATGGATCCGCCGCAGTTCCTCGCGCCCGGCGACGTCGTGCGCATCGAGATCGAAGGATTGGGGGCGATCGAGCATGGCATCGAAGGCTGAGGGCACCGCGCTGGAACAGGTCCGCGAGCGGCTGGCGGAGATCGCCGACCTGGAGGCCGCCGGCGGGCTGCTCGGCTGGGACCGCGAGACGATGATGCCCGCCGGCGGCGCGCAGCCGCGGGGCGAGGTTCTCGGGACGCTGGAGAAGCTCGCCCACGAACGCCAGAGCGACCCACGGCTGCGCGAGCTGCTGGAGGCGGCCGGCGCCGAGGCGACCGGCGAGCGCGACGCGGCGATCGTCCGCGTCGCCACGCGTGACGCCGACCGCGCGACGCGGATTCCGCCCGAGCTCGTCGTCGAGAGCGCGCGGGCGACCGCGGCCGCGTTGCCCGCCTGGGCCGCCGCTCGCGAAGGCGCCGACTTCGCCGGGTTCCGCCCGCACCTGGAGCGCCAGGTCGAGCTGGCACGGGAGATCGCCGCCTGCTTCCCGGAGTCCGCGCACCCGTACGACGCGCTGCTCGACGTCTACGAGCCGGGCGCGACGGCCGCCGGCGTTCGCGAAGTCTTCGCGCGGCTGACCGACGGCCTGGTCCCGCTCGTCGCCGAGATCGCCGAGCGACCGGTCCCGGCGGGCCTGCCCACGCCGCTGATCGAGGCGGGCCAGCGCACGCTGGCGCTGGAGATGGCCCGCGCGATCGGCTTCGACGAGGCCGGCTGGCGCCTGGACGACGCGGTCCACCCGTTCCAGCAGTCGGTCGCGCGGACCGACATCCGCGTCACCGCGCGCTGGGACGAGCAGGATCTGAGCGGCGTCTACTCGGTGCTGCACGAGGTCGGCCACGGCCTCTACGAGTCCGGCGTGGCGGCGCACCTCGACCGCACCACGCTCGGCACCGGCGTCTCGCTCGGCATCCATGAGTCGCAGAGCCGGATGTGGGAGAACCAGGTCGGCCGCTCGGCCGCGTTCTGGGAGCACTGGCTGCCGCGCGCCCAGCAGCTGCTGCCGGCGCTCGCGGGCCTCGGCGTCGCCGACATCACCCGCGCGGTCAACGTCGTCCAGCCGACGCTGATCCGCGTCGAGGCCGACGAGGCCACATACGCGCTCCACGTGATCCTGCGGTTCGAGCTGGAGCTCGCGCTGATCGACGGCACGCTCGCCCCGGCGGACGTCCCGGGCGCGTGGAACGAGCGGATCCGCGCGCTGCTCGGCATCGACGTCCCGGACGACGCGCAGGGCTGCCTGCAGGACATCCACTGGGCCTCGGGACTGCTCGGGTACTTCCCGACCTACGCCCTGGGCAACATCGTCTCCGGGCAGCTGTGGCAGACGGCGAACGTCGCGCTCCCGGATCTGGATGCCTCGCTCGCCGCGGGCGACTGCGCGCCGCTGCGCGACTGGCTCCGCGAGCACGTCCACCAGTACGGCCGCACGGTGGAGCCGGCAGACCTGCTGCGCCGCGCGACCGGATCCGAGCTCGATCCCCAGCCACTGCTCGACTATCTGCGCGCCAAGTACACGGCGCTGTACGGGCTCTGAGATGCGCCGCCTGGTTGCAGCGCTGATCCCGCTCGCCGCTGCGCTGCTGGTGAGTGCCCCGGCCGGCGCGGCGCCCGCCAACCTGTGGCTCGACCAGCGCATCGTCAACTTCGCCCATCAGGGCGGCGAGGACATCCTGCCG
Source organism: Solirubrobacterales bacterium (assembly GCA_038224135.1). Taxonomy (GTDB): domain Bacteria; phylum Actinomycetota; class Thermoleophilia; order Solirubrobacterales; family Solirubrobacteraceae; genus F1-60-MAGs163. The sequence goes on from JBBRFO010000013.1 coordinate 33,194, forward strand.
AGCAACACGCTGTACGCGATGAAGCGCTCGCTGGCGCTCGGCGCCGACATGCTCGAGCTCGATGTCGGCGTCACCGCCGACGACCGGATCGTCGTGCTGCACGACAACAGCGTCGATCGCACGACCGACGGGACCGGCAGCGTCAATGGGCTGAGCCTGGCGGCGGTGCAGAAGCTCGACGCGGCGTACTGGTTCGTGCCCGGGCGCAACACGGTTCACGACCTGCCGGCTGCGAGCTATCCCTACCGCGGCATCCGCACCGGCGCCCGGCCCGTCCCGAAGGGCTTCCGGCGCGAGGACTTCCGCGTCCCAACGCTCGACGAGGTGCTCAGCGCATTCCCCAGGACGCCGATGAACGTCGAGATCAAGGGCGTCGACGGCAAGGACCTGGCCGTCTACGCCCACGGCGCGGACGTGCTCGCGGCGCTGCTCGTGAAGAGCAGGCGCACGGACGTGATCGTCACCTCGTTCGAGCAGTCGGCGATCGACCGCTTCCACGTGCTGGCGCCGAAGGTGCCGCTCGCGCCGGGCATCGGCGGGACGGCCAACTTCTTCCTGTCGAACGGCTCACCCGGTCCCGGCGTGGTCGCGTTTCAGGTGCCGATCACGTTCAAGTTCGGGGATCAGCTGCTCGTGATCACGACGCCGAACTTCGTCCAGCGCGCCCACGAGGCCGGCTATGCGGTCCACGTCTGGCTCAGCAACGACACCGAGGACGTCGCGACGTACAAGCGGCTGCTGAACATGTGCGTCGACGGGATCATGGCCGCCGACCCGCGTGCACTGGAAACCGTGCTGCGCCGCGCCGGCTACGCCCAGCCCTCACACGCCGGCGGCGACCCGTGCGGCACGCGGCCGTCGGCCAAGCGTCTGCGGGCCCACGCAGGGGCGGTCAGCGTCCCGCTGGCGCGCCGCGGCCTCAGTCTCGAGCACCGCCACGGCACGGTCCGGCTGCTGCGCCGCAGCGGCCCGGCGCAGGCGCCGCTCGGGACCGGCGCGTTCGACCTGCCGACCGGCGCGGCGGCGACGTCGGCCACCGTCAAGCTCAACGCCGCCGGTCGCGCGGCGCTGCGCAAGGACCCGACGCTCCAGGTGATCGTCGCCGTTCGTGAGCGCACGCCGGTGTCGGACACCGGGGCGACGCTGACGCGCAACTAGTGTGGCTGCAGCACGCGGTCGATCAGCCCGTACTCGACCGATTCCTGCGGCGTGAAGAAGCGGTCGCGCTCAAGGTCGAGCTTGACCTGCTCGGCGGTCTGGCCGGTGTGCTTGGCGTAGATCGACTCCATCCGCCGGCGGGTCTTGATGATCTCGCGGGCGTGGATCTCGATGTCCGTCGCCTGACCCTCGAAGCCCGGTGATGACGGCTGGTGGATCAGCATCCGGCTGTTCGGCAGCGACATCCGCTTGCCGGGCGCGCCGGCGCACAGGATCAGCGAGCCCATCGACATCGCGATCCCGCAGCAGATCGTCTGCACGTCGGGCTTGATGAACTGGATCGTGTCGTAGATCGCCATCCCCGCCGTGATCGATCCGCCCGGCGAGTTGATGTAGATCGAGATGTCCTTCTCCGGGTCCTGGGACTCGAGGTGCAGGAGCTGGGCGACGATCAGGTTCGCGACGTTGTCGTCGACGGGCGAACCGAGGAACATGATCCGGTCGTTGAGCAGCCGCGAGAACAGGTCGTACTCGCGCTCGCCGCGGGCGGTCTGCTCGATGACGGTGGGGACGAGGGGCATGCCTTCAACCTACTGACTGCCTGGCGGAACTCCTGCCGGCGGGCGGGAGCGGGCGGGGACGGTTACCCGCGGACGACGCTCATGCCGCGCGCGTCGTAGCGGTCGCCGGCGGCGTCCGGGACGCGCTCTGCGATCTGCGCCAGCTCGTCGGCGCTCAGCGTCAGCTCGAGCGCGCCGAGGTTCTCCTCGAGTCGCGCGATCTTCGTCGTGCCGGGGATCGGCACGACGTCGTCGCCCTGCGCGAGCAGCCAGGCGAGCGCGAGCTGGGCGGGCGTGCAGCCCTTCTGCCCGGCGAGGTCGGTGACGACGTCGACGAGCGCGAGGTTCTGACGCAGATGTTCCTCCGCGAAGCGCGGACCGTGACGACGGAAGTCGGCGGGATCGAGGTCGTCGACCGTGCGGATCGCGCCGGTCAGGAACCCGCGACCCAGCGGCGAGTAGGGCACGAAGCCGATGCCGAGCTCCTGCGTCGCCGCGCGGACGCCATCGCCCTCGACGTCGCGACTCCAGAGCGACCACTCGGTCTGCAGCGCCGCGACCGGGTGGACGGCGACGGCACGGCGCAGCGTGTCCGGCGCCGCCTCGCTGAGGCCGATGTGCCGGACCTTGCCCGCTGCCACCAGCTCGGCCATCGCGCCGACGGTCTCCTCGATCGGCGTCGCGGGGTCGACGCGATGCAGGTAGTAGAGGTCGATGTGGTCGACGCCGAGGCGCTGCAGCGAACCATCGCACGAGGAACGCACGTAGTCCGCCTTGCCGTTGATGCCGCGCTTTGTGGGGTCGTCGGGGTCGCGCACGATGCCGAACTTCGTCGCCAGGACGACCTCGTCGCGGCGGCCGGAGATCGCCTGGCCGACGAGGCGCTCGTTGGTGTGCGGGCCGTACATGTCGGCCGTGTCCAGGAACGTCAGGCCGAGGTCGAGCGCGCGATGGATGAGGGCGATGCTCTGGGCGTCATCGGCCGGGCCGTAGAAGTCCGACATCCCCATGCAGCCAAGCCCGAGGGCGGAGACGGTGAGCGATCCAAGTGCGCGTGTCTGCATGATCGGCACGCTATACCCAGCTGCCGGCCGGTCAACCACGGCGCGCTAGCGTGCCCCGCGTGACCGAGCGCGGACAGGGGATCGCCGCGCTCGACCCGGTCCCGCCGGTCGCGCTCGTGCTGGTCGGGGCCACGTCGATCCAGTTTGGCGCCGGAATCGCGGTGACGCTGTTCGACGACCTCGGCCCGGCCGGCACGTCGATCATGCGGCTCGGCTTCGCCGCGATCGTGCTGCTGGCTTTCTGGCGCCCGAGGCTGTCGGCGCACCCGGGGGCGCACGTGCGCCTGGCGGTCGTGTTCGGGCTCGTCCTCGGCGGGATGAACCTGTGCTTCTACGAGGCGATAGACCGCGTGCCGCTCGGCGCGGCCGTGACGATCGAGTTCATCGGGCCGATCGGCCTGGCGACCCTGCTCTCGCGCCGCACGAGCGACTTCGCGTGGGTTGCGCTGGCCGCGGCCGGGATCCTGCTGCTGGCCCAGCCGTGGTCGTCGGCCGGTGGACTCGACGGCACCGGGCTGGTGTTCGTCTTCGTCGCGGCAGTGCTGTGGGCGCTCTACATCCTGCTCGCCCAGCGGACGGGACAGGTCTTCTCCGGTGGTGAGGGACTTGCGATCGCGATGGTTCCGGCGGCCCTTGTGCCGCTGGTCCCCGGCATCGTGCAGGCCGGGAGCGCTCTGCTCGATCCGCGCCTGCTGGCGGCCGGGTTCGGCGTCGCGCTGCTCAGCTCGGTGATCCCGTACTCGCTGGAGACCGAAGCGCTGCGGCGGATGCCGGCGCGCGTCTTCGGCGTGCTGATGAGCCTCGAGCCGGCGCTCGCCGCGCTGTCGGGCTTCGTGATCCTCGGGCAGGCGCTGTCGGCGACGGACCTCGTCGCCGTCGGGCTCGTCGTCGTCGCCAGCATCGGCGTCACGCAGAGCTCACCGCCGCGGGTGGCCGAGGTCGCGCTCGACGCCTGACCACGATCCCGCCCGGCGCTCAAGCCGGGCGGTCAGCGGCCGATGGAGGTTCCATGGGCCCGCAGGGGACATGGCTCTGCCCTGACCCGGCACAGAGCGCGCGATTCGTCGACATGGAGCGCCGCATGCGCCCCGTGCGCAACGGCGTGTTCGCGGTCATGGGGATCGGCGCGCTCGTGCTGGCACGCACCTGGGGCTGGCAGGTCGCCGGTCTGTTCTTCGCGACCGCGGCGCTGGTGCCGCTCGTCGACCGCCGGATCGCCACGAGCCGGCGGCCGGAGTACTGGCTGCTGCTGCTGACGCTCGGCGGCATCGCGTCGATCGGCGGTGCGATCGCGCTCAGCGGCGGGTCGCGCAGCGCGGCACTCCCGTGGCTCGTCGTCCCGGTGGTTGCGGCGACCGCCGTCTTCGGCTCGCGCGGCGTGCTGCTCAGTCTCGCGTTCGCAATCCTCACCGCGATCGTCTCGACGGTCCTGCCCGACGCGCGGCACCTGTTCAGCGCGCCCGATCACGTGGTCGCGACGATCGTGCTGCTCGTCTCGGTCGGCCTGTACCTGCACGGCCTGATGCGCAGCGAGCTGTATCACCGTCGGGGTTCGGTGATCGATCCGCTGACCGGCCTGCTCAACCGGACGACGCTCGAGTCGCGCTTCAACGAGCTCTGCCAGCAGGCGCGCGTCGCCCAGGCGCCGATCTCCGTCGCGATCCTCGACCTCGATCACTTCAAGCAGGTCAACGACGACCACGGGCACGAGCGCGGCGACGCTGTGCTGCGCGACGTCGCCTACGAGATGCGCAAGTCGCTGCGCTCGTTCGAGCTCGCCTATCGCCTCGGCGGCGAGGAGTTCCTCGTGATCCTGCCCGGCCTCGACGAAGCCGCCGCCGTCACGCTGATCGACTACGTGCGCCGCCAGATCGCCGCCGCCGCACCGGGCGGCATCGCGGTGACGGTCTCCGCAGGCGTCGCCGCCGACGCCGGCACGAGCCTCGGCTACGAGACGCTGTTCGCCCACGCGGATCGGCGCCTGTACGAAGCCAAGAACGCCGGTCGCGACCGCGTGATTCCGGCCCCGGCGCAGGCGGCCGCGTCGGCGATCGCCGGCTGACGGCCTGCGCACCGGACGCGTACGTCACACTGCAGGCCGCGTGTTCGGCCTGAACCTCCCGAATTTCCTGACGGTCCTGCGGATCCTGCTGGTGCCCGTCCTCGTCGTCGCGCTGGTCGGCGCGGGCGGGTCGGACAGCGACGCACTCGCCGCCGCCGTCTTCGCGTTCGCGTCGTTCACGGATGCGATCGACGGCTGGCTGGCGCGCCGTCACGAGGCGATCACGACGTTCGGCAAGCTCATGGATCCGGTCGCCGACAAGCTGCTGATCATCGCCGCGCTGCTGTCGCTGGTCTCGCTGAACCGGCTCGACGCGTGGGTCGCGATGGTCATCATCGCCCGCGAGTTCGCGGTCACCGTCGCACGGATGGCGGCGCGCGGCGAGGGCGTCGTGATCGCCGCCAACTGGTGGGGGAAGACGAAGACGGCCGTCCAGGTGCTGACGATCCTGCTGCTGATCCTCGTCACGCCGGCGCCGGCCTGGCTCGACGCGCTGGTCTACGCGATGGTCGCCGTCACGGTCGTCAGCGGCATCGACTACTTCTTCGGCATGCGCCGGCTGCTGCGCGAGGCCGACGCGCGCCGGATCAAGGCGCTGGAACGGCCCGCGGCATGAAGTGGCTGATCGCGCTCGTCGCGCTGACCGCCGTCGGTGCCGTCGCCGTCGCGGCCAAGGTCGTGCTCGACAATCGCGACCCGGTCCCCGGTGACACGCTGCGCTGCCTGCGCCGGTCGGGACTCGAGCTTGCCCGCGGCAACGACGCGCTCGGCGTGATGCGCCCCGACGTCGCCGCGAAGACGCTGCGCGTCGTGCGCCGCTGGGACTGGGGACGGACGGCCGGCGTGCTGATCAGCGGCAGCGGCAAGGACTACGTGGCGCTGGCACTGTGGAGCGGCGACTCGCCGTCGCTGGCGACGACTGCCTCGCTGGCACGCGTCTACGAGCGCCCGAGCGCGTTCCCGGTGGTTGCCATCGAGCGCCCGGACAACGGCGCGTTGCGGCGCTGCGCCGCGCGCAACTGAGCGCGGAGCGGCCGGCATCGAAGCATCAGCGCCGGATCGATTCCGGCCCAGATCGAGCCGGCGCCTATGCACGTCATGCATGCATCAGCGCCGGATCGATTCGCGCGGGGAGTGCAGCAGACAAGCGCCCGCCATCCACGAGGCGCCGGCCATGCTTTGGC
>JBBRFO010000014.1:0-37327 GCA_038224135.1 Solirubrobacterales bacterium
CACCGTCCCCCCCGCCTTCACCAAGGACGCCGTCTTCGAGGCGATCGAGAACGGCATCAAGATCATCGTCATCGTCACCGAGCGGATCCCGCGCCGCGACGTCGCCGAGATGGTCGAGCTGGCGACGATGCGCGGCGCCCGGATCATCGGGCCCAACTGCCTCGGGATCATCGTCCCCGATGTGATCAAGATGGGCGGCATCGGCGGCCCCGCGAAGGACGCCGCCAAGGCGTACTCGCCCGGCACGATCGGCGTCATCTCACGCTCCGGCGGCATGACGACCGAGATGTCCTCGACGCTGACGGCCGCCGGGCTGGGCCAGTCGACGGCGGTCTCGATCGGCGGCGACGCGATCATCGGATCGAGCTACGCCGAGCTGATGCCGTTCTTCGAAGCCGACCAGCAGACGCAGGGCATCGTCATCTACACCGAGCCCGGCGGCCGCATGGAGGCCGAGCTCGCCCGTTGGGTGACCGAGAACAACTCCCGCCTGCCGATCGTCGCCTTCATGGCCGGCCGGTTCATGGACGAGATGCCGGGCATGAGCTTCGGCCACGCCGGGACGATCGTCGAGGGCAAGGAGGACACGGCGACCGAGAAGATCGCGCGCCTGGCCGAGGCGGGGATCACCGTCGCCGAGGAGATCTCCGAGATCCCGACGATCATCAAGGCCAAGATCGCCGAGAGGAGCGCAGCATGAGGTCCGACGCGACGTTCATCGGCGTCGAGGTCGACGACGCGGCAGCCGCGGACGCGGCCGTGGCGGCCAAGCTGACCGAGGTGTGCCCGGTCGACATCTTCGGCCAGGACGCCAGCGGCGCCCTGGAGCTGCACGAGCAGAACCTCGACGAGTGCGTGCTCTGCCGGCTGTGTCTGGACGCGGCACCCGGCAAGGTGACGATCCGCAAGCTCTACGACGGCGGCGCCGAGCTGTAGCTCACCACGTGCCGTCCTCGCGGCACAGACGGTTGCCGGAGCTGGTGCAGGTGCGGCTGAGCGGGCCGGTCTGGTCGCGGCGGATCGCGAAGCTGTTGCCCGTCCGCGCTCGCGGCTCACGCTTCGGACTTCGGCTCGTCCCAGCAGCCAGAAGTCCGGAGTCAACCGGGCGCGGCCGCGGCTTGCCGCCGGCGCAGCCGCCGGATCAGCCGCCAGGCCACCACGGCGGCCACCAGCACGACGATCGCCGCCAGCACGGGCAGGACGATCGCCAGCAGCGACAGCCCGATCGCGCCGACGTCCTCGATCAGTGAGAGGACCGGGTTGCCCAGCCCGCCCGTGCCGACGGTCGAGAACGGGCGGATCGCCATCCGCGTGCCGTGCGTCGTCTCGGCTGCGACGAGCCCGATCACCGCGACCAGCGCCGGCGACACGTCGAGCGCGTTGGTCGACGCGAGGCCGGCAACGACGCCGGTCGCCGGCGCGATCACCGTTCCGGCGGCGTGCAGCGCGTGGTCGACGCCCGGGATCTTGTCGCCGACGACGTCCGCCGCGGCGACGACGCCGAGCGCGATCAGGACCGGCGTGTGGGTCAGCACGGCGAATGAGCCGTTGACGTCGATCAGGTCGGTCCAGCGGGCCAGCAGCCCCGTCGCCAGCAACGGGATCCAGGCGTTGAGGCCGGACGCGGTCGCCAGCCCGAGGGCCATCAGATACCCGGTGACGTCCATCTCCGCGCGAGTTGTACTGGCTTTCCGGCGGGGCGGCGAGGCCGCTGCAACCCTCAAGCTCCCGCGCCGAACGGACGACGCACGCGTAGGTGTGCCCTCCAGGTCTTCGCGTCGTCCCTGCAACACCGCCCGTTCCGGGAGCTTCAGCATTGACCGGCGGACCTGGACGAATGGACGATCGCACCGTGCCGCTTGCCTACCGTTCACGGATCGATTCGAGCACCGGGTCGATGGCAACGGCTGAAGGGGAACGATGCCTCGGGGATTGAGCGCAGCGATCGCGCTGTTGGTCCTGGCGCTGAGCGTCTCGGTCGCCCCTGCCCGCGCGGGCACGACCGCGCCGGCACCGCTCCCCGACGTCGACGCGCGCACGGCTGATCCGCAGGGCATCGACCCGTCGGTGCTGGCGGCGCGGACGGCGCTGCGTCGCCGGCTCGGCGCCGAGGCCGTCGTCACGACCGACGCGGTCAGCGGCGGCGCCCGCGTCGTGCAGCGCACCGACGGCCTGCTGACCGGCCCGAGCGCAGACGGGCCGGCCGCGATCGCGATCGCCTACGTCCGTGCCCACCGGGAGCTGTTCGGGCTCAGCGACGGCGACATCGCGGCGCTGCGACTGACGCTGCGCTCCCACGCATCCGGCGCGACCAACCTCGAGTGGACCCAGACGGTCGCCGGGATCCCGGCCTACGACAGCGCGCTCGCGGCGACCGTCACCGATGACGGCGAGATCGTCGCGATCCACGGGTCGGCGGTTCCCAGCCTCGACGTGCCGTCGACCACCCCGCGGCTCAGCGCCGCCCGCGCCCGCGCGATCGCGGCCGCCGACGTCGGCGGCGACCCCGCCGGCGCGACCGCGACGCTCACCATCCTCGGCTCGGCCAAGCAGTCGCGCCTCGCCTGGCGCGTGCTGGCCGACGACCACACGCTGCACCTGTTCGACGAGGTGATCGACGCGATCAGCGGCGACGTGCTCGTGCGTCACGGCCTGACCGACGACTACGCCGGCGCGAGCGTCTTCAACCGCTACCCGGGGTCATCGGTCGATGCGGCGAGCCACCTGGTCAACCTCGACGCCGACCCTGCCTGGCTCAGCCAGTCGACCTCGACCAGCCCGTCAAGCCTGCGTGGCAACAACGCCCACGCCTACGCCGACCGCGGCGGCGTCGACGGCTTCGACCCAGGCGAGGACATCGCGCCGAGTTCGGGGAGCGACTGGAACTACCCGCTGACGCCGATCAACGCCGGCGCCGGCTGCCCGATCTTCACCGGCGTCGCCGCCTGCACCTGGGACGGCGCGAGCGAGACGGTCAACCGCGCGCAGGCGACGACGCAACTCTTCTACTACGTCAACCTGTTCCACGATCACCTCGCCGCGCCGCCGATCAGCTTCACCCACGCGAGCCGCAACTTCGAGGCGATCGACGCCGACGGCGCCGGTCCGGGCCTCGGCAACGACGCCGTCAACGCCGAGTCCAACGACTCGTCCGGACTGAACAACGCGAACATGACGACGCCGCCCGACGGGACCGCGCCGCGAATGCAGATGTACCTGTTCACCAGCCCGGCGCTGAACGGCGCCGACGTCGCCGACGTCGTCTACCACGAGTACACGCACGGCCTGTCCAACCGGCTGATCGGCAACGGCGGCGGACTGAGCACCCACCAGGCGGTCTCGATGGGTGAGGGCTGGAGCGACTGGTACGCGTTCGACTTCCTCGTCGCCCACGGCGACGTCGCCGACACGGCGGCCGACGGCGATCTGCTGAACGGCGCCTACCTGTACCCCGGCGGCTCGATCGCCGGCGGCCCCCCCGGCGTCCGCACCCAGGCGCTCGACTGCCGGGTCGGGTCGTCCGGCCCCAACTGCCCGGGCACGCCGGCGTCCGGCCCGGGCGGCTACACCTTCGGCGACCTGGGCAAGGTCAACGGCACGGACGTGCACGCCGACGGCGAGATCTGGGTCGAGACGCTGTGGGACATCCGCACCGCGCTCGGCCAGGCGACGGCCGAGCGGCTGATCACCGACGCGATGCGCCTCTCGCCGCTCAACCCGTCGTTCCTCGACGAGCGCAACGCGATCCTCGCCGCCGACCAGGCGCAGGGCGGCGTCAACGCCGACACGCTCTGGGGGATCTTCGCCGACCGCGGGATGGGCTACAGCGCCAGCACCGCCGGCAGCTCGGCCACCAGTGCGAGCGAGGCGTTCGACCTGCCGCCGCTCGTCTCGCACGTGAGCGCCGCGATCGATGACGCGCCGCCGATCGGCGACGGTGACGGCATCGCCGAGCCCGGTGAGACCGTTCGCATCACCGAGACGCTGCGCAACCCCAACCCGTTCGCGCTGACCGGCGTCAGCGGCCTGCTCAGCGGCGCCGGCGGCCTCGTCGTCGGCGGGCTCGCGGCGACCTGGCCCTCCCCGTTCGCCGCGTCGACGAACGCCACCGGTTCGACGCCGCTGGCGGTGACGGTCCCGGCCGGCCAGACGTGCGGCTCGCCGCTCGCGCTGAGCCTCGACGTCACGACCGATCAGGGCGACCAGGTGCTGCCGTTCACGATTCCCACGGGCGGCCCCGGCGCGCTGGTCAGCCCCAACAGCGCGGACGTTCCCAAAGCGATTCCCGACAACGCCGTCGCCGGCGCGACCTCGACGCTCAGCGTCGCAGCGCCCGGCCTGATCAACAACGTCAAGGTCCGCATCGCCAGCATCACGCACACCTACGACGCCGACCTCGTGATCACGCTGATCGCCCCCGATGGGACGCCGGTGCTGCTCGTCAACAAGCGCGGTGGCTCGTCGAACAACTTCACGAACACCGTCTTCGATGACGCCGCAGGCGCTGACGTCAGTGGCGGTGCGGCGCCGTTCACGGGCAGCTACCGGCCCGAGCAGCCGCTGAGCACGCTGCGCGGCCTGCCGGTCAGCGGCACCTGGAAGCTCAAGGTCGTCGACACCGCCGCGATCGACAGCGGCTCGATCGTCTCGTGGGGACTCGACGCGCGTCCCGCCGCCTGCTCGACCAACGCCGCAGCGCCCCCGGCCGTCACCACCGGCACGGTCACCGATGTGACGGCGACGACGGCGATGGTCGCCGGCAGCGTGACCCCTGCCGGCGCGCCGACCGACGCCGCGTTCCAGTTCGGCACGACCACCGCCTACGGCTCGCAGAGCCCCACCGTGGCAGCCGGATCGGGCAGCGGGCCGGCGCCGGTCGCGCAGCTGATCGGCGGGCTCAAGCCCGAGACGACCTACCACTTCCGCACCATCGCGCTGCGCGGTGGAACGCCGGTCTCGGTTGGCGCTGACACGTCGTTCACGACCGCCGTGGCGCCGCCCACCCCGCCGGCGGCGCAGCCGCTCCAGGTCGTCACACCGCCCGCGGACAAGCCGCCCGGTACGACGGTCGGCGGGACCAACGCACGCCACGGCAGTGTGCGCTTCAGGCGCTCACCGGGACGCGTCTACGCGACGCGGGCACGAACGTTCTCGTACAGCCTCGAGGCGACGAAGGGCTACTCCGGCATGGTGCGCTTCATCTCCTACCGCGCGCTGGTCGCCGCCCGGGCTCACATCCGCTCGCGGATCTCACTGGGGTCGGGCGCGTTCCCGTCGCAGCGAGCGCTCGAAAAGCTGAATGTCCGCGCGAAGCTCTCGACCAAGGCCTGGCGGACGCTGAAGCGCCTGCGCAAGATCAGCGTGCGCGTGACGGTCATGCTCGACGGCCACACGTTCGCCGGGCGCTTCGTGCTGGCCCTGCCCCAGCGCAAGCGCTGAGCCGGCCACCTACGGCCGCGTCGCCTTGCGCGTGCGCGCGCGCTCCTCGGTCTTCTCGACGACCTGGGTGATGAGCTTCAGGTACTGATCGACGCCGATCGCCTTCGCGCGGCCGGTCTCCAGCGCCTTGCGCCAGGCCGCGAGCGTCGGCTGGTCGGCCAGGCGATTGAACTCGTCCCGCCGCAGTTCGAGGCGCACCTTCGCGTCCAGTGCGAGGTCCTTCGTGACCGTGACCGACGGCAGCTCGAGGCGGAAGATCTGCGTGTCGCCGCGGCCGTGAAGATCGACGCCGACGACGAGCGTCAGCGGCTTCAGCGCCGGGACCTCCTCGAGCAGCGTCGTCGCCGTCTGGGTGATCAGCTGGCGGGCGTCGGTCGAACTCATGACGGCCAACCCTAGCGGGCGGCCGGAGCCGATCCGCCGACGCGATTGAGCTCGTCGACGACGCCGAAGAGGTCGCCCTGACGGTAGAAATCAACCGCGACGAGCGTCGGGAACAGGTCGCGCTGGCGCTCGCAGGCACGCACGCGCGTCAGCAGCGCGCCGTGCGCGTTGACGATCTTGGCGTTGCTCGGGCGCGGCGCCGGCGTCGTGTCGACCCAGTGGTTGATCTGGAACAGCGTCGCGCCCGGCTCGCCGCGGTTGGGCGCGCACGAGGCCTTCAGCCGGCCGGGATCGGTCAGCGCCGCGACGCTGCCGAAGTGGTACGGCGTTTCCTGCATCGCGGCGAACGCCTTGCGCAGCCAGGGTGCGCCGCCGTCCTGTTCCTCGGCCAGGATGACGAGCCGCCGGCCGTCGGCGATCATCGAGCGCAGCGTCGGCCACGGAGGGACGATCGGCCCGTCGTAGACCGCCGATTCCAGGCCCGCCTTGCGCACGGCCTCGACGAAGTCCTGCGGCGTGGTCGCGTCCTGCACGACGACGATCACCACCTCGTGCGGGTGCGTCGTCAGGAAACGATTGAGCTCCGACAGCGTGCGCGGCAGCGGCTCGGCGCCGAGCTCGCAGAGCGCGTGGCACAGGTAGATGCCGCGCGCCCCGGGCTTGCCCGTGACGAGCCGGCCGCGGATCCGCAGCGCCGCGTCGAGCGCATCCTTGCCGATCTCGCGCTCGAACTTCGCGCGGCTGGCGGCGTCGAGCTGCAGGTCGGTGAGGACGCGGCCGTTGACCGGGAAGCCATAGTGCGTGTCGATCAGCAGGCCGTGGATCCCGTCGCTGAGCTGCGTGGCGATGCCCTGCTCCTGCTGGGCGAAGAGGAAGTTCGGATCCGATGCGGCGCCCATCGAGTTGTGCGTCGCGGCGAACGCCACCTCATCGAGCGTGCGATCGCACAGCGCAGCGTGGCCGTTGCAGCGCTCGATCGGGGGCGCATCCGGCGTCGCGATGCCGCCGTCGCGGGTCACCAGGCCGGTGACGAGCGCCAGCGCGGCGAACGCGACGAGGCCGGCAGCGATCACGCGCAGCGGGATCGCCCGCGCGACACGGGCCAGCGGCGCTGCGTGTGGCGCTCCGGTCTGCGCAGCGGCGATCGGCGCCGCCGTCAGCCGCAGGACCTCGCTGACCGCGCCGATGATCAGCAGCGCCCCGAGGATCAGCGCGGCGAGCTCCAGCGCGGCACCGGCGTCAACGACCAGCGCCACGCCGGCGGCGAGCAACAGCACCGCGCGCAGCGCGCGGTGGCGATCGCTCGAGGGCGTCCCGACGAGCCACGCCCAGCCGCGGCGCAGCGGCTCGTCGAGCTCTACCGGACGGATCAGCGACGCCGCCGCAGCCGCCAGCACGGCGCCGGCAAACCCCGTCAGCAGCAGGACCGTACGCAGGTCGCCGAGGACCGCGGACCAGAGTCCCTGCGCGGCCGCCCGCGACTGCGGATCGCCGATGTCACCCATGACGATGCCGCGGATCACGCGCAGCGCGATCAGGCTGATGACCGCGCCGGCGACGAGGCCGCCGCCGAGCCAGACCGTGACGCGGCGGCGAGCCGCGCCCGCCACGAGGAGCGCGCCGGCCGCCAGCAACAGTGCCGCGGCGAGCAGCACCAGCGCCAGCAGATCAGCGTCGGCCAGCCGCCGCGCGTCGTCGGCGAGACCGCCGGAAAGCTGCTCGTCGACGACCGTCGCGCCGAGCGCCGCGTCGACCTTGGTCGCGGTGCCGGGATCGAGCTTGGCCAGCGCACTGCGCACGACGACGCCGATGTCGGACAGCGTGACGAGGATCGTGTCGCGGTCGCCCTCGAACACCGTGCGGTGCACGTCACGCACGGCCGAGCGGAAGATCGAGCGGAACGGCGCGCTGTCGGCGACGCTGGCCGAGGCGCCGCGGATCAGCGGCGCGATCCCGACGAGGTCGGGCTCACGCCGGACGGCCTCCTGCGCGATCCTCGCCCCGAGGAAGTCCCGCACCGCCGGATCGCCGAGCGACGCCGTCGCGCGGTTGGCGAACTGCCCCGAGTCCAGCACCGCGCGGTCGACATACCCGACGACGACCGCCCCGCAGCCGGCGACCGCCGCCAGCACGGCCAGCACCGCCGCCACCCGCGCCCTCAACTCAGCTCACCCACGAAGGCCATGTTCCCGCAAACCGCGGCGCGATCACGGTGCCCCGCAACGGAATCGCGCCCTCGACGGCAGAACCAGGGGCAAGCCCCAGCTGCGATGCCGCCGCTCCAGAGCGAGCGATCACGGATGCATACGGCCGCACGCGGGTGGCCGTATGCGCCGCGACCACCCTCAGAGCTTGTATCGCTCCAACAGCTTCTTGCCGATGACCATTCTTTGAATCTCACTCGTCCCCTCGCCGATCAGCAGCAGCGGGGCGTCGCGATACAGCCGCTCGATCTCGTACTCCTTGGAGTAGCCGTAGCCGCCGTGGATGCGGAACGACTCCTCGACGCAGAAGCGACCGGCCTCCGAGGCGAACAGCTTGGCCATGCCGGCCTCCATGTCCGACCGCTCGCCGGCATCCTTCAGGCGCGCCGCGCGGATCGTCAGCAGCCGTGCGGCCTCGACCTGCGTCGCCATGTCGGCGAGCTTGAACTGGATCGCCTGGTGCTGGGCGATCGGCTTGCCGAACGTGCGGCGCTCCTGGCTGTACTTCAGCGCCAGCTCCAGCGCGCGCTGGGCGATGCCGACGCCGCGGGCGGCGACGTTGGCGCGGCCGACCTCCAGCGCGTCCATCATCTGCGCGAAGCCGCGGTTGAGGCCGTCGTCCTCGCCGCCGAGGATGTTCCCGGCCGGGCACTTGTAGCCGTCGAAGACCAGCTCGGTCGACTCGACGCCCTTGTAGCCCATCTTGCGCAGCTGCGGCGGCACGACGAGGCCGGCGTAGTCGCCGGTGTTCTCGCTGACCCCGGCCTCCTTCTCGGCGATGAAGCAGGTGAAGCCCCTGTGGCGCGGCTCGGCGTCCGGATCGGTCTTGACGAGCACGAAGACCAGGTCGGAGCGCAGGCCGTTGGTGACCCACATCTTCTGACCGTTGATCTCGTAGAGCCCGTCGTCGCCCTTCTTGGCGTTTGTCTTGATCGCCTGGACGTCAGATCCCATCTCGGGCTCGGACAGCGAGAACGCGGCGCGGATCTCGCCGGTCGCCATCCGCGGCAGGTACTTCTGCTTCTGCTCGTCGGTGCCGTACTTCATCAGCAGATAGCTGCCGATGAAGTGCGTGTTGATGACGCCGGAGATCGAGATCCAGCCGCGCGAGAGCTCCTCGACGATCATCACGTAGGTCGTCAGGTCGAGCCCCATCCCGCCGTACTCCTCGGGGATGGTGACGCCGAACAGCCCGAGCTCCTTCATCTGCTCGACGATCGGCTCGGGGAACGAGTCCTCGTGGTCGTAGTGCTCAGCGTTGGGGAGGATCTGCTCGTCGGCGAACTGGCGCACCATCTCGGTGATCGCCTTCTGCTCGTCGGTCTTCTCTTCGAAGGGAACGGCGATAGCCATGATTGAGGGACCTCTCAGCTCAGAATTTTGACTCCACGAGGATACGCGGCCGCGGCCCCTGACGGATGCCCAGGGCGGGCACCACCGACTGGCGCCGGCTTGGCAAACTGCAGCCCATGCACCTCGATGCCTGGGATGTCGTCCTCTGGATTCACCTGCTCGCGATGGCGACATTCGTCGGCGGGCAGCTGTTCCTGGGGATCGCGGTCGTACCGGTCTTCCGCGCCCAGGGAGGCGGCGAACCGGCTCGCGCGTGGCTCGTCCCGATCGCCCGCCGCTTCGGGTGGGCATCGCTTGGCGCGCTCGCGGTGTTGCTCGTGACCGGATCGGCGATGGCCTCGCACCTGGACCTCTTCGGTGAGACCGCGCTCCAGATCAAGCTCGGGCTTGTCGCGCTGGCGTTGGTGCTCGTGAGCCTCCACGTGTTCGCGGCTCACGGCACCAACCACATCCTGCAGGGCCTGATCCTGCTCGACTCGCTCGCCATCGTCCTCGTCGCAACCACGCTATGACGCCTGCCATGCCGCCGGCGAGCAACCCACTGATCACCCCGGAGCTGAGCCGCTCGGTGCTGCCGGGCTGGTTCCCGGGCGACCTGGGCATCGAGCTGACCGAGATCACCGATGGGCTGTGCCGCGGGCGCCTGCAGGTCGATCGCCGGCACCTGCACCCCGGCGGCTTCGTCCACGGCGGGGTCTGGACGGCGTTTGCCGACACGGTCGCGGCCTGGGGAACGATGCGGCTGCTGCCCGCCGGCGACCAGTTCACGACCGTTGAGCTGAAGACCAACGTCTTCGCCGCGTCGGTCAGCGACGACACGCTGGAGGCCGTCGGCACGCCGCTGCACGTAGGTCGCAGCACGCAGGTCTGGGAGGTGCGGATCTCGCGCGCCGAGCGCCTGATGGCGAACTTCGTCTGCACGCAGATGGTGCTCCCGGCGGCGGCATGAACTTCGCCCGCGACGTCGTCGCCGCCGCTCCCGCAGACGCGCCGGCGCTCGTCGAGCGGGCGCGCGACGGCTCGCGACGCACGTGGTCGTTCGCTGAGGTCGATGCCGGGTCCGGAGCCGTCGCAGCGGCACTCGCGGCGCGCGGCGTGCAGCGCGGCGACGTCGTCCTGACGCTCGTCGGCAATCGCCCGGAGTGGGTGCTGACAATGGTCGCCTGCCTGCGCGCGGGCTTTGTCGCCCTGCCGTGCACCGAGCAGCTGCGCGCCAAGGATCTGGCGCTGCGGATCGCGCTGACGCACCCGGCGGCGATCGTCTGCGACGAGCGCAACCGGGCTGAACTCGAAGCCGCGCTGGGTTCCGGCGACCACATGCCGGTCCTGCTGATCCCCGACCCGGCGCTGCTGGCGCCCGGCGACGCCGAGCCGCCGCCGTTCGCCGACCTCGCTGACGATGAGCCCTGCCTGATCACCTTCACCAGCGGCACCGCCGGCGAGCCGAAGGGCGTCGTCCACGGGCAGCGCTACCTCGCCGGGCAGCGGCTGCAGGCCGAGCATTGGCTTGACGCGCGCGCGGGCGAACTCGTCTGGTGCACGGCCGCGAGCGGCTGGAGCAAGTCGGCGCGTAACGTCTTCATCGCGCCGTGGCTGTGCGGCGCCCCGGCGCTGCTGCACGACGCGCGGTTCGATCCGGCCGAGCGCCTGGCGCTGCTGGAGGAGGAACGCGTCGGCGTCCTGTGCATGGCGCCGACCGAGTTCCGCGTGCTCGTCAAGCGCGCGCAGCCGCGACCGGTCGCCGGCCTGCGAGCGCTCGTCGCCGCCGGCGAGGCGCTGAATCCCGAGGTGCTCCACGCCTACCACGCCGCCACCGGCCTGTGGATCCGCGACGGCTACGGCCAGACCGAGACCGGGCAGACGACCGGCCAGCCGGCTGGCGCCGAACCGGTCCCGGCATCGATGGGTCGAGCGCTGCCCGGGGTCGACCTGCGCGTCGTCGACGACGAGCTCCAGGTCGATCCGCACACGGTGCCGACGTTCTTCCTCGGATATCTCGGCGAGGACGTGACGCGCGCGGACGACGGGAGCTGGCACGTCGACGACCGTCGCGACGGCGGCCCGTGGCTGACCGGCGATCGCGTGCGACAGGACGACGACGGGTACCTGCACTTCGTCGGTCGCGCCGACGACGTGATCATCTCCGCCGGGTACCGGATCGGGCCATTCGAGGTCGAGTCGGCGCTGGTCTCCCACCCCGCGGTCGCGGAGGCCGCCGTCGTCGCCGCGCCCGACGCCGAGCGCGGGTCGGTCGTTCGCGCAGTCGTCGTCCTGCGCCCCGGCGAGCACGGCTCGGACGACCTCGCCGGCCGGCTGCAGGAGCACGTCAAGCAGCAGACGGCGCCGTACAAATATCCGCGGATCGTCGAGTTCGCCGATGCTCTGCCCAAGACCGACAGCGGCAAGGTTCGGCGGGCCGCGCTGAGGGGTGAGGACTGATGCTCGGTGCACTCGGCTGGGGAACGCTTGCGGCCTCGTCGGTGATGCTCGGCGCGCTGCTCGGGTGTCTGCGCAGCTGGCCCGTGCGCCCGCTCGGGCAGCTGCTCGGCTTCGGTGCCGGCGCGCTGATCAGCGCGATCAGCTTCGAGCTGTTCGACTCCGGCTTCCAGCACGGCGGCGGGACGGCAGTGACGATCGGGCTCGCGGCCGGCGCGCTGACGTACTACTCGATCAATCGCCGCCTGCAGCGGGGCGACTCGAAGGGCGGATCGGGTCTCGCACTCGGGGCCTTCCTCGACGGCATCCCCGAGCAGCTCGCGCTGGGCCTGGGCCTGGCGTCGGGACACGGCATCAGCATCGGCCTGCTCGTCGCCGTGTTCGTGTCCAACCTGCCGGAGTCGATCGGCTCGGCGTCAGAGGCGCGGAGCGCCGGCACGGCGACCGGCGCGACCCTCCGTCTCTGGGCCGGCGTCATGGTCGTCTCGGCCCTCGCGACGGTCGTCGGCTACGCGACCCTCAACGGCGCGGCGGGCAACATCGTCGCAGGCATCGAGGGATTCGCGGCGGGCGCGCTGATCGTCATGCTCGTCGACACGATGATTCCCGACGCGACGCGCCGCGCGGGCGGCACGACCGGCCTGTTCACGACGCTCGGCTTTGCGGTCGCGGCGCTGATCTCGTACGCCGGGTGACGTCGTGACCACCGCCCGGGCCATCCTCGTCGGCAACGACGGCACGCCGCTGGCGACGTACCTCGCCACCGAGCGACGCGGGCGCCCCTGCGCTGACGTCCTCGCCGCTGTCCCGGGGGCCGTGGACGGCGATCTGGTCGCGGCTGTCTTCGGGCAGCTCGCAGCATGGTCGGTGGCCACCGACCCGCAGATCGGCGAGCTCCTGATCGCCGCCGGCGCGACCGAACTGCGCCGCGCGATCGTGATGCTGCACGAGCTCCGACCGCCGGCCGAGCCACCCGCGGTCCCGGCCGGGATCACGATCGCACCGTTCGCCCACGACACCGACGACGTGATCGCGGCGATGCTCGCGGCGTATCCGCCCGGTCATCTGGACCGTGCGGACGAGTCGTCCGACGCCGACGAGCGAGCCAGCATGGAGCGGCTGCTCGAGGGCCACGTCGCCGGGCCTGTGATGGCAGCCAGCCGCGTCGCGCTCGTCCCCGATGGGAGCGTGGTCGCCGCGGCGATCGTCAACTCCGAGATCGCCGAGCCGCCGTTCACCGGCCCCTGGCTGGGCGAGGTGTTCCGCCACCCGGGCGATGCTCCCCCGGGCACGGGCGCGGCGCTGATCGCCGCGGTCATCGTCGCGTTGCGCGACGACGGCGAGCGGGGCCTTGGCCTGATGGTGACCGCCGGCAGCCCGGCCCTCCGGGTGTACGAGCGGCTGGGCTTCAGCGTCGTGCGCACCACCGTGAGCGTGCTGGTGCCGGGAACCCGGCCGGACGATGCGGGACTGCCCGGGCGGTGAGCGAGCGCGTCCCACTGCTCGACGCCGCCGGCCGCACGCTGGCGACCTACCACGTTGACGAGCGCGACGGCCGGCCCTGGGCGGATCGCCTGGAGCCGGCGCCGCGGATTCCACAGCCGCAGCTGATCGCCACCATCATGACGCGGCTTGCCGGCCACGGCGTCGCGTCAACCGTGCAGATCGGCGACGCGCTGATCGCCGCCGGTGCGACGCGACGGCGCCGCGCGCTGACGCTGCACCACCCGCTGGCCGGCGAGCCGCCGGCACCGCCCGTTCCTGACGGCATCACGATCGTCCCGTTCGCCCACGGGGCCACGGACCTGCACCCCGCGTCGCTTCGCGCGTTCCCGATCGGCCACGCCGACCGTGACCCGGCGTCGAGCGACGAGCAGGAGCTCGCGGACCTCGAGCGACTGCTGCGCGGGGACATGGTCGGCCCCGTGCTGCCGGCCAGCCACGTCGCCACGTCGCCGGATCACGGGGTCGTCGGCGCCGCGATCGTCACCGACCGCGCCGGCGAGCCGCCGTCCGGGGGCCCGTGGGTGGCCTGGATCTTCCGCGACCCTGAGCACGCGCCGCCCGGGACCGGCGCCGCCGTCCTCGGGGCGTCGATCACCGCGCTGACGGGCGCAGGCGCACCGGGCCTCGGCCTGGCCGTCACCGACGGCAACCCTGCCCAGGGCGTCTACGAGCGGCTCGGCTTCACGATCGTCGCCCGCACGGTCAGCGTGCTGATCGGCCCGCTGGACGCCTCGGCCGCCGTCTGACAGGCTCGCAGTCATGGATGACACGGCCTACGCGCCGCCGCGATCGGGCGTCGTCCGCGGCGCGTGCCCGCACGACTGCCCTGACACATGCGCCTGGGAGGTCACGGTTCAGGATGGCGTCGCGGTGAAGCTCGCGGGCGCGAAGGAGCATCCGTTCACGCGCGGCGGGCTGTGCGCAAAGGTCAGCCATTACCTCGAGCGCAGCGCGAACGCCGAGCGACTGCTCGTGCCGCTGCGCCGCAGCGGTCCGAAGGGGTCCGGGTCCTTCGAGGAGATCACCTGGGACGCCGCGCTCGACGAGGTCGCCGAGCGCCTGCGGTCGGTCGTCGCGGAGCACGGCCCCGAGGCGGTCCTGCCGTACAGCTTCATGGGCGCCCAGGGACTCGTCCAGGGCGTGTCGATCGCCGAGCGCTTCTTCAACCGCCTCGGCGCGATCGAACTGGATCGCGACATCTGCGGACACGCGGCCGCTGCGGGCGCCGCGGTGACGATCGGCAACGGCCCGGCGATGCTCCCGCGGGACCTTCCCGGCAGCCGCTACGTCGTGCTCTGGGGCACGAACACCGTCGTCACGAACCTGCACCTCTGGCCGCTCGTGCAGGAGGCCCGCGCCGCCGGCGCGAAGCTCGTGGTGATTGATCCGCTGCGCACGCGGACCGCCGCCGCCGCCGACTGGCACATCGCGCCGCTCCCGGGCACGGACGCGGCGCTCGCGCTGGGGCTGATGCACGTGATCGTCCGCGACGGCCTCCACGACGCCGACTACGTCGAGCGGCACACGACGGGGTTCGCGGCGCTGCGCGTGCGGCTCGACGAGTACCCGCCGGACCGCGTGGCCGCGATCACGGGCCTGGAGGCGAGCGTGATCGAGCAGCTCGCGCGGGAGTACGCGACGACGCGCCCGGCGGCGATCCGCGTCCTCGTCGGGATGGAGCATCACGAGCACGGCGCGATGGCGTTCCGCGCGATCGCATGCCTGCCGGCGCTCGTCGGCGCGTGGCGTGACCTCGGCGGTGGCCTGCTGCGCACGACAGGTTTTGCCGCGTGGGCCCCCCTCAACCAGGCGGCGGTGAGCCGGCCGGACCTGCGATCCCGACCAGCGCGTCACGTCAACATGACGCGCCTCGGCGACGCGCTGGCCACCGCTGCCCCGCCGATCCGGGCGCTCGTCGTCTGGTCGTCGAATCCGGCCGCGACCGCGCCGAGCCAGCGGCTCGTGCTCGACGGGCTGCGGCGCGAGGACCTGTTCACCGTCGTCGCCGAGCAGTTCCTGACCGACACGGCCGCGCACGCGGACATCGTCCTGCCGGTCACGACGCAGACCGAGCACATCGACCTGGTGCCGTCGTGGGGGCACACTTTCATCACGCTCAACAGGCCCGCCGTGGCGCCGCCCGGCGCCTGCCGGACGACGACCGAGATCTTCCGCGGACTGGCCGCGCGGCTGGGCTTCGACGAGCCGTGCTTCGCCGACAGCGACGCGGACATCGTGCGCCAGGCGCTCGACAGCGACCACCCGTGGCTGGCCGGGATCGACGAGGCCCGGCTGCTGCACGAGGGCTACGCCGAGGTCGCGGTGCCGAACGACTTCCGTCCCTATGCCGACGGCGGCTTCGCGACGCCGTCCGGCCGCTGCGAGTTCTTCTCGCAGACGATGGCCGACGCGGGCCGCGATCCGCTCCCGGGCTGGCGGCCGGCGGTCGAGAGCCCGCAGGGCGATCCCGAGCTCGCCGCGCGGTTCCCGCTCGGCCTGCTGAGCCCGAAGACCGCGCATCACTTCCTCAACTCCAGCTACAGCCACCTGCCGCGCCACCGCGGCGCTCAGGGCGAGCCGCTGCTCGAACTGCACCCCGTGGATGCCGCCGCTCGCGGCATCGCCGACGGGGCGGCGGTCGCCGTGTTCAACGACCGCGCCCGCCTCGAGGTGACCGCTCGCGTCTCGGACCGGATCCGGCCGGGCGTGACGTGCCTGCCGTCGGGCTACTGGGCGTCGTGCACGGCCGGCGGCCTTTCGGTCAACGCGCTCACCAGCGACGCGCTGACCGACCTGGGCGGCGGTTCAGCCCTGCATTCGACGCTGGTCGAGGTCGAGCTCTCGAGCTGAGAACGAGCGCCCGACGACGATCAGCCGGTCAGCTCCGCAGCCAGCTGGTCAAAGACCGCGACGTAGTGGTCAATCGCCTCGTCGGTGTGCGTCACCGACAGCGTCCACTCCTCCTCGCGACCGGGCGTCATGAAGATGCCGCGGTTCATGTTGTAGGCCCACGCGAGGTCGGCCATCTCGGCGTCCTGGTTGGCCTTGAACGTCTCGTAGTCGATGACCTTCGCGGTCGAGAACGTGACGCAGCCCTTCGACCCGATGCCGACGGCGTAACCGGGCAGGCCGTACTTCTCGATCACGCCGGTGCAGCCGGCGACGATCCGATCGTTCAGCCGATCGAGCGTCACGTAGGCATCGTCGGTCAGGACCTGCTCGAGGTTGGCGCGCGCCGCGGCCATGCAGAGCGGGTTCCCGTTGTACGTGCCGACCTGGTAGACGCGGCCGTCGGCGACGCAGGCCATGACCTCGTCGCTGCCGCCGATCGCGCCGACCGGGAAGCCGCCGCCGAGCGCCTTGGCGAGCGTCACCATGTCCGGCGTCACGCCGTACTTCTCGGTCGCGCCGCCGGCCGCGATCGTCAGGCCGGTCTTGACCTCGTCGAAGATCAGGACGATGCCGTGGCGCTGCGTCAGTTCGCGAACCGCCTCCAGGTAGCCGGGCTCGGGGAGCACGACGCCGAGGTTCATCATCGCCGCCTCCATGATCACGCAGGCGGGCTTGCGGCCCTCCGCGTCGAGGCGCTCGATCCGGCGCTCCATCGCGCCGGCGTCATTGAAGGGCACCGCGATCGTCATGTCGACGACCGACTGCGGGATGCCTTCGCCGTACGGCAGCGATGCGAGGTTCTCGTGGTCGCCGATCGCGTCGTAGGCGACGCCGATCGACACCATCACCGTGTCGTGGTGGCCGTGGTAGGAGCCGAAGATCTTCATCACCGTGTCGCGGCCGGTGTGCGCGCGGGCGATCCGGATCGCGTCCATCGTCGCCTCGGAGCCGGAGTTCGTGTACCGCCACTGCGGCAGGCCCCAGCGGCGCACGAGGTCCTCACCGACGACGAGCGCGTCCTCGGTCGGTGCCGCGAAGTGCGTTCCTTCGGGGTAGCGATGGTTCATCGCCGCGCCGATCACCGGGTGGGCATGGCCCTGGACCATCGATCCGAAGCCGTTGTGGAAGTCCCACATCTCGTTGCCGTCGACGTCCCAGACCTTGGGGCCGGCGCCGCGCTCCATGTAGATCGGCCACGGATCGCGCCCCTGATAGGACGAGGCGACGCCGCCGGACAGCGAGTGCTTGGCGCGCTCGAACATCCGGCGCGAACCCTGCGTGCGCTCGTTCAGGCGTGACTCCTCACGCTCGGTGAGCTCTTTGATGCGCGCGCGGTCGAGGGTGGTGGTGATCGTCATGCGAAGGCCTCCGGTGGGGTCTGACGGCTGCCCCCACGCTAGACGGTGCGGCGCGCAGCCGCCAGTCGAAACGCGCCGTTCGGGCTTGGACGAAGCGGCGCGGCGCTCAGCCCTCACCCTTGAAGTAGTCGACCGCGCTGCCGCGCTCGAACAGCGCGTTGTCGACCTTGCCCGCGGTCCAGACGCCAATCTTGTCGCTGTCGGGATAGACCGACACCGCCGGCACGACGACCGTCGACCACATCACCACGCGCGCCGGCTCGCCCGAGTCGTTG
Organism: Solirubrobacterales bacterium; assembly: GCA_038224135.1. Classification (GTDB taxonomy): domain Bacteria; phylum Actinomycetota; class Thermoleophilia; order Solirubrobacterales; family Solirubrobacteraceae; genus F1-60-MAGs163. Next base: position 17,848 of record JBBRFO010000014.1, read on the forward strand.
CGCACCTGGTGGGCCCCGTCGGGACCGCGCGGGAAGAACAGCGCGTCGAGCGGTGCAAGTTCGCTGACACCCTCGGGCGTGCGGACCGACGGGCGGCCGCTCAGGACGAGCAGCCACTCCTCCTCGGCGTGCTCGTAGTGGTACGGGCAGATCGCCTCGCCCGGTGGGATCTCGTACAGGCTCATGCCGGTCTGGGTTGCGCCCAGCTGTGGTCCGACGCGCGCCATCGCGGCCCGGAATCCAGGCGGGTCGGCGGGGTCGAACTCGAGGACGAGATCAGGATCGGCGAAGCTCACGCGGTGCATGGCACGAGTCTGCCATGCACCGCGCCAGTGCTCAGGCGGCCTGCGAGTTCACGACCTCGGCCGTGCGCTCCTCCGGGTGCCCCGTCAAACCCCCGTCGACGGGCATCGCCGGCATCAGCGTCCCGGAGACGAACGCGTCGGCGCTCGCCTTCGAGTCCCACGTCACCGAGATCAGGAAGCCACCATCGGTCGGGCCCGCCACGTGTTGGAGCTGACCCGGCGGCAGTTCGCCGCCGGGGTGGACCTCCGCGAGCGTCGTGCGGTACTGGTCCTCCGTTCCGCCGGGCCAGAAGTGGATCATCAGGTAGGCCATCGGACATGCCTTTCGTCGAGGTTCGCCGACCCTATCCGCGGCGCTGTCAGCCCGCGAGCGCGAAGCTGAACGTGGCGTCGTTTCGGCCACCGGTCTTGGCGAAGCCGTGCACGAGCACCGACGGCGTGCAGATGCCGTCGCCATCGTTGGACCAAAGCCGGGGAAGAACAGCTGGTGACCGCGCAGCCGGTGACGGGCGTTGTCGTAGCGGCCGGCCTTCCGGCAGTGGCCTTCGGTGAGACTGACGGTCTTGGCGCAGGTGGCGGCGGAGGTTGCGCGCGCCGCGGTCGTCGCCGCGCTCGACGATGATCCGCCGCAGGCTGCGAGCAGGAGGCTGACGGCGGCGAGTGCTGCCGCGCCGGGCGCGTGGAGGCGAGCGTTCATCGGGCGGGGATCGCCGGAAAGCCTGAGCGCGGTCTGAGATGTTGTGCGTGTCAGCTCCGGGTGACCTGGGCGGTCCGCGACAAGCTCGGGTACGTGGCGCGGTAGCCGCGGCGGCGGGCGACCGGCGCCAGCGCGCCGAACACCACGCGCTGCACGACGGCCGGCGGCTTGCGGAAGACGATGACGTCCGCGAACTCCGTCGCGGTGAGCGCCAGCTGCAACGAGCTCGGCAGCCCCTTGGCGTTGACGTGTCCCCCGCGCGCGAGACCGAACAGCGTCTCGATCAGATGCAGAAAGCGGTTCCCAGGCCTGACCTCGACGCGCACGAGCGCATCCGTGGTTCCGGCGTTCCACCAGTCGTGCCAGACGCCGGGGCCGATCTCGGCGCTCGCACCGCTCGACAGCACCGACTGACGCCCGTCGCGCAGCACGGTGAGGTCGCCGCTCAGGACCGTGAACCGCTCCGTCAGCACCGGGTGCAGATGCTCTCCGACGACGCGGGCACCCGGCAGCGCTGTCAGCACGGCGACGCCGCGTTCGTCGGGATTGTCCCACGGCAGTTCGAGCAGTTCTGCGCGCTCGCGCGTGACCGGGTTCTCCCAGACCTCGCCGACCTCGATCGGACGCCGGTCCGGCGCGGCACCTGCGTCGGGATGTGACATGCCCGCGACGATAACCGCGCCGGCCATAGGATCGCGGCCGTGTCGGCCTCCGAGCATCGCGTGATTCTGCTGCGCCATGGCGAGACCGCGTGGTCGCGTGACGGTCGCCACACCGGCCGTGCCGACGTACCGCTGACGGATGCCGGCATCAAGGAGGCGACGGCGGCCGGCCTCAGGCTCGACGGCGTCTTGATCGACCGCGTGCTCGCCAGTCCGCTGGTCCGCGCGCGGCAGACGTGCGACCTCGCCGGGGTCGGCGCGGGCGCCGTCGTCGACCCGCGCCTCATGGAGTGGGACTACGGCGAGTACGAGGGCCGAACGAGCGCCGAGATCGGGGCCGAGCGACCGGGCTGGTCGCTCTGGGCCGACGGCTGCCCGGGCGGCGAGGACGCAGCCGCGGTCGCCGCACGGGTCGACCCCGTCGTTGCGCTGTGCCGCGACGAGCCGGCGTCGTGGCTGCTCGTCGCCCACGGCCACCTGCTGCGCGTGCTCGCGGCGCGCTGGTGCGGGCTGGACCCCGAGGCCGGCGCCCTGCTGCAGCTCGAGACGGCGGCGATCTGCCTGCTCGGCTTCGAGCACGGCGTTCCGGGGCTGCGCAGGTGGAACGACGACGGGTCGCCGCCGGCGTCGTGGTGAGAGGCGGCCTCGCTCGGGCTCGGCGCGGCGAATCGAACCGGCGCTGATGCACGACATGCATGCATCAGAGCCAGTTCGACGCCGGTCCAGATCGAACCGGCGCTGATGCACGATATGCGTGCATCAGCGCCCGCTCGGCCGACGGCTGCGGTCAGCCGGTGTGGCTACGCCCGAACCCGTTCCCCCCGCGGATCCCACAACGGCTCGGTCCGCACCTCACCCGCGACCTGGCGGCCGAAGATGCCGACCTCGACCGCCGTCCCCGGCTCGGACATCGACGCCGGGACATACGCAAACGCGATCGAGGCGTCAGCGCTCGCGCCGTAGCCGCCCGACGTCACCCGGCCGATCACGTCGCCCGCGATCGACACGGGCTCGTTGCCGACGACGACAGCGCGCGGATCCTCCAGCACGACACAGACGAGCCGGCGCGCGGCACCGGCCGCCCGCGCCGCAGCGACCGCCTCCCGCCCCACGAACCCGCCCGGCTTGTCGAGCTTCACGCAGAAGCCCAGGCCGGCGTCATCGGGCTGCTCGTCCGGCGTGATGTCCGCCGCCCAGACGCGGTAGCCCTTCTCGAGCCGCAGCGTGTCGATCGCCTTGTAGCCGCACGCCGCCAGCCCGTGTCGCCGGCCCGCCGACCACAACGCCCGCCAGAGCCCGGCGCCGTACTCGGTCGGGCAGTACAGCTCCCAGCCGAGTTCGCCGACGAACGTCACGCGCAGCGCGCGCACGGGCACGTCGGCGATGGTCAGCTCCTGCATCGTCATGTACGGGAAGGCCTCGTTCGACAGGTCGGCCGGCGTCAGCGGCGCGAGGATGTCGCGCGCGCGAGGGCCCCAGAGCGCGAAGCACGCCCAGCGCGAGGTCGTGTCGGTGATCTCGACACTGCCATCGCGCGGCGCGTGGCGGCGCATCCACGACACGTCGTGGTTGCCGAACGCCGTCCCGGTGACGATGCCGAAGCGCTCCTGTGCCAGCCGCGTGACCGTGAAGTCGCACTCGATCCCGCCGCGCGCGTTGAGCATCTGCGTGTAGGTGATCTGCCCGACGCCGCGCGCGACGTGGTTGTCGCACAGCCCTTCGAGGAACTGCGCCGCACCCGCGCCCGAGATCTCGAGCTTGGCGAACGAGGACTCGTCGAACAGCCCGGCCCGCTCGCGGGTCGCGCGGTGCTCGGCGACGATCGCCGGCGACCAGTGCTTGCCGGCCCAGCCGTCCGGCCGCAACGACTCGTCCCCGTCCGGCGCGTTCGACTCGTACCAGTTGACCCGCTCCCAGCCGGACTTCTCGCCGAACGATGCATCGTGCGCCCGATGCCACTCGTACGCACTCGACACCCGCAGCGGGCGGCCGGCAAGGCGCTCGTGACCCGGGTAGATGATGTCGTAGTAGGTCTCGTAGTTCTCCTTCGTGCGCGCCAGCGTGTACGACGGCGAGCGGTACTGCGGGCCGAAGCGCCGCACGTCCATGTGCCAGAGGTCGAGCTGCGGCTCGCCGGCATGGATCCACTCGGCGATGACCTTGCCGATTCCGCCCGCGCCCGCCAGCCCGTGCGCGCAGAACCCGGCCGCGACGAACAGCCCGTCGACCTCGCTCTCACCCAGGCAGAACTCGTTGTCCGGGGTGAACGCCTCGGGCCCGTTGATGAGCTTCGTCACCGTGATCTCGTCCATGATCGGCACGCGCCGCTTGGAGTTCTCGGTGATCTCCGCGAAGCGGTCCCAGTCCTCCTCGAGCAGCCGGCCGTTGAAGTCCGGCGGGATCCGGTCGACGAGGTCGTCGTCGAGCGACCACGGCGCGCAGGACCGTTCGTAGCCGCCCATCACCAGGCCGCCACCGTCCTCGCGGTAGTAGATCAGCAGGTCGGGGTCGCGCAGCGTCGGCAGGTGATCGCCGCCGTCGCGCAGCGCCTGGACCTCGGGGTGCGGCTGGGTGACGAGGTACTCGTGGGCCATCGGCACGATCGGAACGCGAACGCCGGCCAGCCGGCCGATCTCGGCCGCGAACATGCCGCCGGCGTTGACCACGATCTCGGCCTCGATGTCACCCCACTCGGTCCGCACGCCGGTCACGCGCCGGGCTCCGCCGCTGCCGGCGTCCTCGACGTCGATCCCGAGGACCCGCGTGTGGGTGAAGATCTGGACGCCGCCGCGCCGCGCGCCGTCGGCCAGCGCATAGGTCAGCTGTGAGGGGTCCAGGTAGCCGTCGGTCGGCAGGAACGATGCGACGCGCACGCCCTCGGTCGACATCAGCGGGAAGCGCTCCTGGGCCTCGGTCGCCGACAGCAGCTCCAGCGGCAGGCCGAACGTCTGCGCCCACGCCACCTGGCGGTGGATCTCCTGCTCGCGCTCCGGCGTGCACGCCAGCCGCAGGCCGCCACACTCGGTCCAGCCGGGGTCGAACTCCGACTCGTCCTTCAGACGGCGGTACAGGTCGACGGAGTACATCATCATCTTCGTCAGCGACACGCTGCCGCGCAGCTGCCCGACGAGGCCGGCGGAGTGGAACGTCGAGCCGCTCGTCAGCTCGTTGCGATCGAGCAGGACGACGTCGCGCTCGCCGAGCTGGGCGAGGTGGTAGGCGATGCTCGTCCCGCCGACGCCGCCGCCGATGATGACGACGCGGGCGCGATCGGGAAGTTCACGCGGACGCGGCACGGATCCACTCCTTCAGTCGAGGGTCGGCGGCGCCGAGGCGCAACCGGGCGAAGTGCTCGTCGGCGTAGGCGCGGTAGTCGAAGTCGAGGCTGCTGATCGCCAGCTGGACGACGCCCCACATCGCTTCACGCACGTCGGACATCAGCCGCATCAGGCGCAGCGACGCGAGCTCCGCTTCGGTCGACGGACGGCCGAAGTAGGCGGCCAGCAGCAGCTCGTCCTGGGCGTCGTCGAGCCCGTTGTTGACGGCGAGGTTGCCGAGGTCGAAAAAGCGGTCGTTCATCCCCGCGTACTCCCAGTCGAGCAGGGCGAGCCGTTCACCGTCGCGCAGGACGTTGGCGGACAGCAGGTCGTTGTGGCACGGGACCGCGTCGTGGCCCGGGCCGGTCAGGGCGCCGCCGATCCGCTGCGAGAGATCGAGCGCGAGCGCGCCGTCCTCCGCGCGGACCTCGCCGCCGCGCTCGATCGCGGTCGCCGCGTAGTCCCGCGCCAGCGTGAACGTCGGGAACGAGGTCGCCAGCGGCGGCCCCGCGTGGAAGGTGCGCAGCATCGCGGCGAGGCCACGCAGTACGTCCGGCTCGCGGACCTGGTCGGCGTTCAGCGCCGTCCCCGGGACGAACGCGGTCACCAGGCAGCACGGATCACCGGGCAACCAGGCGATCACCTCGGGCCCGATGCCGGCGGCATGGGCGGAGCGGGTCGCCGCGACCTCGGTCTCGCGGTCGACGCTCAGCGCCTCGGCGTCCTTGGCGCAGATCCGCAGGACGTAGTCGCGGCCGCCCATCCGCGCCCGCAGGTTGCGGTTCGTGATCCCGCCGGACAACACCGACAGCTCGCCGTCGAGCGACCCGAGGTCGGGCTCGAGCCGCTCGACGATCGCGGCGACGTCATCCACGCGGCGTCACCTCGACCACGAACCGCGCTCGGTCGCCGCGATGGCGGTCGCGGGCGAACTCGACCGGCGTGCCGTCATCCGCGTACGCGATCCGCTCGACCGACATCAGCACGCCGCGGCGCGTGATGCCCAGCGCCTCCGTGTCGGCGTCACGGGCGATCACCGGCGCGAGCGTCTCGACGGCGCGCCGCGGGCCGCGGCCGTAGTCGCGATCCATCACGGCATACAGCGATCCGGTCAGGTCACGATCGACGATGCCGGGGAACACGGCGTCCGGCAGCCAGGTGTCCTCGAGCGTGACCGGCAGCCCGCCCGCCGATCGCACGCGGGTGATCCGCGCGACGCGCGCACCCGCCGCCAGTTCCAGCGCCGCGGCCACGTGCGCCGGAGCATGCTCGACCACGGCCCGCAGGACGGTCGCTCCCGGCTCCATGCCGGACTCCTCGCTCAGCTCGGTGAAGCCGACGACGCGGCCCGACAGCACGACATCCAGGCGCCGCGCCGCGACGAACGTCCCGCGGCCGACGGCCCGCTCGATCAGGCCGCGCTGCTCCAGCAGGTCGAACGACTGGCGCACCGTCATCCGGCTGATGCCGAGCTTCGCCGAGAGGCCTCGCTCGGTCGGCAGCCGGTCGGCCGGCTTCAGCGCGCCGCACGCGATCGCCTCGGCGACCTGATCGGCGAGCTGACGGTAGGCGGGCGCGTCGCTCTCGCCATCAACCGTCAGCGCGACTGCGCCGCCCGAGATTGGTCCGGTCCATTGCACGTCTGCTGACCCTATTGCGCCCAATGGCGCGAACGCAATACCTTCCTGCCATGACGCTCGACGAACTGCGCCAAGCCGTCGCGAGCGGGGAGATCGACACGATCCTGCTCGCGCTGACGGACATGGAGGGCCGGCTCCAGGGCAAGCGCTTCGCGGCGCCACACTTCATGACCGCGGTGCTCGATCACGGCTCGGAGGCGTGCAACTACCTGCTCGCCGTCGATGTCGAGATGAACACCGTCGACGGCTACGCGCTCGCCTCGTGGGACCAGGGCTACGGCGACTTCGTGATGAAGCCCGACCATGCGACGCTGCGCCGCACGCCGTGGCTCCCCGGGACGGCGCTGATGCTCGCCGACCTGACCTGGCTGGACGGCGAGCCCGTCGGCCCCTCCCCGCGACAGATCCTGCGCCGCCAGATCGACCGCCTGGCCGAGCGCGGCTGGACCGCGATGGCCGCCACCGAGCTCGAGTTCCTGCTGTTCGAGACGAGCTACCGCGACGCGATGAAGCAGGGCTACCGAGACCTCGAGCACGCCAACCTCTACAACCTCGACTACTCGTTGCTGGCGACGAGCCATGTCGAGCCGCTGATCCGCCGGATCCGCAACGAGATGAACGCCGCCGGCCTCGTCGTCGAGAACTCCAAGGGCGAGTGCAACCTCGGCCAGCACGAGATCAACTTCCTCTACGACGAGGCGCTGGCGACCGCCGACAAGCACGTCGTCTACAAGCACGGGGCGAAGGAGATGGCTGACCAGGAGGGCATGTCGATCACCTTCATGGCCAAGTACGACCAGCGCGAGGGCAGCTCGTGCCACGTGCACCTGTCGCTGCGTGACGGCGAGGACGGCGCCGTGTTCGCCGACCAGCCGCAGGTCTTCGAGCAGTTCCTCGCCGGCCAGCTCGCCGCGGCCCGCGACATGACGCTGCTGCAGGCGCCGAACGTCAACTCGTACAAGCGCTTCGCGTCGGCGTCGTTCGCGCCGACGACGATCGCCTGGGGCACCGACAACCGCACCTGCGCGATGCGCGTGCTCGGCGAGGGCCCGGGCAAGCGGATCGAGAGCCGCGCGCCGGGCGCCGACGTCAACCCCTACCTGGCGCTGGCGGCGATGATCGCCGCCGGGCTCCACGGCGTCGATCAGGGCCTCGAGCTGGAGGCCGAGCTGCCCGGCAACGCCTACGCCGACGCGGATCGGCCGCGGCTGCCGACGACGCTCCACGAGGCGCGCGACCTGTTCGCCGCCAGCTCGATCGCGCGGGAGGCGTTCGGGCAGGACGTCGTCGACCACTACGTCAACCACGCGCGGATCGAGCTCGCGGCCTACGACGGGTTCGTCACCGACTGGGAGCGCGCGCGCGGCTTCGAGCGACTGTGATGCCCGCCGCCCCCGCCACGCGCTCGCTGGAGACGGTCTTCTCGCCGGTCCGCTCGCAGACGGCGTTCGAGGAGACGGTCGAGCGCCTGGGCACGGCGATCAAGCTCGGCCTGCTGGTCCCCGGCGCGCGGCTGCCGGCCGAGCGCGACCTGTGCGCGCGCCTGGGCATCGCCCGCTCGACGCTGCGCCAGGCGTTGACCGCGCTGACCGAGAGCGGGCTGCTCTACGCGGTGCGCGGACGCGGTGGCGGCACGTTCGTCGCGGAGAGCCTGCCGCCGGTGAGCGCCCCATCAGCCGACCTGCTCGCCGGCTGGCGTGCCGCCTGTGACCTGCGCCTGGGGGTCGAACTCGCCGTCGCGGCGCTGGCCGCCGCGCGGGCGACGCCCGACGCGCTCGCGGCGCTCGCGGCGCTGGTCGAGTCGATGGACGACATGCTCGGCGACTTCGAGGCCTACCGGCGCGCCGACGTGCGCTTCCACATCGGCCTGGCCGAGGCATGCGAGAGCCCGCGGCTGGTGCAGGCGATGACCGACACGCAGAGCGAGATGACGGACCTGATCCTGCACATCTCGCACCCGCCCGAGGTGCTGGCCCACGCCAACGAGCAGCACGCGCGGCTGCTCGCGGCGCTGCGCGAGGGGGACGCGGGGGCGGCGCTGGCGATTGTTTCCGAGCATCTGCACGGCACCGAGCACGTGCTGGCTGGCCTGCTTCCGCCGGACTGACGTCGCCCTGGCCGCGGTCGTTGCACGACTTCGTGCGTTCTGCCTCTTGACTTCCGTCCGGGGTGCGGCCTAGATTCGCGCCTGGGAAGAGGTCGGAGCGCCGATCCTTTACGGGATCGGGCGCGAATCGCACAGAGAGAGGAACCACCACCGTGTCAACGACACCACAGGATCAGATGGGTGCCGACGAGCGCCGTCTGGCCGAGCTGGGCTACAAGCAGGAGCTCAATCGCAGCTGGAGCAGCTTCCAGAACTTCGCGATCTCGTTCACCATCATCTCGGTCCTCGCCGGCTGCTTCACCACCTACGGCCAGGCGTGGAACAACGGCGGCCCGGTCGCGATCACGTGGGCCTGGCCGATCGTCGGAGGCGTCATCCTGATCATCGCCTTCTCGATGGCCGAACTGGCGTCGGCGTACCCGACCGCAGGCGGCATCTACTGGTGGGCGTCCAAGCTGGGCGGCCCCGCCTGGGGTTGGTTCACCGGCTGGTTCAACCTGCTCGGACTGATCGCCGTGGTCGCCTCGGTGGACTATGCGGCGGCGACGTTCCTGGGAACCATCCTGGGTCTCTACAACGTGAACATCTTCGGGATGAACTTCGCCGACAGCTCGCAGATCCTCGCAGAGACGTTCGTGCTGTTCGTGGCGATCCTCACCCTGCACGTGATCATCAACATCGCCGGCAGTCACCTCGTTGCGGTCTTCAACTCGGTCTCGGTCTTCTGGCATGTCATCGGCGTCGCCGTGATCATCGTCGTGCTCGTCCTGGTCCCCGACCACCACGCATCCGCGAAGTTCGTCTTCACCGAGCGGATCAACAACTCCGGCTTCGGCATGGGGATGTACTGGTTCTACATCCTGCCCGTCGGTCTCCTGCTGACGATGTACACCGTCACCGGTTATGACGCGTCGGCCCACATCTCCGAAGAGACGCACGGTGCCGAGACGAGCGCCGCCCGTGGCATCTGGCAGTCGGTCTTCTACTCCGTGATCATCGGCTGGATCCTGCTGGTGGCGATCACGTTCGCGGCCGGCGATCCGAAGGCCGTGACCGCGGGCGGCGGCACGTCGATCGCCGTCTTCGAGAGCGCGATGAGCACCGGCTGGGTCAAGTTGATCCTGATCATCTCGACCATCGGGCAGCTGTTCTGCGGCATGAGCTGCCTGACCAGCGCTTCCCGCATGTGTTACGCGTTCAGCCGCGACGGAGCGATCCCCGGGTGGCGCATCTGGAGCCGGGTCAACGCGAACAAGATCCCGTTCAACGCGGTGATCTTCATGGCGGTGTGCGCGCTCGTCCTGACCGTTCCGGCGCTCAAGGGCAACAGCGCCGGTTTCCCGGTGGCGTTCTTCGCCGTCGTGTCGATCTCGGTCATCGGTCTCTACATCGCCTACGTGATCCCGGTGTTCCTTCGCTGGCGCATCGGCGACGCGTTCGTCCCCGGGTCGTGGAACCTGGGCAAGAAGTACAAGTGGATGGGCATCGTGTCCACGATCTGGGTCGGCCTGATGGTGATCGCCTTCTGCCTGCCGACGACGCCGGCCGGCACGCCCGGACGCGACGGGTTCACCTGGTCGTCGGTCAACTACGCGCCGCTCGTGACCGGCGGCGTGTTCCTGATCGTGGGGCTCTGGTGGGTGCTGGGCGCCAAGAACACGTTCACCGGGCCGAAGCACACGATCGGCGAGATCGATGCTGAAATCGGCGCTCCGCCGCCGCTGGCCGAGGCACCGTAGGCGCTCGTTCTCGCGCGGCTTTTTTCGGTGGTCCTTTGGCGGTTGCGCGACGGACGCGCCGGGGTGGGTCAGACCGACTCCCCTGGCGCGCCCGTCGCGCGTCCGCTTGTGCGTGGAGTTCCGCGAACCCGGGTCCGCCTGCTAAAGGCTTCGATTCCATACCTTTCGCTACGGTGAAGCCATGAGCGAGATTCTCAGCGTCCTCGAGCCGGCGACCGAGCAGGTCCTCGCGACGATCCCCCGCGCGGGTGTCGCCGAGACCGATGAGGCTGTCGCCCGCGCCAAGGCGGCGCTCCCGGCCTGGCGCGCGGTCGACCCGGGGACGCGCGCGGGCATCCTGCGCGACGTGACGGCGATCCTCGAGCAGCATCACGAGGAGCTGGCGCTGCTGGAAGCGCGCAATGCGGGCAAGCCGATCGGCGCCGCTCGCGGCGAGATCGGCGGGGCGATCGCGACGTTCCGCTACTTCGCCGGATCTCCCGAGCGGCCGGCCGGCGAGACGATTCCCGTCGCCGGTGGCATCGCGATGACGTTCCGCGAGCCGATCGGCGTTGTCGGGCTGATCACGCCGTGGAACTTCCCGCTGGCGATCGCCTCATGGAAGCTCGCGCCGGCGCTGGCCGCCGGCAACACCGTCGTCCTCAAGCCGGCCGAGCTGACGCCGCTGACGGCCCTGCGCTTCGGCGAACTGGCGCTGGAGGCCGGCGTGCCGCCGGGCGTCGTCAACGTCGTCGCCGGTCCGGGCCGCACCTGCGGCCAGCGCCTGGTCGACCACCCCGACGTCGGGAAGATCGCCTTCACCGGTTCGACCGAGGTCGGCGCTGCGATCGCCGCCTCCGCAGCCGCGACGATCAAGCGGGTGACGCTCGAACTGGGCGGCAAGTCGGCGAACATCGTGTTCGCCGACGCCGACGTCGAGGCCGCTGCGGCCGCCGCGCCGTGGTCCGTCTTCGACAACGCCGGTCAGGACTGCTGCGCGCGGTCGCGCATCCTCGTCGAGGCCTCCGCCGTCGACCGCTTCCTTGCGGCGCTGGAGCCGGCCGTCGCCGGCATCCGCGTCGGCGATCCACTCGACGAGAACACGCAGATGGGCCCGCTGATCTCCGCCGCCCAGCGCGACAGCGTCGGCGGTTTCCTCGACGACGGCGCTCATGTGGCGATCCGCGGCAGCACACCGGACGGCCCGGGCTACTGGTTCGCGCCGACCGTCCTGCACCCCGTCGATCCGGCATCGCGCCCGGCGACCGAGGAGATCTTCGGCCCGATCGCCTGCGTGATTCCGTTCACCGGCGAGGCCGAGGCGATCCGCATGGCCAACGACACGATCTACGGCCTGTCCGGATCGATCTGGACCAGCGACGGTGCCCGCGCGCTGCGCGTCGCCCGGGCGGTCGAGGCCGGGAACCTGTCGATCAACTCCAACAGCTCGGTCCGCGTGACGACGCCGTTCGGCGGCTTCAAGCAGAGCGGCTACGGCCGCGAGCTCGGGCCGCACGCGACCGACGCCTACAGCGAGGTCAAGACCGTCTACTACCGCACCGAGGGGAGCCCGTGATGTCCGGACGTCTGGATGGCAAGGTCTGCGTCGTCACCGGCGCCAGCGGCGGGATCGGCTCGGCGACGGTCGAGGCGTTCCAGCGCGAAGGCGCCAAGGTCGCCGGCGTCGACCTGCTGCAGGGCGCGCCGGGTGACCTGTCGCTCGCGGTCGACGTGACCGAGGAGTTCGCGATCGAGCAGATGTACGCCCAGGTGCGCGAGGAGTTCGGCGCGATCCATGTGCTGTTCAACAACGCGGGCATCTCGCCGACCGACGACGACTCGGTGCTGAAGACGGGCCTCGAGGCCTGGCAGCGCGTCCAGGACGTCAACCTCAAGTCCGTCTACCTGTGCTGCAAGTACGGCATCCCGCACCTGCTCGAGAACGGCGGCCCGCACCGCGGGTCGGTCGTCAACACCGCCTCGTTCGTCGCGACGCTCGGTGCCGCGACATCGCAGATCTCCTACACCGCCAGCAAGGGCGGCGTGCTGGCGATGTCGCGCGAGATGGGCGTCGAGTTCGCGCGGCAGGGCGTCCGCGTCAACGCCCTCTCCCCCGGCCCCGTCGACACGCCGTTGCTGCGGGAACTGTTCGCCAAGGATCCCGAGCGCGCGGCGCGCCGCCTGGTGCACGTCCCGATGGGCCGCTTCGGCCGCGCCGAGGAGATGGCCAACGCCGTCGTGTTCCTTGCCAGCGACGAGTCGTCGTTCATCACCGCGTCGAACTTCCTCGTCGACGGCGGCATCAGCGGCGCCTACACGACGCCGCTGGGCGACCCGGCGTAGCGCGGGCCGCCGCGTCGGACCTGGCTCATCACGCCGTCGGCGGGTCGCCCTCCAGGCCTCCGATGACGAACCCATCCCCAGGGCGGTCCGCGAACATCGTCAGTGGAGACGGCGAGGAGAACGCGAACCAGATGTGCAGCGGCTCGTCCCCGCCGGCGAGCAGCTGATGTGAGGAGCCGCCGGGAATGATCACGGACTGGCCCGCGGCGACTGTCCGCGTCTCATCCTCAACATGAATCTCGGCCGCGCCGCGAAGGACCGAGATCACCTCCTCGACGCCATCCTCATGGCGAGCCAGCGGTGTGCCGGTGCCGGGCTGGAACCACTGCTCGCCAACGCAGAGTCGCTCAGCGCCGCCGCGCGCCGAGGCGTGCACCAGCGTCTCGCTGCCCGGGCGCCACGACTCGCGTTGGGCCCCACCCCAGGTGACGATCTTCATGCGTCGGACCGTAGTCGACACACGTGCTGGGCGGCAAAGCGGTGTCCACGCGGGGGGTCATGCCGAGTCAGCGCTCGTCGACGACGTACCCGGCTGCCGTCAGCGCCGCGACCACGGCGGCCGCGTCGTCGCGCCCGCGCGTCTCCAGGACCAGCTGGACGCCCGTCTCGCGTACGTGCAGGTCGACGCCCTCGCGCACGTGGGCGACGTCGATCAGGTTGGCGCCGGCGGCGGCGATCGCGCTGAGCAGCCGCGCCAGGCCGCCGGGGCGGTCGGAGATCCGCGTGAACAGCACGAGCCGCCGGCCGGCGCGGCTCTCGTGCAGTCGCGTCAGCGCCGCCAGCAGGCCGGTGTCGACGTTGCCGCCGCTGAGGATCACGCAGGTCGTGCCCTTGGCCGCCGGTGTCACGGCGCCCGACAGCAGCGCGGCGACGCCGACCGCGCCGGCGCCCTCGACGACCAGCTTCGCGCGCTCGGCCAGCAGCACCATCGCCTCGGCGATGTCGTCCTCGCCGGCAACCTCGACGCCGTCGAGCCAGCGCTGCACGAGCGGCAGCGTCAGCTCGCCGGGGCGCTTCAGCGCGACGCCGTCGGCGATCGTCGTCGCCGCGTCGACCTCGACCGGCGTGCCTCGCTCCAGCGACGGCGGGAACGCCGCGACCGCGGCGGCCTGGACGCCGATGACCTCGACGTGCGGCAGCGCCGACTTCACCGCGATCGCGACCCCGGACGCCAGTCCGCCGCCGCCGAGGCAGACGACGACCTTCGCCAGGTCCGGAACCTGATCGAGCAGTTCGAACCCGACGGTGCCCTGGCCGGCGATCACGTCGCGGTCGTCGAACGGGTGGATGAACGCCATCCCGGACTCGGCGGCCCGCTCGCGCGCCTGTGCCACGCAGCCGTCGACGTCGGCCGCGCCGGTGACGACCGTGGCGCCCAGGCTGCGACAGCCGGCGACCTTCGACAGCGGCGCATCGGGCGGCATCACGACCTCGCACGGCACACCGCGCTCACGCGCCGCCAGCGCCACCGCCCAGGCGTGGTTGCCGGCGCTGCCCGCGACGACGCCCCGGTCGGCCCGTGCCCCGAGCGCAGCGAGCTTCGCCGTCGCGCCGCGGACCTTGAACGATCCGGTCCGCTGCAGGTTCTCGGCCTTCAGCAGCACGCGGCCGCCGGCTCGCTCTCCGAGCGTCCACGAATCCAGCACGGGCGTCAGCCGCGCGACGCCCGAGACGACCTCACGCGCGCGGGCGAGGTCCTGCGGGCCAAGTTCGCCGCCGGAGCTCACGGCAGAGCGACCACCGCGTCGATCTCGACCGCCGCGCCCAGCGGCAGTGACGCGACGCCGATCGTGCTGCGCGCCGGCGGGGCGTCCGGGAAGAAGGCCGCATAGGCCGCGTTGACCTCGCCGAAGCTGCTCATGTCGGTGACGTAGACGCCCATCCGCACGGCCTCTGCAAGCGTGACGCCGGCCGCACGGCAGACGGTGGCGAGGTTCTCCAGGCACTGCACCGTCTGGGCCCCGACCGAGCCCTCGACGAGCTTGCCGGTACCGGGGTCGAGCGGGGTCTGGCCTGAGCAGAACAGCAGGCCTCCAGCCTTGACGGCATGGCTGTACGGCCCGACCGCCTCTGGTGCGCCGGGGGCGGTCAGGGTCTCGCGGTGGTGGGACATCGTGGCTCCAGGGGTGGATGGACGGACGATCGGCGTGCTGCGCGCGATCCTCGCAGAAGCGGCTACCGTCCAAACCGATGGCTTGGTTCCCCGCTCCGCGGCACGTCATTCTCGCGGTGCTGATCGGGTCGGCGGCAACGCTCGGCGGCGCGCCGCCCGCCGGCGCCGTCATCGCAACCGCACCGTGCGGAGCGACCGAGCTGCGCTGCGCGACGCTCAGCGTCCCGCTCGATCGATCCGGCGCGACGCCCGGGACGGTGGCGCTGAACGTGCGGCGACTGCCCGCACGCGCGGTCGGAACGCCGACGACCCAGGCCGTGATCGCGCTGGCCGGCGGCCCGGGGCAGTCGGCTGTCCCGCTGACCGCCGACTTCGCCGGCGTCCTCGCCCCACTGCTCGCCGACCGCGACCTCGTCGTGTTCGATCAGCGCGGGACGGGCGACTCCGGCCCGTTGTCGTGCCCCAGCAGCGGAAGCCTCGCCGGCTGCGCGGAGCGCCTGGGGCCCTCGCGTGCGTTCTACCGATCGATCGACAGCGCCGAGGACATCGAGGCGCTGCGCCAGGTCGGCGGCTACGACAAGCTCGTCATCTACGGCGTCTCGTACGGGACGCGCGTCGCGCTGACCTACGCGGCGCTGCATCCCGATCACGTCGCGGCGCTGGTGCTCGACTCGGTCGTGCCGATCGACGGCCAGGACGGACTGTCGCGCCCCTCGTTCGCCGCCCTCCCGCGAGTCCTTGATCAGGTCTGTGCCGACGGCGGTTGCCGCAAGATCACGACGTCCCCGAACGACGATCTGCGCGCGCTGCTGGCGCGGCTGTCGCGGCACAGCATCAGCGGCCGGATCATCGATCCGGACGGCAACCGCGCGAAGATCCGCCTGACGCGCGGCGGCGTCTGGCAGATCATCCTGGCCGGCGACCTCAACCCGTCGATGCGCGCCGACCTCCCAGGCGCGCTGCACGCCGCTCTGCGCGGCGACACGACCGCGATGCTGCGCCTGCGCGCTCGGGCCGACGGACTGACGGGAACCGCAGCGACGCAGAGCGACGGCGTCAACGAGACGCTGTTCGTCACGACGCGCTGCGAGGAGACCGTCTTTCCGTGGGACCGCGCGGCCGGGTCATCCGACCGCCAGCGCCAGATCGAGACCGCCGCCCGCGCGTTCCCGGCCGGTACGTTTGCTCCGTTCGACGCCCAGTTCGCGGTCGATGCCAGCATCGCGGCGCTGTGTGTCGACTGGCCGGATGCCTCGCCTGATCCGGCTCCGCTGCCCGCGCTGCCGGCCGTTCCGACGCTCGTGCTCGAAGGCGCCGATGACCTGCGAACCCCGGTCGAGCAGGCGCGCGCCGCCGTCGCGTCGATTCCGGGCGCGCAGTTCGTCACGGTCCCGGCCACCGGCCACTCGGTCCTGGGCAGCGACCTCGGGCGTTGCGCCGCCGACGCGCTGAAGGCGTTCGCGGCGGGGACGGCCGCGGCCGCATGCGGGGCTCCGGACACGACCTTCACCCCGTCGCCCACGCCGCCGGCATCACTGCGGCGCGTGCGCGGATCCTCGCGCTCGTCCCGCACGCTGAACGCCGCGCTCGGCACGATCGCCGACGTCAAGCGTCAGATCATCGGCGACGCGATCGCCTCCGGCGGCGGCGTGACCAACGGCTCGCGCACGGGCGGTCTGCGCAGCGGCCTGGCGATCTACACCAACGGCCTGATCACGCTGCGCAAGGTCGTGTACGTCCCGGGCGTCGAGGTCTCCGGGTTCGTCGCACTGAACGCGTCCTCCGGTGAGACGCACCTGCTGCTGCGCGGGTCGGCGGCGGCGCGCGGCAACATCACGATCAGTTCGACGGGGCAGATCAGCGGCAGGCTCGGCGGGCGCCGGATCTCGACCCAGGTCGTCAGCGCCGCCCATCGCGGCGCCCCTCTGGCCACGCCGGCCTTCCCGCACGCGGCGCTCCGCGCGGGCTGATGACCAACGCGCTGGCCGCCGAGAGCTCGCCGTACCTGCTGCAGCACGCGGAAAATCCCGTCGACTGGCTGCCGTGGGGAGACGTCGCGCTGGCCCGTGCGCGTGATGAGGACCGGCTGCTGCTCGTCTCGATCGGCTATTCGAGCTGCCACTGGTGCCACGTCATGGAGCGTGAGAGCTTCGAGGACCCGGCCGTCGCCGCGGTCATGAACGAGCACTTCGTCTGCATCAAGGTCGATCGCGAGGAGCGCCCCGACGTCGACGCGCTCTACATGGCCGCGGTCCAGTCGATGACCGGCCACGGCGGCTGGCCGCTGAACGTCTTCCTGACGCCCGAGCAGGTGCCGGTCTACGGCGGGACGTACTTCCCGCCACAGGCCCGGCCCGGGATGCCGTCGTGGACGCAGATCCTGCTCGCCGTCGCCGAGGCCTGGGCCGAGCGCCGCCCGCAGCTGCGCGCCGACGCCGCCGAGGCCGCAGGCCGGCTCGGCGGCGGCGCCGTGCTCGTCCCGAGCGACGACCCGCTGACGGCCGAGCTGCTCGATGACGCCGTCGCCGGCCTGCGATCGACGTTCGACAGCGTCAACGGCGGCTGGGGTGCGGCGCCGAAGTTCCCGGCCGCGTCCGCGATCGAGTTCCTGCTGGCCCGCGGCGAGCCGGCGATGGCGCTCCAGTCGCTGCGCGCGATGGCCAGCGGCGGCATCCACGATCAGGTCGGCGGCGGGTTCGCGCGCTACAGCGTCGACGCGGCCTGGACCGTGCCGCACTTCGAGAAGATGCTGTACGACAACGCGCTGCTGGCTCGCGCGTACCTGCACGGGTTCCTCGTCAGCGGCGACCCGATCCTGCGCCGGACCTGCGAGGAGACGCTCGATTGGACGCTGCGCGAGATGTGCGCGCCGGACGGCGGCTTCCACAGCGCGCTGGACGCCGACTCGGAGGGGCACGAAGGCCGCTTCTACGTCTGGACGCTGACGCAGCTGCACGACGCGCTCGGCGACGACGCGGCGACCGCGATCGCCTGGTTCGGGGCGACCGCCGAGGGCAACTTCGCCGAGGGCGGCGCCGGCGCCAACGTGCTCGAATCGCGCGGTGTCGAGCCGGACGGCGAGACTCGCGCCCGCATCCGCGCACGCCTGCTCGAGCTGCGCGCCGCCCGCGTCTGGCCGGCGACCGACGACAAGCGGCTGACCAGCTGGAACGCACTGATGATCGGCGCGCTGGCAGATGCCGGGGCGGTGCTCGGCCGCGACGACTACCTGGATGCTGCCCGCGCCACGGCGCGGTTCGTGCTGGACAACCTGCGCTCACCGGACGGGCGCCTCTTGCGCACCTACAACCGCGGCGCGGCGAAGCTCCCCGCCTATCTCGAGGATCACGCGTTGCTGGTCGAGGCGCTGCTGACGCTGTACGAGGCGACGTTCGAGGAGCAGTGGTTCAGCGCCGCCCGCGAGCTGGCTGACGTGCTGCTCGACCGCTTCGCCGACCCTGAGCATGGCGGCTTCTTCTCGACCGCCGATGACGCTGAGCCGCTCGTCGCGCGGCGCAAGGAGCTCGAAGACCACCCGATCCCCGCCGGCGGCTCGAGCGCCGCGCTCGGCCTGCTGCGCCTGGAGCTGCTGACCGGCGAGGCGCGCTACGGCGATGGCGCCCGCGGGCATCTGCGCCTGCTGCAGCCGATCGCCGCACGTCACCCAGGGGCGTTCGCCCACACACTCCGCGCGATCGACCTCCAGCTCGGCCCGGCCCACGAAGTCGCATTGATCGGCCGCGACACCGCTCAGCTCGCCGCCATCGTCCGGCAGAAGTTCCGCCCCCGCACCGTCCTCGCCGGCTCACCAGAACCGACCGACACGGTCCCCCTCCTCGCCGGCCGCACCACCATCGACGGCCAGGCAACCGCCTATGTCTGCCACCACTTCGCCTGCCAGCAGCCCGTCACCACGCCCGACGAGCTCGAAGCACTCCTCGACGGCGAGTAGGCACGGCCCGGCACCGTGGTCGGGCTCACGTCACGGGCGCGGGTGGCGACGGGCGGGAAGTCCGTGAGATCCGCGGGAGGCGGATCTCACGCCCGCACGGCGAGCACCCGCGCCCGTGACGCTCCATCAACGAGCACACCCAACGACGTCTCGTAGGCTGTCGGACACCGTCCCTCGACCCCGGAGTCCCTCCTCCCCATGAGTCGCCTGCTCACCGTCGCCGCCGGACCCCGCTCCAAGTGGGTCGTGCTCGCGACGTGGCTCATCGCCGTCTTCGCGTTCAGCGCCCTGCAGCTGCCGACGAAGTTCGACAAGGTGCAGAAGAACGAGTCGACGTCGTTCCTGCCGGCCAAGGCCGAGTCGACCAAGGCCCTGCTCGCCCTGGAGAAGATCCAGAGCGGCCGCGAGCGGGTGACCATGGTCGTCGTCTACCGCAACGGCAACGGCCTGACGGCCGGCAATCGCGCCACGATCGACCGCACGCGCACGACCCTCAACGGGTTCAGGCTGCCGAACACCAAGCCGTTCGCCCCGCCGGTGCTGTCCAAGGACGGGACCGCCGCGCTGCTGCTGGCAGACATCGTCACGGACGGCAACGGCTCCACGATCGGCGATCCGGTGCAGAA
>JBBRFO010000015.1:0-35026 GCA_038224135.1 Solirubrobacterales bacterium
GAGCCGCTGGAGCCCGCCGGGGCGCTGCGGCTGCGCGGACTCGCCGAGCCGGTGGGGGCCACGCGCGTGCGCTGGGACGGCACCCCAACCCCGGGGGACGACGAGCACCGGGACACGTCTGCGCCCATCACGGTCGTGATCGCCGACGACGAGCGGCTCCTGCGCGCCGGGTTCAAGGTCATCCTCGACCACGAGCACGACATCACCGTCGTCGGCGAGGCCCCAGACGGCCGCGCCGCGGTCGACCTCGTGCGCCGCCGGCGCCCCGATGTCGTGCTGATGGACATCCGCATGCCGGGTCTCGACGGTCTGCGCGCAGCCGACCAGATCCTGACCGATCCCGAGCTGACTACCGCCGTCGTGATGCTCACGACGTTCGACGCCAACGCCTACGTCTACGAGGCGCTGCGCATCGGCGCCAGTGGCTTCCTGCTCAAGGATGCCCCATCCGAACGCCTCCTGGAGGCCGTACGCGTTGCGGCCACCGGCGACGCGCTGCTGTCCCCATCGATCACCCGCCGGCTGATCAGCGAGTTCGCGCGAGGCCCACGCCTGCCCCTCGGCGAGGTGCCACCCGAGCTCGCCGAGCTGACGCCCCGCGAACTCGAGGTCCTCAAGCTGATCGCACGCGGGCTCTCCAACGCAGAGATCGCCGCCGAACTCATTCTTGGCGACAACACGATCAAGACCCACGTCGCGCGGATCCTGTCAAAGCTCGGGCTACGCGACCGCGTGCAGGCGGTCGTGCTCAGTTACGACCTGGGATTCGCCGATCGCTCCAGAGGGTGACCGCGCTTCATCCTCGCGGGTGACGACGCCGCGGCCACGACGCGGTCTGATGTCGGTCGACCAACCACCGGCCAGGAGCCCATCCGCTATGACCCGCCGCACCCTTGTCGCCACCGCCGCGACCACCCTCGCCGCCGCCGCCGCCGCGGTGCCGGCCCTCACCGCCGCGCAAGCCACCAGTGGGACATCGCTCACCGTCCACGCCCAGATCCGCAGCGTCACCATCGACCACCGCGGCGCCCGGGTCAAGGGCACCGCGCTGAAGACCGGGGACGCCGTCCTGACCCGTCAGGCACTCACCGACGACGTGGGGACGGCGATCGGCACGCTCTACACCCACTGCACGAACGTCGGCTCGAAGGCCCCGCTCTTCAAGGCGACGATGTCGTGCATCGTCCACTACGACCTCACCGACGGCCAGATCACTGCTAGCGGCATCCTCGACCGCAGCTCAACGCTCGCAATCATCGGCGGCACCAAAGCACACAGCGGCGCCAGCGGCGACGTCACCGTCGGCGAGAAAGAGCAGGCCGGCAAGACGACCGACGTCCTGCACCTGGGATAGACCCGGTTTCAGCAAGGCGGCGGCGACAGGGCGCGCGCCACGCACGATCGAGGCGCCCTGCAACCACGTCTCGTTCTGAAACAGGTTCTAAGCCCGACCGCGGAGCTCAAAGGCGCGCCGACGGCGGCGCCCTGCCGCCACGCGGACGGGCGCCGGTCACTCGGTCGTCGGCTGCTCCTCGCCCGCGCGTGCGTCGAGCCGGCCGACCAGTGTGTGTAGACGCGGATCGCGCTCGAGCTGGCGGTCGCTGATCGGGTTGAGGACGCCGCGCAGGATCGACATCGCGACCCAGCGGCGCGGGCGGATGATTCGCGGGCGCCGCCCTTCGATCCCCGCGACGATCGCCTCGCCGGCGACCGACGGCGGGACGCGCTTTCGCAGCGACTTGGGCAGCGCGTCGAGCATCTCGTCGGCAAGTGGATCGGCGTCGATGCCGCGGCGGACCATCTCCGTGTCGATGAAGCCGAAGTAGGCGACACTCGCGCCGGCCCCGTGCGGCGCGAGCTCGACCCGCAGCGCCCGGCCGAGCTGCTCGACGCCCGCCTTGCTCATCGCGTAGGGGATCGTGCCGGTGCCGTTGATGAACGCGTAGACCGACGCGATCACGACGACGTGGCCCTTGTTGCGGATGATCTCCGGCAGCGCGACGGACACCGTCCGGTAGACGCCGAACAGGTTCACGTCGAGCACGCGCTCGAACGTCTCCGAGGACATCGCCTGCATCGTCGCCGCGCGCGAGACGATGCCGGCGTTGGCGACGACGACGTCGAGCCGGCCGAAGCGCTCGACCGTGGTGGCGACGGCCTGCTGCAGCGCGCCGCGATCGGTCACGTCGACCGCCAGCCCGATCGCGCGCGTCTCGTGCAGCTCGCCGGCGGCGCGCTGGGCCGCTTCGAGGTCGAGATCGACGATCACGACGGACGCACCGCGTGCGATCAGCCCGCGCGCCGTCGCCAGGCCGATGCCGCGTGCGGCGCCGGTGACCAGCGCCACCTTGCCGTTGAGGTCGTAGGTCGCCATGGCCGGACCCTATCCCGGCACCCCGCGTCGCGGCGCTACGACGCCGCGGGCAGCGGTCCCGGCTGCGTCGTGTCGATCGGGATCACGACCTCCTGGCGGCGCACCGGCGCCGCCAGCGCGTAGCCGACGAGCGCGATGATCAGGATCACGGCGAGTGTTCCGAGCGTCAGCGCCTCGTACGTGCCGCGGCTCACGCCCCACGTGTCCTTGAAGTTGTAGTCGACGCCGAACAGGCTCTCGAGCGTGCCGGGGAAGACGGCGACCCACGACCCGACGGCGACCCAGAACGTCGTGATGATGCCGGCGGCCCACATCCCGCGAGCGCCGCCCGGGACGCTGTAGGGGCGCGGGACGTGCCCATGGCTGAAGCGCAGCTTGACCGCCGCGGGGAAGATCCACAGGTATGAGATCAGCGTCGTCGAGATCGCGATCGTCAGGACGACGAGGAACTTTGAGTCGGTGCCGCCGCTGAATGCGGCCACCGCGACGACCATGAAGATCGTTGACGCGATGCCCGACATGACGTTGACGCGCACCGGCGTACCGAGCTTGGCATTGAAGCGGCCGAAGTACCCCGGGAATGCGCCGTCATACGCGGCCACGGCGAGGATCCGGTCGCCGCCCATCATCCAGACCGCGCCCGAGGTCAGCAGCGTGCCGATGAAGCCGATCGTCATGACGTCGAGCAGGAAGCCGCTGGCGCTGCCCCAGACACCGAACGTCGTCGTGACGGCGTCGAGGAACCCGCCGATGCCGGTGACCTTGTCGAGCGGAATCACGAGGATGATCGCCAGGATCGGAATCGCGTACATGACGACGCCCAGCGTGCCGGCGCGGATGACCGACAGCGGCACGTCGCGCTGCGGGTTCTCCATCTCCTCGGCGGCGCCGCTCTGCAGCTCGAAGCCGACGTAGTTGAACAGCAGCAGCGGGACGAGCGCCAGGAAGACGGACATCGTCGGCTTGAGGTCCTTTACCGGGAAACCGTTGACGCCGTGCTTGAACGCGTAGACGATCGTCGTCAGCGTGAAGAAGCCGAGCACGAAGATGCGCAGGAACGCACCGACGTTGGGGATCCATTTGCCGCGCTTGAGCGAGGCGATCGCTACACCGATCGACAGCCAGATGAAGACCGTCTTGAACAGGTAGTCGGAGAACGTGCCGCTGCCGATGCCCGAGATGTTGCTGCTCCAGGCCTCGGTCGCGATGAACGCCAGCGAACCGCCGACCCACAGCGGGTTGGTCATCCAGTAGAGGACGGCGGTGATGCCGCCGTGCAGCCGGCCGAACGCCATCTTGACCCACTCGTAGGGGCCGCCCTCCTGCGTGAAGGCGCTGCCGACCTCCGACATCAGCAGCGCGTACGGGACGACGAACAGGACGGCGAGCAGCGCGAGCCAGGTGAAGCCCTGGGGGCCGTTGGAAGCGACGGTGCCGAGTGTGTCGAGACCGACAAACGCGCAGACGGTGAAGAAGACCATGTCGAACCGCCGCAGCGACTTGACGAGGTGCTTCTTCTCCTCGACCGCGAGCAGGGTGGTCTGCTCGACGAGCTGGGGATCCTGCGGCTGGACGGCCATATGACGCTCCTTTGCGGCTCCGTCGGAAAGTCGGCCGCAGGCTGAAAGTTTCGCGCCGAGCACCGGAATCCTGCGTGCCGCCGTCCGTCGCGGCCCCGACCATGGGCCGCTTCAGAAGACGTGCAGCGAGCAGGCGAAGGTGAACTGCTCGTCGGGCGTGCGGTAGGTGTGCGCGAGGTAGGTCTGCATCGCGTCGCGCTGGAGCTGGAGCAGGCGCCCGGCCTGTGCAGCGGTCGACGAGCGCGTCGCGATCGCCCGGCGCGCGCGGCGGACGAGCAGCGCGTCGAGGCTTCCGGCCAGGTCATCAGGCGCTCGTCCGGCGAGCGCGGCCATCGCCAAGGGCGACAGCCCGCCGTCGCGCAGCGCGCGGAACGCGGGTGGGGTGATGCTCAGCAGCTGCCGGGCGTCGTCAGGAATCGCCGGCGTGTGGAAGATGTGGAAGAAGACGTGGCGCGCCAGATGCGGCTGGGTCAGCGTCGCCACTGCGCGGCGCAGCAGGCGGCGGCGCAGAACCGGTGACGCCAGGCGGCTGCGCGGCGCGAGCAGCGCGCGCGCGAGCGCGTCGTTCGTGCGCCAGCCGCGACGGCGCCCCAGCGCGCCGAGCGAGCGACGGTCGTCGAGCCAGTGTGAGAGCTCGGCGCGGCTGGTGTGGACCAGGCGTTCGAGTCGCACCTCGTCATAGGGCAGCCAGCTCGACATGACCCATTCGGCCTGCGGCAGCCAGTCGGCACGCGCGCCCCGCGGCGCATGGGAGTCGGCCGCGCGCGCGACCGGCGATGCAGCGAGCATCAAGGTGAACACGACGCCCGCACCGAGCGCGAGCCGGCGGAGCGGCTGAAGGTTCGAGCGTGGCGACATCGTTCCGGGTGCCGAGCCTTTCAACGCGGTCGGACGTCGCGGTCAACCAGCGGATTCCTGAGCGAGTGCCGCATTGCGTACAGGTCGCGCGCCGGTGGCGCGATCACCCAGAGGCCGGACGGCATCGACGACGATCGCCGCCCAGGCGTCGCGGTCGTGCCGCCGGCGCCCTGTTGGCAGATCGATCCGGCGCTGAAGCACGCATGACATGCATCAGAGCCGGTTCGATCTGAGCCGGGATCGATCCGGCCCACCACTCGATCCGAGCCGCGGCCTTCCGGCCCACCGCTCGATGCCCGCCGTTCCGCAGCGCCACCCGCACCCGACCACCCCACGGCAGGACGCCATGGAACGACGGCTCTACGCGAAGACGACGGTCTTGTTGCCGTCGACGAGGACGCGATCCTCGAGGTGCCATTGGACGGCACGGGCGAGCACGACGCGCTCGATGTCGGCGCCCATCCGCGTCAGCTCGGCGACGCCGGCCCGGTGCGAGACGCGCACCACATCCTGCTCGATGATCGGCCCGCCGTCGAGCTCCGCGGTGACGTAGTGCGCGGTGGCGCCGATGATCTTCACGCCGCGCTCCATCGCGCGGCGGTACGGATCGGCGCCGGCGAACGCAGGCAGGAACGAGTGGTGGATGTTGATCACCGGCACACCCGCGCGCTCAAGGAAGTCCGCCGACAGGATCTGCATGTACCGCGCGAGCACGATCGCGTCGCAGCGGCCCGCCAGCTCGGCGAGGATCGCCGCCTCGGCCTGCTGCTTGCCGGCGGCCGGCACGGGCACGTGCACGAACGGGACGCCGAATGCCTCGACGGACGCGCGCGCATCCTCATGATTGGAGATGACGACGGCGACCTGCGCGTCGAGCGCGCCGCGACTCGCGCGCCAGAGAAGGTCGAGCAGGCAGTGATCCTCGCGTGAGGCGAGCACCGCCAGGCGCGCCGGCGCTGAGCGGCGCGACAGGGCCCACCCCATCGGCCGCGACGCGGCGACCGCCGCCCCGAAGTCCCGCTCGAGCTGCTCCCAGCGGGCCTCGTCACCGTCGAGCGTGAACGCCATCCGCATGAAGAAGCGCCCGCCGACCGGATCCGTCGAGTGCTGGTCGCTCTCGAGGATGTTGGCGCCCTGGGCGAACAGGAACGACGAGACGGCCGCGACGATGCCGGGGCCGTCGGGGCAGGAGATGAGCAGCCGGGCGGCCGGATCGGACATGGGCCTGATCAGAGCAGATCGACGGAACGGACGTCCGGCGCGCGCTGACCTGCTAGGAAGCGTCCATGGACGGAACCGTGTCCGACGAGACCCAGGGCGAGAAGATCGGCCGCCGGCTGAAGACGGTGCCCAGCCGCGTCCTCGGGTTCGCGCTGGTCACCGTGGTGTTCCCGGTCCTGCTCGTCGCGGCGCTCGTCGTAGACCTCGTGCGAGCCGTCACCAAGCGGCGACCGTTCATGGCGACCCGGCTGCTGGTCATGGCCTGGGTCTACCTCGGTGGCGAATCGGTCTCGATCGCCGGCTTCGGGCTCACATGGCTGCTGACGTGGGGACCCGGCCGCCAGCGCCGCCTGCACCGCAGCGCCTGGCGCATCCAGCAGTGGTGGGCGCCGTCACTGTTCCGCCCGTTGTGCGCGATGTTCGGGCTGACGTTCAGCGTCGAGGGCGATGAGCAAGCCGAGCCTGGTCCGGTGATCGTCCTGATCCGGCACGCGAGCATCATCGACAACCTGCTCCCGTCCGTCGTCGTGGCCGGCCCGCACGACCTCGATCTGCGCTACCTGATCAAGCGCGAGCTGCGCAGCGATCCGGGCCTGGACATCGGCGGCGACCGCCTGGACAACTACTTCGTGCGCCGCGGGACCGGTCAGGAGATCGAGCGCGAGAACATCCGCCGCCTGGCCGAGGGCTTGGGCCCCAGGGACGGGATGCTGATCTTTCCCGAGGGAACGCGCTTCACGCCCGAGCGCCGCGCCCGCGCGATCGAGAAGCTCGGCGAGCGCGATCCCGCCCTCGCCGCGAGCGCCGAGCGCATGCAGTACGTGCTGCCGCCCAAGCCCGGCGGCGTGCTCGCGATCCTCGAAGGTGCGCCCGGCGTCGACGTGCTGCTGCTCGCCCACGCCGGGTTCGACGGGCTGCGCCTGATCTCCGACATCTGGCGCGGCGAGCTGGTCGGCCGTGAGATCCGCGTCAAGCTGACGCGCGTCCCGCGCAGCGAGATCCCTGAGGACCCCGACGCGCAGGTGACGTGGCTGTTCAGCGCCTGGGAAGCTGTCGACACGTGGATCGCGGCCCAGCTTGCCGGCACGGCCGGGCGCTGACCGCGGGGTACGCTGACCGCATGCCCGCGCGTACGACGATGCACGTCCCGTCCCGCCGGGTGCGGGTGCTTGCCGCGGGGGGCACGATCGGCATGTCCGGGTCAGGCGGCGCGACGCCGGAGCTCGGCGCGCAGTCGCTCGTCGACGCGGTGCCCGGCCTGTCGAAGTACGACGGGCTGGAGACCGAGACGCTCGTCAACCTGCCCAGCGCCCACCTGACGCTCGACGATCAGCTGCAGATCTGCCGCGCCGCCCGCGACGCCGCGCGGCGCGGCCTCGGCGTCGTCGTCACGCACGGCACCGACACGCTGGAGGAGACCGCGATGCTCTGCGACATCCTCAGCGACGCGGAAACGCCGATCGTCTTCACCGGGGCGATCCGGCCCGCGTCGGCCCCCGGCGCCGATGGTCCGGCGAACCTCGTCGACGCCGTGGCCGTCGCCGCCAGCGCACAGGCGGTCGGCCTCGGCGTGCTCGTCGTCTTCGGCGGTGAGATCCATCACGCGCGCGTCGTGCGCAAGACCGACACGACGTCGCTGACGGCGTTCTCCTCACCGCAGATGGGCCCGCTCGGCCGCGTCACCGAGGGCCATCCGACGATCTGGTCGCAGATCCCGCGCAACCCGACGCTCGATCCGCCGAGCCTGGCCAAGCGCGTCTTCATCATCCCGACGGCCGCCGGCGACGACGGGTCGCTGGCTCGTGCTGCGCTCCAGACCGAACCCGACGGCGTCGTGATCGGGACGCTCGGCGCCGGGCACATGACGCCCGAGCTGCTGGAGCTGTGGGCCGGTGTCGCCGAGCGCATCCCGGTGATCGCCTACTGCCGGCCAGAGCGCGGCGTGATCCTCAACTCGACCTACGGCTATCGCGGGTCGGAGATGGACCTGCGGCTGACCAACCTGATCCCGGCCGGGTTCCTGTCGCCGCAGGCCGCGCGGATGAAGCTGCTCGCCTGCCTGGCGTGCGGCCTGTCGATCGACGAGATCCGCTGGGCCTTCAGCCAGGATGACGGCTGACGGGCGCCCCGACTCACTCGAACAGCGTCAGCGCGCCGAGGATCACGTACAGCCCCGTCAGCGCCCAGCCCTCGAAGGCCGCCGCCTCGCCGTCGCCGGTGATCTGCCACGCCGCCAGCGACGTCAGCAGCAGCGCGCCGATGTAGACCGGCTGGATCCCGAACGTCAGCTTGTGCTCGAAGAACTGCGAGATCAGCACGAGCGCGGGGAACAGAAATGCTGCGATCTGCGCGACCGAGTTCTTGACGACGGAGATCGCCAGGTCGTTCTTGCCCTTGGAGGCCAGGACGAAGGCGGTCACGTTCTCGACCGCGTTTCCGGCGATGGCGACGATCACCAGGCCGGCGAACGCCTGGCTCACGCCCAGCTGCTTGATCGCCGGCTCCAGCGCCGAGACGAACCACTCCGAGACGAACGCCGCGGCCGTGCCGGCGAGGCCGAGCATCACGAGCGTGAACGCCAGCGAGACCTTCGGCGTCTCCTGCTCACCGTCGTGCGGCTCGCTGTTGCGCGCAAACGGGATCACCCAGCTGCCGTAGACCAGGAGCAGCACGACGGCCGCGATGATCGAAATCTCGTTGACGTTGTTGGACGCCTTGTCGTCGGAGGCGATCGAGATGCCGACCAGCACGATCACGAAGCTCGCGACCAGCAGCAGGGTCGTCGTGTCCTTCGGCAACCGCTTGCCGAAGCGCATGATGCCGTCGTCGCTGCGCCGCGCGCCGATCACGAGCGTCAGGCCCAGCACCAGCAGCGCGTTTGCGAAGATCGAGCCGAGGATCGACGTCTGCGCGACGACGACCTGACCGTCGCGCAGCGCGAACAGCACGACGAACAGCTCCGGCAGGTTGCCGAGCGTCGACTGCAGCAGCCCGGTCGGGCCGGGCGGCAGGCGCGTACCGAGTTCCTCGGTGCCGAACGAGACGACCCAGGCGACCCCGGCCAATGCGACGGCGCTGACGCCGAACACCAGCAGGTCGCCCGCGCCGGAGTACTCGAGCACGCCCGCGATCGCCACGATCGCGACGACGAGGCCGAGGAACACGCGCTGGCGGGGTGGCAGGCCGGACATGCGGTCGCGAACCCTACCCGCCCTCCCAGCGCTCCCCGCGCGCGAGCTGATGGAACGTAGGATCAGCTCGTGCACCACCTGGCGCAGCTCAACATCGCGCGCGCACTGGCGCCGCTCGACAGCGAACTGCTGGCCCCGTTCGTCGCCGCGATCGACGAGATCAACGCCTTGGCAGACGCCGCACCCGGATTTCGCTGGCGCCTGCAGGACACCGAGTCCGACCTGCCGGGCGCAGTCGGCATCCGTGCCTACGACGACCCCGACATGATCGTCAACCTCAGCGTCTGGGCGACCCGCGAGGCGCTGTGGGACTTCGTCTCTTCCGCCGGCCATCTGGCGGTGATGCGCCGCCGGCGCGAGTGGTTCGGCGCCGTCGGGGCCGCGCACCTGGTGCTCTGGTGGGTCCCGCCGGGGACCGAGCCGTCGATCGGCGAGGCGGCGGCGCGCCTGGAGCACCTGCGCGAACACGGCCCGTCCGCTGACGCGTTCACGTTCAAGGCGTCATTCTCGGCGTCGTAGCCGCAGGAGTCCGGCACCGGGCGGCGAAGTGCGAGCGGCGGGCTCGGCTCCGCATGAGTGCCGCATGGCCGTCAACCGCCCAGACATCCCGATCCTGATCCCGCCGTCCGCTGAGGGCGGCGACATCCCGACGACCCGCTCGGTGCTGCGGGTGGTGCTGATCGTCCTCGCCGTCATCGCGGTGATCGTCCTCGTCCGTATGCTGTGGCAGCCGATCACCTGGCTGGTCGTCGCGGTGTTTCTCGCAGTCGCGCTGTCGGGCCCGGTCAACCTCCTGGCGCGGCGGATGCGCCGCGGCTACGCGATCACGATCGTCTATCTCACGCTGCTGCTGGCGCCGGTTGCGCTGGGCATCCTGATCGTGCCGCCGATGGTGCGCCAGGGCGTCGACTTCGTGAACAAGCTGCCGACGTACTCCAACGACCTCCGCGACTACGTCAACCGCAACAAGCGGCTGCGCAAGATCGACAAGGACTACGCGATCACGAAGAAGCTGCAGAAGGAGGCCAACAACGCCCCGGCGCACATCGGTGAAGCGGCGGGTGCCCTCAGCAGCGTCGGCGCGGCACTGGTCAGCTCGTTGTTCGCGGCCTTCTCGATCGTGATCCTGAGCCTGTTCATGGTCGCCCGCGGGCGATTCTGGGTCGACTCCGCCGTCGACCTTCGATCGGCCACCCACGAACGCGAAGCGCTGAAGCGCGCGCTCGACCGCATCGGCATCGCCGTCGGCAACTACGTCGGAGGGGCCGCCCTTCAGGCGACCGTGGCGGGCACGACGGCGTTCGTGATGATGAGCATCCTCGGCGTCCCGTTCGCGGCGCCGCTGGCGATTCTCGTCGCGCTGTTCGACCTGCTGCCGCTCGTCGGCGCGACGATCGCAGCCGTCTTCGTCGGTCTCGTCACGTTGTTCAACGACTTCCCGACGGCGACGATCATCTGGGCGGTGTTCGCGTTCTCCTACCAGCAGTTCGAGAACTACGTCATTCAGCCGCAGATCCAGAAGCGCGCCGTCGAGTTGCAGCCGTTCGTGACGCTCGTCTCGGTGATGTTCGGCGCGTCGCTGTTCGGCGTGATGGGTGCGATCCTTGCGATTCCGACAGCGGCGACGATCCAGATCGCCTTCCAGGAGTGGGCCGCCCACCAGCGCGATCGGCGGGCCGAAGCTCTGCGCAGCGGCGACCATCCGCTGACGACGGCCGACATCGTGATCGCGGACGACTGAACGCCGGCATGCCCGGCATGACAGCATCGCCCCCATGAACATCGGTGTCCTGACAGGCGGCGGCGACTGCCCCGGCCTCAACGCGGTGATCCGCGCCGTCGTCCGAAAGGGCCTCCGCGACGGACACGACTTCACCGGGCTGCGCTACGGCTGGAAGGGGCTGGTCGAGCGCACCTCGGTCCCGCTGGGCCTGGAGCAGACGGCCGGCATCCTGCCGCGCGGCGGCACGATCCTCGGCACCTCACGCACGAACCCGTACAAGGACGGCGCCGACGGCACCGCGATCGTGCGCGGCGCGATGGCCGACCTCGGGCTCGACGCGCTGATCGCGATCGGCGGCGAGGACACGCTCGGCGTCGCCGGCCGCCTCAGCGCCGATGGGGTGCTGGTCGTCGGGGTGCCCAAGACGATCGACAACGACCTCGCCGGCACCGACTACACGTTCGGGTTCGACACCGCCGTGCAGGTCGCATGCGACGCGATCGACCGCCTCCACACGACGGCCGAGTCGCACAACCGCGTGATCGTCGTCGAGGTCATGGGCCGCCACGCCGGCTGGATCGCCGCGCACAGCGGACTGGCCGGCGGCGCAGACGCGATCCTCGTGCCCGAGCGCCCGTTCGCGATCGACGAGGTCTGCGACCATCTACGCGCGCGGCACGGCCGCGGACGCCTGTTCTCGATCGTCGTCGTCAGCGAGGGAGCGGTGCCGGCCGACGGCACGATGGCGACCCACACCGGCGAGACCGACGAATTCGGCCACGAGCGCCTCGGCGGCATCGCCGTCCTGCTCGAGCGCGAGATCGAGGCCCGGACCGGGTACGAGACGCGGATGGTGATCCTCGGCCACGTCCAGCGCGGCGGTACGCCGACGGCATTCGACCGCGTCCTGGCCACGCGGATGGGCGTCGTGGCGATCGACGCGGTGAGCGCCGGGCGCTTCGGGGTCATGGCATCGTTGCGCGGCGCCGATGTCACGACCGTGCCACTCTCCGAGGCGCTGGCCGCCCCCAAACTGCTCAGCACCGAGTTCTACGAGACAGCCGAAGTCTTCTTCGGCTAGTCCAGTTCCAGGAAGGAATCCCGTGTCCCACGCTCCGCGCCGCCTGTTTGCGCTCTGCGCTCTGATCGCTGTCTCCGCGTCGCTCGCCGCCTGCGGGTCGAGTGACTCGAAGGCGACCAACGACTACGTCGGCCAGGTGAACACGATCCAGAATCAGGTCGCATCGGAGTTCCGTACGGCCGGTTCCGCCCTGACCGCCACCAGCACACCCGAGTCGTTCAAGCTCGCGCTCGACCAGTTCGACCGTTCCGTCGCCACCGCGACCGCGAAGCTCAAGGCCGTCAAGGCGCCCGACAAGGTCAAGGAACTGCACGCACAACTCGTCGGCGCCGTCGCCGGCTATCACGCGACGATCGCCGCGGCCCGGACCGCCCTCAAGGCGACGACCACGACCGCGCTGGCCAGGGCTCAGACGAAGTTCTCCGCCGGAACCGCGCAGTCGAGCTCGCAGATCACGACCACGATCAACGCGATCAATCGTAAGCTGCGCAGTTAGGACTGGGCTCAGGAGTACGGCGTGCCGGGGGCCACGTCGGGCACGAGCACCCCGTCGAGGATCTCGTCCGGGTCGCTGATGCCGTAGCGGTGGCGCAACTGGTCGGCGATCGCACTCCGCGCGACGCCGACGGAGGCCAGCTCGATCGCCAGGATCCGGGCTCCGTCAGCGACCGCCCGCGCGCGCAGGCGCACGTCCGGCGCCGCGACGGGCGGCTGGGCGACCGTGCGCCGGACGGGTGCACTGGCGACCGCTGCGCCGGCCTCATGGCTGGCCAGCGCGGCGGCCAGGTCGCGCAGCGTGTCTTCGAGCTCGTCGACGCGACGCCGGGCGCGCTCGGCCCGGCGGTCGACCTCGGCCGCCGCCTCGAGCAGCCGCGCGGCAGCACTGGGATCCCGTCCGGGCGGGGTCGCGGAGCTCATCGCCGGCCGATGCTAGTCCCGGTGCCGGACTGTCCTACGCTCCCCGCATGTCGCCGTTCCTGGTCCGCGTGCAGATCCTGATCGTGATCGCCGTCCTCGCCGGGATGGTCGTCGCGGTCGTCAAGCTGGCGTGACCCGCCTACCATCGGCTTCATGTTCCGCTCGATCCTCGTCGGCACGGACGGGTCCGCCACCGCCGCGAGCGCCGTCAGCCAGGCGATCGAGCTGGCCGTCAGCCTCGGCGCCGGCCTGCAGATCGTCTGCGCGTACGAGCCGGTGCCGCAGTCACGCCTGCGGGCTGAGGCCGAAGCTGCGCCGCGCGACGCCGAATGGATGCTCGGCCCGCGCGAGGACGTCGACGCGACGCTCGAGGAGGCCCGCGGCCGCGCTGCAGCCGCAGGCGTGAGCGCGCACACGTTCGCGCGGCAGGGCGACCCTGCCGACGCGATCCTCGACGTCGCCGAGGAGACGGGCGCCGACCTGATCATCATCGGCAACAAGGGCATGACCGGCGCCAAGCGCTTCCTGCTCGGCTCGGTGCCGAACAAGGTCAGCCATCACGCGCCGTGCAGCGTGCTGATCATCCGGACGACGTAGCGGGCGCCGCCGTCGCTGCGGCGGCGTCGACCAGACCCCAGCCGTAGTTCTGGTCGTAGCCGGCGGCACCGAGATCACGGGCGGTCGTCTTCAGGTGGTTCTCGAGCTGGCTCGGCGACGGGTTGCGCCCGATCGCCCTGGTCGCCACGACGAGCGCCGCGGTCGCCGACACGTGCGGGACGGCCATCGACGTGCCCTCGTAGTTGGACGGGATGCCGAACTGGCGCAGCGTCCCGGTGTCGAGCAGCGTCTCCTGATAGATCGAGCGGCCGGTCGGATCGGCGGTGCAGTGCGGATCGCCGGGAATGACCGCGTCCTCGCCGCCTCCGGGCGCGACCAGGTCGATGCCGTTGCCGTCGTTGGAGTAGGCCGACAGGCAGCCGTGCTCGGTCGTCGCTCCCACCGACAGGACCCCCTGGGCGCGCGCGGGGTAGGCGATCCTCGTCGCGCCCTCGTTCCCGGTCGCGGCGACGAGCAGCGCGCCCTTGCGCCGCGCGAAGCGGATCGCATCGAGCAGCTCGGGGATGTCGGCTGCGACGACGTCCGTGTCGAACTCGAGGCTGAGGTTCAGGACCTTGGCACCGCGCGCCGCCGCGAACCGGATGCCCGCGGCGATGTTGACCGCATCGCCGGCCCCGGCGTCGTCGAGGACGCGGACCGGCATCAGCCGCACGCCGTAGGCCAGGCCGGTCAGCGCAACGCCGTTGTCTGTCGCCTCGGCGATCGTCCCGGCGACGTGCGTCCCGTGGCCGTTGCGATCAAGCGGGAACGGGTCGCGGTCGACGAAGTCCCAGCCGCGGACGAACTGCTTGGCCGTGAAGTCGGGTGAGCGCCTGTAGGGCGGCCGGTTGGCGTACGCCACGCCGGTGTCGAGCACGGCGACGACGACGCCGCGGCCGCCGGGCGCGCCGGCATTGATCGCATTGAGCCAGGCCTGCGGCGCGTGGACGCCGAACTCGCCGTCGAAGTTCCACTGCGTCTGCGCCCAGTCGCCCGGACCGCCCCCGCGCCCGGGGTCGTTGGGGTAGTAGCCGGTCGGCGTCGTCCCGACCGTGCTGACATGCGCGCGGACGTTGCGCACGGCATACCGCACGCCGGGCGTCGCGCGCAGGCGGCGCAGCGTCGCCGCGACGTCGGACACCTGGATCACGCGGGGCTGCGCGGGCGTCGCCGCGACGGCTGCCGCCGCGGCGGTCCCCACAGGCCCCGACGAATACCCGACGACGACCTCGCCCGGAACCACGTCGGCTGCCCGGACCGGGCCCGCGGAGACGGCGCACGCGAGCAGCACGAGGGCGATCAGCAGGCGTGGGTGGCGAAAACGCGGCGGCAAGGGGTGCGGTTCATGATCGGCACGCCCGGACGGCGACACGACCTGGTGAGGAAACACCGCTCAGAGCAAGAAGTTCCTCCTCACACGCCATGATGGCGCAACGATGGCCGCGGCTGATCCACCCCCGGACGAGCGCTGGATGCGCGAGGCGCTGCTGGAGGCCGCCGCGGCCCAGGATCACGGCGACGTCCCGATCGGCGCCGTCGTCGTCCACGGCGACCGCGTCATCGGCCGCGGTCACAACGAGCGCGAGCATCGCGCCGACCCGACGGCCCACGCAGAAGTGCTCGCGTTGCGGGCCGCTGCGGCGGCGCTGGGGTCCTGGCGCGTGCTCGACAGCACGCTGTACGTGACGCTCGAGCCGTGCGCGATGTGTGCCGGGGCGATCGTGCTGGCGCGGGTGCCGCGGGTCGTCTTCGGGACCGCCGATCCCAAGGCCGGCGCCGCCGGCAGCGTGCTCGACGTGCTGGCCCAGCCGCAGCTGAACCACCGCCCGCAGGTCGTCGGCGGCGTCCTGGCGGACGAGTGCGGCGCCGTCCTGCAGCGCTTTTTCGCCGACCGCCGCTGATCCGGCGATACCGTGCGATCCGTGTCGCTCGCGCCGGCCATCACGATCCGCGGAGCGGTCAAGCGCTTCGGGACGCTGACCGCCTTCGACGGCCTGGACCTCGAGGTCCCCGCGGGGATCTGCTTCGGCCTGCTCGGTCCCAACGGCGCCGGTAAGTCGACGACGATGCGGATGCTGACCGCGCAGGCGCTGCCGGACGCCGGAACGATCGACGTGCTCGGCTTCACGCTGCCACGGGAGTCCAAGCAGGCGCGCTCACAGATGGGCGTCTGCCCGCAGATGGACAACCTCGACGTCGAGCTGACCGCGCGCCAGACGCTGGAGGTGTTCTCACGCCTGTATCGCGTCCCGCGCGCCGACCGCCCGGCCGCGATCGACCGCGCCCTGAACATCGCGAACCTGGGCGAGCGCGCCGACACGAAGGTCTCGGAGCTGTCGGGCGGGATGCGCCGGCGGCTGCTGATCGGTCGCTGCCTGGTCCACGAGCCGCGGCTCGTGCTGCTCGACGAGCCGACCGTCGGCCTGGATCCGCAGGTCCGCCAGGAGCTGTGGTCGCTGATCGACACGCTGCGCAGCAGCGGGGTCACGGTGCTGATGTCGACCCATTACATCGAGGAGGCCGAGCGCCTGGCGGACATCGTCGCGGTGATGTCGGCCGGGCGGATCGTCGCGCTCGGCACGCCGGCCGAACTGATCGCCGCCCACGCCGGGCGCGAGGTGATCGAGGTCTTCGGTCCGCCGGAGGATCTCGCCGCCACCGCGGCCGACGCCGAGCGCCGCGGCTGGTCGACCCGGCGCAGCGGCCCGGCGCTGTCGATCATGCGCGCCGAGGACCTCGACGGCGCCGCGCCTGAGGGCTACCGCCGGCCGGCCAACCTCGAGGACGCCTTTGTGATGCTGACCGGACAGGAGATCGAATAGTCATGGCCACCGCACCCGCCACCGCGCGCCTGCGTCGCCTCGAGCCCGCCGCCATCGCCGGCGTCATGAGCCGCGACCTGACGCTGTTTCGCCGCTACTGGAAGGCGACGACCTTCTCCTCGATCGTCGAGCCGACGATCTACCTGCTGGCGTTCGGCTTCGGCTTCGGCGCGCTGGTCTCGACGGTCAATGGCGTGAGCTACGTGCAGTACGTCGGCACCGGCGTCGTCGCCAGCGCGGCGCTGTTCTCGTCGGTCTTCCCAGGCATGTTCAACACGTTCGTCCGGCGGGAATTCCAGCGCACGTATGACGCGATCCTCGCCGCACCGGTCGACGTCGAGGAGCTCGTCACCGCCGAGGTGCTGTGGATCTCGACGCGGGCCGGCGTGTACTGCATGGCGCCGCTGCTGGTGGCGATCATCTTTGGCCTCGACCCGAGCTCGGGCATCCTGATCGTCCCGTTCGTCGGGTTCGTCACCGGCTGGGGCTTTGCCTGCTTCGGCGTGACGGTCTCGGCGATCGCGAAGTCGATCGACAACTTCAACTACGTCACGAGCGCGGTGATCACGCCGTTGTTCCTGGTCAGCGGGTCGTTCTTCCCGATCTCCGAGCTGCCGCGGGGCGTGCAGATCGCCGCCAACGTCAACCCGCTCTACCACACCGTCCAGCTCGTCCGGGACGCCGTGCTGGGCGGGCTCGGCGGGCTGCACTGGGTCGACCTCTGGCACGCCGCGGCGCTGCTGATCTTCGCCCTGGTGATGTGGCGCCTGGCGATCGCCCGCCAGCAGCGCCGGCTGATCGCCTAGATCACGCCGGGCGGCTTCTTCACGCCGGCGCGCATCGCTTGGCGCTGGAAGCCGGCGTAGCTGATCAGCATCGTGGCGAGCAGCGCGAGGAACCAGCCGATCTTCAGCGAGATCTCGATGCCCGGGTCAGGCTTGCCGAGGATGATGCCGTTGCACAGCACCAGCACGACGCCGGTCAGACCAGCAAGCATCGTGACCTCACCGGGAGGCCAGGTCAGCTGGTGGTTGCGGGCGACGATCCAGGTCAGGATCGCGGGCGCGATCGCCAGCAGGACGAACGCCCACGGGAGGACCGTCCCGAACGTCTCCCAGGCGTTCGCGGAGTCGTTCGGACCGATGCCGGCCGTCAGGATCTTCGAGTTCGGGTTGGAGCTCGTCGCGAACCACGGCAGCCACAACGACACGAGCAGCAGCGCGCCCGCGACGTAGCCGAGCCGCTCCCACTTGGTGATGTGCGAGCGATCGAGGTAGCGCTCGGGCGCCGCCTCGGCCGCCGGGCTGGGAGTCTCGGTCGACATGCGCGCAACCTACCGGGAACGAGCAGACTCGTCACAGGTGGGCCCGCACCGTCCCGCGCGCTGCGACCACCCCCAGCGCTGCCGGCAATCGCCTCAGCCCTGCGACATCAGCGTGCCGTCCGACCCGCTCGCGGCCACCGCGCGGCCGGCATGGCGCATCGTGGCCGCCATGACCTCGATCAGCCACACCTCCACCACACCGTCGCTCCGCCGTGTGCCGGGCCTCGCCGTCACGCTCGCACTCGCCCTGCTGCTCGTCAGTCCCGCCAGCGCTGTCGCCGGAGGCACCGTGATCGTCAAGCTGACCCCGCGGGTGTCCGCGCGCGGACTGGCAACCGCGGGCGTCACACAGACGGTCGCCGTCGTCGCCGGCACCGACGCCCGCCTGGTCAGCGTCGACGGCGACCCGGTACGCGTCGCCGCACGGCTCGCGCAGACGCGCGGCGTCGTCTGGGCCGAGCCCAACTTCACCGTTCACGCGCTTGGCGCAGCGCCGCGCGATCCGCGCTGGGGCGAGCTTTACGGCGTTCGCCGCGTCGGCGCTCCGGCATTCTGGTCTGCGAACGACCTCGGCTCGTTTCCCGCCGGCGGCGGCGTGCCGGTCGGCATCGTCGACACCGGGATCGACGCCGGACACGAGGACCTCAGGGGCAAGGTCAGTGCCTGCGGCGCCGCGGCCGGTGGCCGCGTCACGCCCGGCGAGTGCGGTGACGTCGACGGCCACGGCACGCACGTCGCCGGCACGATCGGCGCGCTGGCGAACAACGGGCTCGGCGTGACAGGCGTCGCGTTCGACTCGCCGCTGATCGTCTGCCGCGCACTGAGCGGCCCCGACGGATCGGGCACCGTCGCGGATGTCGCCGCGTGCATCGTCTGGGCGCACACCCAGGGCGCACGGGTGATCTCGATGAGCCTCGGCGGACCGTCGTCCCGCACGCTGGCCGAGGCCACCAAGACGGCCTTTGCGCGCGGATCTCACAGCGGGTCGCTGCTCGTCGCCGCCGCCGGGAACGACGGCAACGGGGTCACCGAGTTCCCCGCCGGCCTGCCGCAGGTGATCTCGGTCGGCGCGATCGACGCCCGCGACGCGATCGCCCCGTTCTCCAACCAGAACGCCGACGTCGAGATCGCCGCGCCGGGCGTCGACATCCTCTCGGCCCGGGCCGGCGGCGGCTACGTGACGTTGTCGGGCACGAGCATGGCGACGCCGCACGTGTCAGGCGCGGCGGCGCTGCTGTGGAGCGCGGACCCCGGCGCGAGCGCCAGCAGGATCCGGGCCCGCCTCGACGCGGCGGTCGACGACCTCGGCGCGCCGGGCCGTGACCCGGCGTTCGGCTTCGGCGTGTTGGACCTCGCGCACTGACGGCCGGCGGACGGCGAGCGCTGTGGCATGCTCGGCCGATGGTTCTGCGTGGCGTGCTGATCGGCTCGGTGGCGGCGGTCCTCGTCGCCGCGTCAGCGCTCGCCGACGGTGCGCCGTTCCGCGCGGTCCCGATCCGAGGCCACTTCTGCACGCGCGAGGGACCGACGTGCAAGCGGCCGGAGATCGCGTTGATCGTCGTCGCTGCACGCGCGGAGACGATCACCGGCAGGCTCGACCGCCGTCCCCTGCGGCGCCCGCGCCACGGATCGTTCAGGCGCGATGGCGCGATCCGCCTGCGCGTCACCGACGGCCGCAGCCGGACGGCCTTCACCCGCCGCTCCGACGGGTCGCGGATCGCGACCGGGGACTACCGCCTGACGCTGCGCGCGCAAGGCGGTCCCAAGAGCGTCGTCGTGCGATTCTTCGTCCGCCCGAGCTGACCGCTCGACGAGCACCGGCCGCGACCCGCTACCGTTTTGCGGACCGTTGTCCACCCACCACGACGCGCGCATCTTCGCGGATGCGAGTCGGGCGGGGGATGCGCCTGGAGGGGTGCCGGAGTGGTTGAACGGGGCGGTCTCGAAAACCGTTGTGCGGGTAACCCCTGTACCGAGAGTTCGAATCTCTCCCCCTCCGCTTGAAACCGGGAAAGGGCCGCTGATACGGGCCTTTCGCGTTCCTGGCACTGGTCGCGCACGCCGAGCCTTCGCCGCTCAAGACCGCTCAACCAGCGCCCTCGACAGGCCGGAATTGCGTGACCGCGATCGGGTGTCTGGGTCCGCGTGACCTGCACGCCGTCGGGTAGTGTCGCGTCATGAGGATGCGCGGTGTTCTTGCAGCGCTGTCGTGCGTCGTGGCGGTCGTCTGCGCGAGTTCGGGTTCGGCGCTCGCTTCGATCCCGGATGCGAGCGGTCTGCTCAGCGGCTGCTCGAACGTCGACCGCGTCCGTCTCTATGACACGGCGTTCGCGGGTTCGGGGTGCATGCCGGGCGAGTTGCCGGTCAGCTGGTCGCAGACCGGGCCGCCGGGGCCGGCCGGCCTAGCGGGGCCGGCCGGCCCGGCCGGGCCTCCCGGTCCCGCCGGTCAGGGAATCCTCGGTGAGGCCAGGCAGTGGGTCGACGTCAAGATGACCCTCCCGTCCGCGACCGAGAAGGGGGACTCCCCCAGCCTGGTATTTCCGCTGCCCGCGGGCAACTGGTCCGTGACGGCGATGACCGCGTATCGCAGCCTCGACTTCGAGGAGCACACGCTCCACGGTTGCGAACTGCGTGAGGCCAGCGCGCCGGAGAACATGAGCACGCCCGGACGAAGGCTCTACTTTCTGCCCGTTTCGCAGGGGCTCTACTTCGCGGACTACGTCACCGTCGCCGGGCTCTTCCAGTCCACAGGTGACGGTGTCGTGATCGATTGCACTCCGGCCCACCTTCTCTCCGGCCGCGCACAGCTGCAGGTGGTCAGCCTCGTCGCCGTCAGGGTCGGCGAGATCCAGCGGACCCTGCCCGCCGCGCCGGCACCGGCGAGTCCGCTCCCGCCGACCTACGCATCACCGGCGGTGAACCTCTCGTCCGGCCAGCGCAGCCGGCTGCGCAACACCTTCTACTCACCGAGCGCCGGCGCCGGGACGCGTCGCCGGGCCGAGACCGTCCTGCTCGCTGACCAGGGCAAGCCCGTCGACGAGATAGCCCAGGCGACCTTCAGCACGCTGGCTCAGGTGCGAGCTGCGCTGCGGGCGTTCAAGTAGCTACGGCGCCTGCGCACTCGGCAAAGCGATCCGGGGCCCTGGGGGCTGACGTGGTCGCGCCCGCGGCGGGTGCGACGGGGCGGTCCAGGAGACCTGTCGGGTCCCCGGGGGCCGGTGGTCGTCGGCGGGCCGGTGGCGCGTCGCGCGCGGCCGGGCTTGACACGAGGCGGGCGCACGCAGGACGCTGTCGCCAC
Organism: Solirubrobacterales bacterium; assembly: GCA_038224135.1. Classification (GTDB taxonomy): domain Bacteria; phylum Actinomycetota; class Thermoleophilia; order Solirubrobacterales; family Solirubrobacteraceae; genus F1-60-MAGs163. Next base: position 20,988 of record JBBRFO010000015.1, read on the forward strand.
GGGCAACCAACGGGGAGGGATCCGGGATGTCGTCAGCGGGTGGACGTTTGCGCGAGCTCCGGCGCTGGCGCCCGAACCCGGACACCGCGATCGCGCTCGTCGCGCTCGTGCTCGCAGCCGGTGGCGGCGGGTACGCGCTCGGAGCGGGAACCGCCGACCAGGTGATCACCGCGTGCTTTGACCCCGCATCAGGGAGCGTTCCGCAGAGGATCATCGCGGGGACCGACTGCGGCCCGGGGCAGACCGCGCTGTCCTGGAACCAGACCGCGCCGCAGGGCCCCGCCGGTCCGACCGGGTCACAGGGGCCGGCCGGGCCCGCGGGCGCGCCCGGCACGGCGGGCGCTGCTGCGCTGGTCGAGCGGACGATCGTTGCAACGGGTGGCGGCTCGACGAGCCCCTCGGGGCAGCCGGGACGCTTTGTCGTCAATCTGGAACTGGGCCCCGGAACCTATGAGCTCAGCGGCACGGTGGGCTACGACGGCTTCAACGGAGTCGTCGGATGCCGGATCACACGCGACCGGCCCGCGCAGATCCTCGACACGCTGGTGCAACCCGTCTCCAGGGCCAATGGCTCCAGCGGTCCACCGTCGACCCCCAAGCTCACCCAGGTTGATGTCCGGGGCCTCGACGAGCACGCACTCATCAGCATCGCTCCTTCGGCATCCTCAGATCCGGGCAACGCGGTGCCCACGAAGGTCGACGTGGCGTTCAGTTGCAGCGCCCCTCCAGCGTTCTACAAGCGCCGAAGCACCAAGGTGAAGCGCGGCGAGAGCACAGCGTTCTACGGACCGAGGCTCTCGGCGACCCCGGTGACGGTCACCAGGGTCCAGAAGACCAGGTGACACGGGCACAGTCGTCGCATCCCGTGACCTGATCCGGCGGCCGGACTGGGACAGGTGACCGTTTGGGCGGAACGTACGGCGCACGCGGGGCGTCGCCGGGATCTGGGGCCCAGGGGCCCCGGCGACGGACAGGCGTCGGTCGAGGAAGAAAGACCTACGCATTCGCGGCACTCCCGGCCGGGAAGTACGCGAGGGCTCGTTCACGAGCAGCAGCGTCGTGGAGTTCGAGAGCCCGACACCCGTTCCAACTCCGGTGCGGGGTCCATCAGGTCAGTGTCGTACGTCTCACGATCACGTTCACGCGCGTCGATCGCCTCGAATTCCTCAACGTTGTCCCTGACAAGCCATCCACGCGGCCACCCGACCCCGTACCCGAGCGTCGCTCGTCCGCGTTCCCACGAGCGCGGCACAACGAGCCGCGCTTGGCGAAGGCCTGAGCCGGGCTGTTGTCGCGCGGGTCGGCGGCGCACCCGCGCTCCAAGCGCGTCATCCGATCCCCTGTGGCGCCCGTAGTCAGGGAGTCGAGTCCTACGACGTCACAGGAGAACCACCAATGTCCGACCTTCTGCAGTCCTCCAGCCAGCAGACGTGGCTCACGATCGGCGCAATCGGAATGGCGATCGGCGCCGTCGCGATCCTGGCGCTCGGTCGTGGCCTCGGTCGTCACGGCCACCACGCCGTATCGAGTTTCTTCGTCTGCGCGATCGCCGCCAGCCTGTACCTGCTCATGGCCCAGGGCCAGGGCGACGTCATCGTCACCAAGACGCAGGTCGCCCTGACGCCCGTCGGGCTCGTCGGAGTGACGAGCGGCAAGCTCGTGTACTTCGCTCGCTACGTCGACTGGATCGTGACCACCCCGCTGCTCCTCATCGGCCTGCTCGGGATCGGCCTGAGCGCTGTGCGCCAAGGCGGCGAATCCGTCCGGCAGCGCAACGGACTCATCGGCGGCGTCATCGGCGCCGACATCCTGATGATCCTCACGGGCCTGTTCGGCGCGCTGTCGCTCGACAGCACCCACAAGTACGCGTGGTTCGCCGTCAGCTGCGTGTTCTTCCTCGGCGTCCTCGCCGTGATCTGGGGGCCGGTGCGGGCCGCGGCCGTCGCGCAGGGTGAGGCTGTCGCGTCGCTCTACATGCGGCTGCTGGGCATCCTCACCGTCCTGTGGTTCATCTACCCGGTGCTCTGGCTCCTGGGGACCGAGGGTGGCAGTTCGATCAGCCTGGACTCCGAGGTCGTGGTGTTCACCGTCATCGACCTGCTGGCCAAGGTCGGGTTCGGTCTCGCGCTGGTGACCGGCGTCAAGCGGCTGGCTGCCCACGAGACGGCGCTCGCGCCGTCCGTCACCGCCGCCGCGCCGGCCTGAGGCCCCGATGGGATCGGCGCCGACGGTCATCCTCGGCGCCGGCCTGTCGGGCCTGTCGGTCGCCAGGGCGCTGCTGCGTGAGCGCCCTGGCGCGCGGATCGTCCTGGTCGACCGGCGCACGCTCTGGGAGCGCGACCGCACGTGGTGCTTCTGGGCCACGCCCGGCCTGCCCGACGCGGCTCTGGCCACCGATCGCTGGACGCGCTGGCAGACCGTCGGGCCGGGCGGAGCGGTCGAGCAGCGCAGCGAGCGCCATCCCTACCTGCACCTCCCGGCCGACCGCTTCTACGAGGCGTCGCTGGCCGAGCTCGGCGTCGCGCCCGGCGTCGAGCTCCTGACCGGGACGAAGGTTCTGTCCGTCCGTCCGGGCCCCGGCACCACCAACGTGGTCCACACGTCAGAAGGGGAACTTCGTGCCGGCGTCGTGGTCGACGCGATGGGCGGCCGCGGCCCGCTGCTGGGCGACCGGGCTGACGGGGCCGTGGAGCTGCGCCAGCGCTTTCTGGGGCTGGAGCTGCAGACCGAGCGTCCAGTCTTCGACCCTGCCGTCGCCACGCTGATGGACTTTCGCCTGAGCGCGCCGGCCGGCGGTGTGAGATTCATGTACGTGCTGCCGTTCTCGCCGACCCACGCGCTGCTCGAGGACACGTCGATCGGCGGCCCGCCGATCCCCGAAGCCGACCGGCGCGCCGCCATCGGGAACTACCTGGAGCAGCACTTGGACGCCGGTGCGGTCGAGGTGGTGCGCACCGAACGCGGCTCGCTGCCGATGACGACGTTCGCCTTCCCCGCATCACACGCCCCGGGATTCGTCACCGCGGGGCAGTCGGCCGGCGCGGCCCGACCCTCCAGCGGCTACGCCTTCGCTCGCACCCAGCGCCACGCCACCGCCCTCGCTGCGGCCCTCGTGCGCGGCACGCCGCCGCCGTCGGCCCTGGGCCCGCGCCGCAGGCGCACACTCGACGCCCAGTTCCTGCGGGCGCTCCAGTCCGCTCCACAGTCGGCCCCGGACTGGTTTCTGGCGCTGGCGCGTGGCGTCTCGGGCGACGTCTTCGCCCGGTTCATGTCGGACGCCGGTTCGGTGCCCGACGAGGCGCGCATCATGCGAGCGCTGGCGAATCCGCCGTTCCTGGCCGCGATGGCCGGTGCGCGGTGATGCTCCAGCGGAGCATCGCGGTGCCGGGGTACCTGACTCTGGCGGCGGCTATCGGGCTGGCGCTCCTCTGGCCTGCGGGCGCCGACGCCGTGCGGTACGCGCCGCTGCTGCTCGGCCTGGTGATCTTCGGGCTCCCGCACGGAGCGGTGGACCATCACGTGCCGGCGCGGTTGGGCGCAACGCTGCCTCCCCGGGCGCTGATCCTCGGATATCTGGCCGTGGCCGGCGCGGGGATCGCGCTGTGGTTCGTCGCCCCAGGGGTCGCGCTCGGCCTGTTCCTCGTGGTTGCGGCGGCGCACTGGGGGAGCGGGGATCTGTGGTTCGCGCGCCACGTTTCCGGCCGCGCCGCGTTCGGGCGCCCGTGGCGAGCAGTGGCGTTCGCCGTCGCGCGAGGCCTGCTGGTCGTGTTGCTGCCGCTGCTCGTCTACCCAGCCGCTGCCGCGGAGGGCACCGGCGCTGTCCTGAGCGCCATGGGCGCCGGAAGCGGCGGATGGACGCCCGGTGGCAGCTTGCGCGTGGCCGGGTTGGCGCTCGTGGGCGTCACCGTGGCGGCGGCCGTGCTCGCGTCGCGTTTGGACCACCGCGGCACGTCACGACTGCGGGGCCAGCTGATCGACGTCGGCGAGCTTGTCCTGCTCGCGCTGACGATGGTGCTCGTGCCTCCCGTCTTCGCCGTCGGCGTCTACTTCGTCGCCTGGCACTCCCCGCGCCACGTGGCCCGCCTGATGGCCTGCGACCCCTCGCAGGCGCGGCTCCTCGCCGCCGGCCGGGTGCGCGCCGCGCTCGTCGCCTGGCACCGTGAAGCCGCCCCGCTGACCGCCGTGAGCCTCGCGGGCCTGGCGCTCATGGCGGCCTTGGTATGGCGCGTACCGGTGCGGGCCGACGCGATCACCGGCAGCGCACTCGGGCTGATCGCGGCCCTCACGCTGCCGCACGCCGCCGTGGTTGCCTGGATGGACCGTGTGCAGCTGGCGCCTCAGCGCGATCAGAACACGCGCTCGGCGGCCGGCGCAGTGGTTCCCGCCGGGCTCGGCGCCCAGATCGACCGCGCCGCGACGAGCAGCTTGCGCCAACCGGGAACAACGGCGCGGCCGGCCGCGACCCCGTAGCCGTCGCGTTCGATCTGGCGCAGGATCTCGCGGTACATCGCCGCCGCCGCCCGGACCGCGACGCGGCCGCTGCGCAGCATCCGGATGCCCGCCAGGCCTTCGTCGAAGGCGGAGTCCGCCCGGGCGATCTGATCGCGCAGCAGCGCCTCGCGGTGCCCGGGAGACAGGTCGTCGCCGACCCGCTCAAGCGTGGCCCGGGGCACGTAACAGCGCCCGGCGGCCGCGTCCTCGTCGAGGTCGCGCAGGATGTTCGTGCGCTGCATCGCGATTCCCAGGGCGGCGGCGTGGTGGCCGGCGCGCGGGTCATCAGCCCCGAGCAGCGCGGTCATGACGAGGCCGACGGTCCCGGCCACGCGGTAGCAGTAGGTGTCCAGGTCGGCCTCGGTGCGCAGGTCGGGGCCGGCGAGGTCGTCGCGCATCCCGCGGCAGAAGTCCAGGAGCGCGTCGCGCGGGATCGGGTGCCGCGCGGCCAGGTCTGCCAGGATCGCGCTCTCGGCCGACGTCACACTGCCGGTGGTGCACCAGAGCTCGACCGCGCCGAGCGCCTCGGCGGCGACCGGGTCGCCGTCGTCGACCAGGTCGTCGAGCGTTCGGAAGGTGAGGTACAGCAGGTGGACGTCGTCGCGCACCCGCCGAGGCAGCACCCGGCAGGCCAGGGCGAACGTGCGCGCGACCGAGCGCGTCGTCGCCCGGGCCCGAGCGATCGTCGCAGCGTCGTCGCGCGGGCGGTCAGCGGGAAGCAGCATGGACCTTGGCGATCGTCCCCGCCGGGCGCGGCATGTCGGCGGCGATCAGTTCGGTGGTGACCTGCGCGCCGAGCAGCACACCGGGGATGCCGGCCCCCGGATGCGTGCCGGCGCCGACGTGGTACAGGCCGCGCACGCGGGGGTCGCGGTTGTGGGTGCGAAACCACGCGCTCTGGTGCAGCGTCGGCTCGGTCGCGAAGGCGTTGCCGGCCACCGCACCGAGGTCGCGCGCGAAGTCGACCGGGGTCATCCGGTGCTCGACCACGATCGACGAGCGCAGCCCCTCCAGGCCGAAGTCGCGCTCGAGCTCGTCGAGCAGCTCGTCACGGATGCGATCGGACTCCAGCGCCCAATCGGCCGGGTCGACGGCCAGGTTGGCGACCGGCAGCAGAATCGCGATCGAGTCGCCTCCGGGCGCGGCCATCCCAGGCTCGGTCCGCGCCGGCGCGTGGATGTACGTGGACCGGCTCCCCCCGGGGTGGCCGGTGCGAGTGACCGAGCGGATGAAGTCGCGGTAGCCGCGGCCGACGGTGAGGGTGTGATGCTCCAGGCGTCCGAAGCGGCGGTCGGTGCCGAGGTAGAGCAGAAAGCACGACATCGTCGGGCGCAGCCGGCGCAGCGGCGGGCGGCGACCGAGCAGCTCGTGCGTGCGCAGGACGTCGGCGTTCGAGACGACGATGTCGGCGGCGATCCGCTCGCCGCCATCGGTGATGACGGCGCTGACCGCGCCGGCGCTGCGTTCGATGTGCGCCACGCGGGCCCCGCAGCGCACATCGAGCCCGGCGGCCAGCGCCTCGACGATCGCGTAGACGCCGCCCTTGGCGTACCAGACCCGATCAAGGAACTGCAGGTAGACGAGCGCCCCGTAGATTGCCGGGACCCGGAACGGGTCGCCGCCCACGAAGAGGGAGTGGAAGGAGAATGCCTCACGGATCCGCTCGTCGGCGAAGTGGGAGGCGACGAACCCGTACAGGGTGCGCAGGGCGCCCATCCGGGCCAGGTTCGGTGTGATCCGTGCCAGGTCGCCCGGGTGCTGGAAGGACCGCCGGCCGGCGGCCAGGATCCCGTCCTCGTAGATCGGCTTGAGCGCGGCCATGAACCCGTCGAACGCGGCCGCGTCGCGCGTCGAGAACTTGGCGATCTGCGCCTTCATGCGCTCGGGCTCGGGAACGAAGTCCAGGTGGCGCTCCTCGTCGGCCCAGAAGATGCGGTAGAAGGGGTCGAGTTCCAGCAGCTCGAGCTCGCGCGAGACGTCCAGACCCCCGGCGGCGAACACGTCTTCCAGCACCCAGGGCATCGTGACCAGGGACGGGCCGGTGTCCCAGGTGAACCCCGCGTCGCGCAGCTGATACGCCCTGCCACCGGGCCGCTCGCGCGCCTCCAGCACGGTGACGTCGTGGCCGGCGCCCTGCAGGCGCAGCGCGGCCCCCAGCCCACCGAGTCCGGCGCCGATGACCACGACGCGGCTCACGACGGGTCGGCCGCCCGCAGGTGCTGCTCGCCGAGCGCGGCGGTGGATGGCGCACCGGCGGCCCAGGTGGCGATGCGCAGCTGGTCCAGGAACACCGTCAGTACGGCGTCCAGCCGGTCGGCCTGGGCGGCGACGAGCAACGGGCGCGCCATGCCGACGGCGCAGGCTCCAAGGGCCAGGCACTTGGCCGCTTCGACGCCGTCACGGATGCCTCCGCTGGCCACCAGGGCCAGCCCGGGCGCCACGGCCCGGGCCTCGCGCAGCGCGGTGGCGGTGGGCACGCCCCAGTCGGAGAACGCAGCGGCGACGGCGCCCGCCCGGGTGTCGCGGTGCCCTTCGACCAGGGCCCAGTTCGTCCCCCCGGCGCCGGCCACGTCGACGGCCTGCACGCCGGCCCCGACGAGGGCGTCCACGTCTTGGCCATCCATGCCGAACCCGACCTCCTTGACGATCACCGGCAGCGGCGCGAGGTGCGCGACCGTCGCGGCGATGGCCTCGAGCACCCCGGAGAACGCCGGACGACCCTCGGGTTGCACCGCCTCCTGGATGGGGTTGAGGTGAATCGAGAGCCCGTCGGCGTCGAGCAGATCGACCACGCTCGCGGCACGGGCCGGACCGCCGGGGCCGGTCAGCTGCGCAGCCCCCAGGTTGGCCAGCAGCAGTGGCGGGCGATCGCCGGACCGGTAGGTCGGGACGAGGCCCGAGTCGTCGAGCAGGATCCGGCCGGAACCGAGCACCATCGCGATGCCATGCTCGGCCGCTGCGCGGGCCAGTCGCTCGTTGACCAGTTGGGCGGCCGGGGTGCCGCCGGTCATGGCCGAGATCACCAGCGGCGCCCGCAGCCGAGCGCCCAGCAGGTCGCACTCCAGGGACACCTCGTGCAGGTCGCGCCCGGGCAGCGCACGGTGGCGCAGCACCATGCGATCAAGGCCGGCGCCGCGCGTGTGCAGCACACCCGGCCCGGCCGCGATGGTGAGGTGGTCAGCCTTGCGGTCGGGCGAGTGGCGGTCGGCGTCGACTGGTGTCACATTCCGGGTACGACGCCCGGTGGCGCAGTGGTTGCTGGGCGGCGGTCGGTCGTGGCGCGCCGGCCTCAGGGCCGTGGTGGGCGAGGGAGAAACCCGCTGGTGCGGCGGATGTATTCGGCGTAGCCGGGGCGCCGCTCGCCGATCGTCCGCTCGAGCAGTCCTGCGCCGCTCACCCGCACGAGCAGGACGGTCATCAGGACCGGTCCGATGATGGTCCACCAGGCGCTGCCGGTCGACAGCGCGATGAGGAAGAGCCCCCACCAGACCGCGAAGTCGCCGAAGTAGTTGGGGTGGCGGGTGTAGCGCCACAGGCCGCGATCCATGACCTGCCCGTGGCTCGCCGGGTCAGCCTTGAAGCGATCGAGCTGCCAGTCACCGACTGCCTCGAAGCAGAACCCGACGCCCCAGATCGCCACGCCGATCGCATCGAGCCAGATCAGGCCCCCCGGCGTCGCATCAGCCTGCCCAGCCTGCACCGGCAGGGACACGATCCACATCAGCAGCCCCTGGCCCCAGAAGACCGCCCACAGCGAGCGCCGCGGCCAGCGGTTGCCGTGGCGCGCGCGCATCGTCCGGTAGCGCGCGTCCTCGCCGTGGCCGAGGTTCCGCCGCGCGAGGTGCAGCGTGAGGCGCAGCCCCCACGCCGTCGTCAGCAAGGCGAGCAGCAGCTGCCGGCCGGCGGAGCCGTCGGCGACGGCGTATGTCACCCACGCGATGACGACGAACCCGGCGCCCCAGAAGATGTCGACGATCGACGTGTCGCCGATCGCCACGCTCACGCCCCACAACGCCGTCATCAGCACCAGGACGACGGCGAGGTTGAGCAGCAGCATGCTGCCAAGGCTCACCCTTCATGCTCCATCGCCCGATCCTCCCAGAAAGCCGGAACGCTGCCGACGATCGAGCCGGCCTATGGAGCTGTCTGCGCCGACGGCACGACGTGCTCGGCGAGCAACAGCGCCGCGTGAAGCTCCGCGGGGCGCTCATCGATCGGCCGGCCGCGCAGCGCCGCGGCTCGGTGCAGCCGCTGGAGCACGGTGTTGCGGTGCAGGTGCAGGTCGCGCGCCGCGGCGGCGATGCCGCCTCGCGGCGTGAGCACCGCCAGCGTGGTCTGGCGGATGGTCCGGATCGCAGGCTCGTGCGCTCCCAGGCCGCCAAGCTCGTCGCGGACGAAGGCGCGAGCCGCGTCGAGATCGCGCGACAGGAGGTCGAGCAGCGCGACGTCGTCGAAGTGGACGCAGCGCGCGACTCGCGTCCCGGCGAGCTCGGCGATGCGCCGCGCGCGATCGGCCTGCCGGCGGCTGCCCCGGAATCCCTCGACCCCACCGGCGAGGGTCCCGAACGCCGCGGCGACGTCCGGCCCGCTCGCGGCGACCGCGCGATCCAGGGCATCGCGGTCGACGGTCATGCCGGACGCGGGACTGACCCAGCCGCCGAGTGAAAACGGGCCGTCCGGGAGCAGCAGCGGCCGGTCGGCGCCGAGCGCGTCGGCGATCGACCCGGCCGCCCGCTCGAGCTGCGCCGGGTCGCCCGAGCACCAGCAGACGAAGGCGAGCTGCGGGCGGTCGAGCCGGTGAGCGAGTGCCCGCTCGGCGCCGGCGACGTCGACGTCGACGACGTCCTCGTTGAGCAGGGCGCGGATCACGTCGGCCCGCAGCACCGCCGCCCGGCGCTGGCGGCGCTCACGCTCGGCGAGGTGCTCGGCACTGACGCGCGAGGAGACGATGTCGATGTACTCGACCATGAACGCCGCCGTCTGGTTGAGCGCGACCAGCAGGCGCTGCTGGTCATCGATCGCGTCGCTCAGGTCGGCGGTCCAGCGCTGCAGGAAGTACCCCTGACCGAGCCGGTAGAAGCGCAGCGTCGCGTCGATGTCGGCGCCGCGCTGCGCCATCGCGCGCGCGTGCTCCAGAGCCGTCACCGGAGCCTCGGCTGCCGACGCCGGGATGCCGCTGCGGAGCATCGACAGCGCCGACTCGATGTTCGACGTGCACGATGCCCGCGTCAGTTGCGCAATGGCCGGATCGGCGGCGGCGACAGGGATCCGCGACGCCAGATGCTGATACATGTCCTCGGCGATCTCCGCGATCCGCCGATGCCAGGCCGCGGCCAGGGCGATCACGTCGGCCAAGTCAGCGTCGCTGTGCGGATGCTCGCGGCCTTCCGGGATCACGTGACGCATCGTACGACCTTCAGCCCTGTCTATGTGCAGTCTGCACAGTTCGGAGGGCGGATCGTCCGTTGCCGTCGTCGCCTGTGCGGCGTAGCGTGCGCCGCCCGTCCATCGCTGGAGGTCCGCCGTGTCCGCCGTCGTCCCGCAGTCGTCCCCGGTCAGCGTCACGCACATTCCCGATCCGGCGGAGCCGGTCCCCGCCGTCGCGTGGCCGACGCTGGGACTGCTCGTCGGCGGGCTCGGCCTCTGGGGCACCTCGACCGCCCTCTACCTCACCGGATCGTGGGGCTGGTGGGCGGCGATCCTCGCCAACGCGCTGGCCTCGTACCTCCTGTTCACCGTCGCGCACGACGCCGCGCATCACTCGGCGTCCAACGACTCCACGCTCAACCGCTGGATGGGTCGCCTGGCCGTGCCGCTGTTCGCGCCGCACGCGAGCTTCCCGACGTGGCGCTTCATCCACATGCAGCACCACCGGTTCACCAACCACGCCGACGGCTCGGACCCCGACCACTACACGATGCGGGGCCCGGCCTGGCAGATGCCGCTTCGCTGGCTGACGGTCGACCTGTGGTACATGGTCTTCTACCTGCCGAAGCTCGCCTCCCGCCCGCGTGCTGAGCAGGCCGAGCAGGGCATCGCGCTGACGCTCTGGATCGGCGGGACGATCGCCGCGATCGCCACCGGCCACCTGGTCGAGCTGCTCGTCGTGCTCTACATCCCCTGCCGGATCAGCGTCCTCTTCCTCGGCTGGGCCTTCGACTACCTCCCTCACAACGGGCTGCACCACAAGCCCGCTGAGGACAAGCTCAAGACGACGCGCAACAGGATCGGCTTCGAGCGCTCACTCTCGCCGATCCTCCTGTACCAGAACTACCACCTCGTCCATCACCTGCACCCGGTCGTCCCGTTCTACCGCTACATCGCGGTCTGGCGCCGCAACGAGCAGACCTACCTGGACGGCGAACCCGCGCTCTCCACGGTCGGCGGTCGACCGATCACGCCCGACGAGTACCGCCGGATGCGCGAGCTGATCGACGACCACGAGCACTGAGGTCGCGGGCGCGGGCAGAGCCGTCGTACCCGCGATGCAGCGGGCGGACCCGCCAAGCTGACGCTGTGGCCATCGAGTTCCGATCCCTGAAGCGCAGCGACTTCCCGCTGCTCGCGTCCTGGCTTGCCGAGCCCCTGGTCGCGCGGTGGTGGAACCACGAGTTCTCGCCGGACGCGCTGGAGCGTGACTTCGGCCGATGCATCGATGGGCGCGAACCGACCGACGTGCTGATCGCGTCCACCGACGCACAGCCGTTCGGCCTGGTCCAGGCATACCCGATCGCCGGCTACCCGGAATACGCCGCCGAGCTGGCCGAGGTCTGCGAGATCGACCCGACCGCGCTGGGCATCGACTACCTGATCGGTGAGCCCGACCAGCGCGGTCGTGGCCTCGGCGGGGCGATGCTCGCGGCCCTTGCGGGACGCTGCTGGCACCGGTTCCCCGACGCGCGAGAGATCGTCGTCCCGGTCTCGGCGGCCAACATGCGCTCGTGGCAGGCGCTTGAACGCGCCGGGTTCCGGCGGTTCGCCGAGGTCGAGCTGAATCCGGACAATCCACAGGACTCGCGTGCCCACGTCGTCTACCGCGCCACGCGACCCACGTAACCCCACGCCGCCCGGTCTCGGACAGGGTTTGCTGTCCAACCCTTCTTCGAGAGGACCGCAGATGGCCATCCGACATCCCCGCTCATGGCATCTCCTCGGCGCCGTGCTGACGGTCGCGCTCGCGATCGTCATCGCCGTTCCGGCCGGCGCCCAATCGCCGCGACCACGCGCCCGCCCAGCACGCACGGGTCCCCGACATCTGCGGGATCAAGCAGTACGACGTCGACGACACGGGCAAGAAGGGCAAGGTCGCCGAGCACGGCGGCGCCTACGAGCAGGACCTGCACGTCGCGCTGGTCGTCTCGGGCGCCCCGGTGCGCGCCGACGATCCTGCGCCTGCTCGGGCTCGATCAGGACGCGCTTCAGGCAGTCCAGATCGAGGACACAGAAGCGCTGCCGATCGACGACTGACCGGGCGACGTTCTCGCGCGGGTTCGCCGGCTCTGGATCAGCGTCATCTCGCGCGGGTGGACGGTCCGGGCCGGACCTGACCGCCGCCACGCCCCAGGACCTTGAGGATCTCCCCGATCTGGTGGTCCTCCTCGAGCGGGTGGCGCAGCGGCAGCTCGGCGTTCAGCACGTAGCGGTTGCGACGGCCTTCGCGCGTGCGCTCGAGGTATCCGGCATCGACGAGGTCGGCGACGATCCGCTGTGCTGCGCGCTCGGTGATGCCGACGCTGTCGGCGACATCGCGCAGCCGGACGCCGGGGTCGCGCGTGACGCACAGCAGGACGTGCGCGTGATTCGTGAGGAACGTCCACTCGGCCATCGTCAGAGGCTACGACACGCGGCCTCAGATTCCTACGTTTCAACATACGTCTCTTGACACCCGTTTTCTAAGTCGTATATTGTGCGTCGCATGTTCAAGCCACGCACCCCGATCCCCGAATGAGCACGATCCTGCTGCTCGCAGCGGTGGCACTTCCGGCAGCCGGAGCGCTCGGCGCCGGCCCGCGAACGCGCCTCGGGCCGACGTTCAGCGGGGCGGCCTTCGTCATCGCGGTCGCGCTGCTGATCGTGGTCGCCGCCGACGGACCCGTCTCGGCCGTCATCGGCGCTGACGACGGCACGGCACTCGCCGGCCTCTACGCCGACCGCGTCGGCGCGATCGTCCTGTTGCTGATCACCGGCGTCAGCACCGTCGTGCAGTCGTTCGCCAGGCGCTACCTGCGCGGCGACGCGCAGGCCGGGCGCTTCTTCGCCGCCACGGGCGTGCTGACGAGCGCAACGGCGGCGATGGCCTGCGCCGCGACGCTGATCGGCCTCGCAATCGCGTGGACGGCCTCCGGCATCGCGCTGTGCCTGCTGCTGGGGATGTACGCCGATCTGCCCGCCGCCCGCGACGGCCTGCGCCGGACCGCTCGCGCGTTCGCGATCGGCGATGTCGCACTGTGGATCGCGGTCGCAGCGGCAACGCTCACCTGGGGCGGGATCGACCTGCGCACGCTCGGCGATCGCGTCGGCGAGCTGAAGACCGACGGCTCGACCCTCACGGTCGTCGTCTGCCTGATCGTCGTCGCGGCGCTCGCCCGGTCCGCCCAGCTCCCGTTCCAGGGCTGGCTCCCGGCGACGCTGGCGGCGCCGACGCCCGTCTCGGCGCTGCTGCATGCCGGGGTCGTCAACGCCGGCGGCATCCTGCTGGTGCGGCTCAGCCCGCTGCTCAGCGCGTCGAGCCTGGCCTCGCATCTGGCCTTCGCAGCGGGGGCCGCGACACTCGTCTACGGCACGACGCTGATGCTGACCAAGCCCGACGTGAAGGGCGCGCTCGCGCACTCGACGATGGGCCAGATGGGGTTCATGATCATGACCTGCGGACTCGGGGCGTTCGCGGCGGCGATCTTCCACCTGGTCGCGCATGGGATGTACAAGGCGACGCTGTTCCTCGGCTCGGGGTCGGCTGTCCATCGCCATGTGCGTCACCTCAAGGCGCCCCCGGCCACGCCCGCCGGCCCGGTCGGCCAGCGCCTGCGGTGGGCCGCCGCCCTGCTGTTGCCGACGACGGCCCTGGCACTCGCGGTCGCGGTCGTCGGCCTCCCGTCCGACCGACAGACGGGCGCGGCGCTGCTGCTGGTGTTCGCGTGGTCGACCGGCGTCGCGCTGACCGCCGGCTGGATGCGCCGCCATGCGACCGCACGCGGCGCCGGCGTCGCGCTCGTCGCCACGCTGCTGGCTGCCCCCGCATACGTCGCGCTGGTGCACGGGGCGACCGGCTTCCTCGATCCGGCGGTCGCCGGCGGCACGGCCGTCGCGCCCGGCCTGCTCGCGATCGTCGTGCTCGCGCTCGCCGGGGCGAGCCTGATCCGCCTGCTGCCGGCGCACCCGCGGCTGGCGCACCTGCATCGCGCGGCGTACGTCCTCGCGCTGAGTGCCGGGCACGTACCCGACGGGCGGCGGCTCCGCCTCCGCGGCGTCCGCCGGCGCACGCTCGGGCAGCCCGCACTGGCGGGCGGCGCCGCATGACCACCGCCGCCCCGACCCGCGCCGAGGAGCGG
>JBBRFO010000016.1:0-34377 GCA_038224135.1 Solirubrobacterales bacterium
ATTCGCGTGCGCGGTGCCGTCCTGCTGCTGGTCGCGTTCGCCGCGCTGGCGCAGTCGCTGGGCCTCGAGGTGATCCTCGGCGCGTTCATCGCCGGACTGCTGCTCGGCACGCTCGACATGGACCGCGGCATGAACCACCCGCTGCTGCGCACCAAGCTCGAGGCGATCGGCTTCGGCTTCCTGATCCCGGTGTTCTTCGTCACCAGCGGCCTGCGGTTCGACCTCGCTGCGCTGACGAAGGACAGCTCGACGCTCGTGCTCGTGCCGCTGTTCGCGGCAGCGCTGCTGGTCATCCGTGGGACGCCCGCGCTGCTCGCTCGCCGGCGACTCGGCGACCACCGCCACATCGCCGCCGCCGGCCTGCTCCAGGCGACGTCGCTGCCGTTCATCGTCGCGGCGACGATGATCGGCGTCGAGATCGGGACGCTCTCGGCGGCGACGGCGGCGGCGCTGGTCGCCGCCGGGCTGCTGTCCGTGCTCGTCTATCCGGTGCTCGCGCTGGCGCTGCTCGGCGGCATGCCGGCGGACGCCGCGCCGTCGGGCGGCGGCGAGGCTCCGGTCACCAACCCGGCGATGTAGCGCGCACAACTCCGATCTCGACCTCCGCGCCGCCGACCGTTCCGAGTTGCCCTCGCCAGGACGAGGAGAAGCCGGACCTCAGCGGCGAACGATATGCCCGGTCCGCACCGCTTCGAACGCGGTCGCCGGCACGCGCTTGAGCTGCTCCAGGTTCGCGTCATCCCAGCGGCGGTCGGCCGTTCCGCTGATGAACCAGGAGGATCCGTTGTCGGCGACGAGCATCCCGTAGCGGCGCAGCGCCGTCAGGATCACGCGCGACTGGCCGCGGAAGGACCGCAGCGAGAACGACGCCTTCAGACGCAGCCTCAGGCCCATCGGCGGCAGGTCCGGATTGCTGGACGAGCTGGCAACGTGCCGCGCCGGCGCCACGTAGGCACGCTGTGTCCGGGCGACCGTGACGCGCAGTGCGTGCCGGATCACTCCGGCGTTCGCCTCGTCGGCGCGGGCGAGTCCCGGGAGGATCGGCAGGCCGGCGGCATCCGCCGATGTCCACCCCGCGGGTCGCGGCCGGTTGGACCGCAGGTCGAAGATCGCGCCATTGGAGGCGGCCCAGCCGGTCGCCAGATGGCGCGCGCCATACAGCTCGTACAGCCGGCACGACCCGCGCTGGACGACGATCACATGCTTGTCGCTGCCGCCCTCGACGCGCGCACCGGCGGGGATCGGGTAGCCGCCGCGATCGCTCTCGCCGGGGTAGTCCGTGAACCGGACGGCGTGGCGCGATCGCGACGCCGGAACGATCGTCACCGGGAATCCGTAGTCGCCATAGCGTCCCGATCCGAAGTCCGGGTGGAGGTTCAGGCTGGCGCCGATCGACCGAATGTAGGCGTCAGATCGCGGGTCGACCGGGTCCCGCGAGACAACGCGGTTCCACGCGTTGGTCGCCGGGAAGACGGGACAGCCGGCGAACGTCGGTCCCGGTCCACCCGCCGCGGGCGCGAGCGCAGCGGGAACCGCGACGATCGCGAGCAGTCCGAGCAGCGCGATCCGTCGCATGCGTCGAGGATCGCAGGCAGCCCCGACGGTGGGCCATAATGCGTCGCGATGACTTCCGTTCCCGCAGCCGACGCCGTCGCCCGGATCCGCACGATCCCGGACCCGCAGGAACCGGTGCCGCTGCTCGCGCGGCCGACCATCTGGCTGTTCATCACCGGCATGAGCATGTGGATCGCCTCGACCGCGCTGGCGCTGACCGGCACCTGGCCGCTCGTGCTGAGCATCCCGGTCAACACCATCGCGAACTTCATCCTCTTCACGGTCTCGCACGAGGCCGCGCACAACACGATCTCGACGCGGCCCGCCGTCAACACATGGTTCGGGCGCTTCGCGACGGTCCTGTTCGCGCCGCACGCGAGCTTCAGCGCCTGGCGCTGCATCCACATGCAGCACCACCGCTTCACGAATCACACCGACGGCAGCGACCCCGACCACTACACCAATGGCGGTCCCAAGCTGCTGCGACCGCTGCGCTGGATCACGGTCGACCTGCACTACGTGCCGTTCTACCTGCGGCGGATCCGCAGCCGCCCACAGGCCGAGCTGAACGAGCTGTTCATCACGCTGTCGCTGCTGATCGCCGCCGGCGTCGGCATCGTCGCGGCGGGCTACGGCGTCGAACTGCTGCTCCTGTACTTCCTGCCGATCCGGCTGTCGATCCTGTGGCTCGGCTGGGCGTTCGACTACCTCCCCCACCACGAGCTGACGGCCCGGCCGCAGGACGACCGCTTCCGCACGACGCGCAATCGCGTCGGCATGGAGCGCCTGATCACGCCGCTGATGCTGTACCAGAACTACCACCTCGTTCACCACCTGCACCCGGTCGTCCCGTTCTACAAGTACATCGCGGTCTGGCGCCGCAACGAGGACGAGTACCTGGAGCGCGATCCGGCGCTGAGTGATGTCCGCGGGCGGGCGCTGACGGCTGATGAGTACCGCCGGCTGCGGGAGTTGCAGCACTCGCACTAGCTGGTGGTGGTTCTCACCCGGGGATCTCCGGGTTGTGGTCGTGCCGGAAGCGCTTGAAGGGCCGCGCCCAACGGTTTGCGAGGGCTGCGTTTTCCACTTGCTCCAGCTTGTTCCTGGTGCTAGAAGTCCGTCGCTTCGCCGGGCCGGAGGATTCGGACGTCGATCTCGGGCGCGAACTGCTGCGTCTGCTCGGCGAACTCGCGTGGTGGTGCGGTGGGGTCGGTGGCCTTGCTTCCGGGCGCGGCGTAGGTGCCCCAGTGGATCGGGACGGCGATGCGTGGGTTGAGCAGGCCGGCGGCGCGGGCAGCGCGCTCGGGGTCGAGGTGGCCGGCGGGGACGCGCGGGCCCCAGCCGGCGACCGGCAGCAGCGCGACGTCGAGTGCCTCGTGCAGATCATTCATCCCGGCGAACAGGTCCGTGTCGCCGGCGAAGTAGACGCTTTGCGTTCCGTGGATCACGAATCCGACAGCGGGAACGGCGCGCCCGACGGGATGCCGGCGCCCGTCGTGATCCGCCGCGGTCGCCTCGATCTCGAGCGCGCCGATTCGGACGCGGTCGCCCTCAGCGACCTCGATCACCTCGTCGAAGACCGCCGCAAGCAGCGCGCCGTGCCCGCGCGGGACGATCACCGGACACGCCGGGCGCAACCGTTCCAGCGACGGCAGGTCGAGGTGATCACGGTGGGCGTGGGAGAGCAGCACCGCGTCGAGGCCGCCGACCATCGCCTCCGTCGCCGACGGGACGAGCCGCGTGAGGTGCGCCACCCGCGCACGCAGGACCGGGTCGGTCAGCAGTCGCACGCCGTCGAGTTCGACCGCCACCGTCGCGTGACCGACGTACGTCAGGCGCCCGCTCACGCGCGCGGGACCCAGGACTTCAGCACCTCGTGCACCGCCCGCGCGCCGATCAGCGGCTCGTCGGGAACGCTCAGCGCCGTCGGATGCAGGATGAACGCGTGGCCCTGGTCACCGCCCAGACCGCCGTGCGATCCGACGAGCTCCTCGAACGCCGCGACCTCGTCGGCGTCCTCCCAATACGTGCTGACCATCAGCAGGTCCGGCGCGTTGGCGAACCCCAGCTCGCGCAGTACGTGGCGCGCTGCGTTGCGGCCGTACGGCGCCAGCGGGTCCGTGCCGACGACGCGGCCGGACTCGAGCTCGTGGATGCCACCGGCGCCCGCGGCGATCGGCCCGCGCTCGGACGACAGGCCGGCGACGAAGCCGATGCCCTCATGCTGGGCCAGGCCTTTGACGAGCCGCGGGTGGGCGTCGGCGATCGCCTCGAGCGTCGGCCGCTCAGCGTGTGCGGTGAAGTACGCGATGCCGAGGTTCCCGGACGCGAAGACGAGGATCTCCTCGTCGCCCGCCTCGGTCCCGGCCGGCTCCTCGAGCTGCTCCTGCACACGGCGCCGCGCGCGCCCGGCGACCCACTCGGCCGATCGCCCGCCCTCCTGCGCGATGTCGCCGAGCACACCGTCGAGCTGGCTCATCGACTCCTGATCGGTCCCGGCGAATCCGCCGACGTCAGCCTGCGTCAATCCGCGGATCACATCCTCGAGCGTCTCGCCATAGCGCTGCAGGAACGTCGCGCCGTTGGTCTGTCCGTGGTCGGAGAGGACGACGATCTCGTACGGCCTCGGCCCGTCCGCGGCAGCCCGGGCGACGCGCGCGAACTGCGAGTCCAGGCGTCGCAGGATGCCGAGCGCATCCGGCTCGAGCACGCCCGAATGGTGCGCGATCTCGTCGTAGGACACGAACGTCGCGTAGATGCTCGGAACGCCGCGCAGCACGTCCCCGACGACCATGTGGATCAGCATCTCCGGGATGAACCCGGTCATCCCGGCACGCAGCAGCGGGTAGATGCCGCCGCGATCGATCCGCGGCCGCACGTCACGGCGACGCTGCCGCCGCGCGGCCCACAGCTCGCTGATCACGTCGCCGATGAAGACGAGGATCGTGCGCGGCAGGTTGTACGGGTTCCCCAGGTACGAGCGCACCGCGTCGCTGCGCTGGGCGCGATCGGTCGTGCGCATGACGCTGAGCGTCACGCTGGCGCGGGGCGCGTCGCCGCTCAACAGGTTGCCGCGGCTGGCGCCGCCGTCGGCGAGCAGCCCGTCGCCGTCGGACGCCCGCGCCTCGATGATCGCCGTGTCGGCCGCCGAGGACGAGACCATCGGCCGCCCGAGCTCGCGGTCGTACCACCGAAACGCCGGAATATTCTCGTTGGTCGCCAGCAGCAGGCCTGCCTGACTCGCGCTCGTCTGCGACGAAAGGTCGCATTCCCAAGCGGTGATCACGTAGTCGCCGCTGTCGATCCAGGCCGTCATGTGCGGCATGTAGCCCTCGCGCAGCGCGCGCCGCAGGACGGGCTCGGCGAGTCCGTCGACCTCGAGGAACACGACTCCGGGCTCGAGGTCGTCGCCGGCCGCGACAACCTGACGGCGCCGGGCCTGCCGACGCACCACGCCGCGCTGAAACGAGTGGTCGTCGTCGATCGCCAGCAGCCCGGTGAGCACCGTGTTGACGAGCGTGAGGATGAAGACCGTCGCCAGCGCGGCGAAGACGCCGCTGACCCGGAAGCCGTCGACGACCGCCGGCACGAGGAGCACGAGCGCGGCGTTCAGGACAAGCGCCAGCGCCACGAACGCCAGCGGCGCGATCGACGCCAGAACCGACGCGATCGCCGGGTACAGCACCGCGTTCAGCACGCCGATCACGGCGACGGCGGCCAGCGCCGCGCCGGCGCCGTCGATCGACACGCCGGCGAGGAGCCACGATGCCAGCAGCAGGCCGAGCGTCTCGATGATCCAGACGGCGAGCACGCGCAGCAGACGGTGGCGCGGCGGGACGATCGTCGCCGCCGCGATGCTGCTGGACCCGGGCACGCCTGCAACTCTGCCGGTTTTCCGGGCGCGGTACCAGCGCGCGGGTGCGGAGACAGCCGCCGCACCCCGTGCGGCGGCGCCCCGCCAAGCGTTCGCGATCAGACCGAGGCCAGCGCCTGCTCGTCGGCGTAGGTCTCGCCGCGTTCGGCCTTCTCGACCAGCGAGGCCGGCGGCTCGAAGCGCTCGCCGTACTGGGCCGACAGCTCGCGTGCGCGTGCGACGAAGCCCGCCACGCCACCGTCGTAGCCGTTGATGTACTGCAGCACCCCGCCGGTCCAGCCGGGGAACCCGATGCCCATGATCGAGCCGATGTTCGCGTCGGCGACCGACTCGATCACGCCCTCGTCCATGCACTTGACGCTCTCCAGTGCCTCGGCGAACAACATCCGCTCCTCGAGGTCGCGCAGTGAGATCGTCGACGGGTCGGCCATCGGCGGGTACTTCGCCCGCAGCCCGTTCCACAGGCCCTGGCGCTTGCCGTCGGCGTAGTCGTAGAAGCCGGCCCCGGCGAGCTTGCCGCCGCGGCCCTCCTCGAGCATCTCGTCGATCACGTCGTGCGCCGGGTGGGTCACCCAGGTGCCGCCCTCGGCCTCGATCGCCTCGCGCGTGGCCTTGCGGATCTTCGCCGCCAGGTTGAGGTTCAGTTCGTCGCTGAGCTGCAGCACCGGCGCCGGGTATCCGGCCTGATTGCTCGCCTGCTCGATCGACGGCGCCGGGACGCCCTCCTTGAGCATCGCGATGCCCTCGGTGATGAACGTGCCGATCACGCGGCTGGTGAAGAAGCCGCGACTGTCGTTGACGACGATCGGCGTCTTCTTGATCTGCTTGGCCAGGTCGAGCGCCCGGTACAGCGTCTCATCGCTGGTCTGCTCGCCCCTGATGATCTCCAGCAGCGGCATCTTGTCCACCGGGCTGAAGAAGTGCAGCCCGATGAAGTCGGCCGGGCGCGAGACGCCTTCGGCGAGGCCGGTGATCGGCAGCGTCGAGGTGTTCGATCCCAGCAGCGCGCCGTCGGCCAGGTGCGGCTCGATGTCGGCGAAGACCTGCGCCTTGACGGCCGGGTCCTCGAAGACCGCCTCGATCACGAGGTCGGCGCCGTCGGCGGCGCCCGGATCGGCCGTCGGGGTGATCAGGGCCAGCAGCGCGTCGCCCTGCTCCTGCGTCGAGCGCCCGCGCGAGACGGCCTTGTCGACCAGCGCGGCCGAGTAGCCCTTGCCCTTGTCGGCCGCCTCCTGCGAGACGTCCTTGAGCACGACCTCGATGCCGACCTTGGCGCAGACGTAGGCGATCGCCGCACCCATCATGCCGGCGCCGAGCACGACGACCTTCTTCGCTGCGAACGGCTCGATCCCGTCCGGCCGGCCGCGGTCACCGGTGACCTGCTGCAGGTCGAAGAAGAACGCCTGGATCATGTTCTTGGCGACCTGGCCGGTGGCGAGGTCGACGAAGTAGCGCCCCTCGATCTCCAGCGCGGTGTCGAAGTCGACCTGTGCGCCCTCGACCGCCGCGGCCATGATGTGGTGCGGCGCCGGGTAGGTCGCGCCCTTCAGCTGCTTGCGCAGGTTGGACGGGAACGCCGGCAGGTTGGCCGCCAGCTTCGGGTTGGACGGCGTGCCGCCGGGGATCTTGTAGCCCTTGACGTCCCACGGCTGGACGGCCTGGGGGTTGGCCGCGATCCAGGCCTTGGCGGCCGGAATCAGGTCGTCCCTGGTGGCGACGATCTCGTCGAGGATGCCGAGCTCCAGCGCCTTCGCCGGGCGATGGCGCTGGGCCTGCATCAGCAGCTGCATCAGCGCGTCGACGATCCCGAGCATCCGGACCGACCGCACGACGCCGCCGGCGCCGGGAAGCAGGCCGAGCTGCACCTCGGGGAAGCCGAGCTGCACCTTCGGGCTGTCGACGGCGATGCGATGGTGCGTGGCGAGCGTGATCTCCAGCCCGCCGCCGAGCGCCGCGCCGTTGATCGCCGCGACGACCGGCTTGCCGAGCGTCTCCAGCCGGCGCAGCTGCGACTTGACGAGGCGGATGCCCTCGGCGAACTCCGCCGCCTGCTCCTTCGTGACGGCCTTCAGGTCGTGCAGGTCGCCGCCGGCGAAGAACGTGCTCTTCGCCGAGGTGATGACGACGCCGGTGATCGAGTCCTTCTCGGCCTCGAGGCGGTCGACCGTGGCGCCCATCGACGCGACGTAGGCCCTGTTCATCGTGTTCGCGGACTGGCTCGGGTCGTCGAGCGTCAGGACGACGACGCCGTCAGCGTCCTGGTCCCAGCGGATCGTGGTCGACTCGCCCATCTAGATCGCCTCCACGACGGTCGCGATGCCCATGCCGCCGCCGACGCAGAGCGTCGCCAGGCCGTAGCGCCCGCCGGTGCGGTGCAGTTCGTCGATCAGCGTGCCGAGGATCATGCCGCCGGTCGCGCCGAGCGGGTGGCCCATCGCGATCGATCCACCGTTGACGTTGACCTTCTCCATGTCCAGGCCCATGTCGCGGACGAAGCGCAGCACGACGGCCGCGAACGCCTCGTTGATCTCGACGAGGTCGAGGTCATCGGCGGTCAGGCCGGCCTTGGCGAGTGCCTTGCGGGCGGCCGGGGCCGGACCGGTGAGCATGATCGTCGGGTCGGCGCCGGAGACCGCGGTCGCCAGGATCCGTGCCTTCGCCGTCAGGCCCAGCTCCTCGCCCGTGGCGGCGTTGCCGATCGCCAGCAGTGAGGCGCCGTCGACGATGCCGGACGAGTTGCCCGGAGTGTGGACGTGCTCGATCTTCTCGATCCAGTGGTACTTCTGCAGCGCGACGGCGTCGAAGCCGCCGGCGTCGCCGATCATCGCGAACGACGGCTTCAGATTGCCGAGCGTCTCGACGGTCGTCCCGGCACGGATGAACTCGTCGTTGTCGAGCACCGTCTGGCCGTTGATGTCGACCACCGGCACGACCGAGCCGGCGAAGCGGCCCTCGGCCTGCGCGGCGGCGGCGCGCTCCTGCGAGCGCACGGCGTAGGCGTCGACGTCCTCACGGCTGAACTCCTCGACCGTGGCGATCAGGTCGGCGCTGACCCCCTGCGGGATGAACGAGGTGTCGTAGTTGGTCTCCGGGTCCATCGCCCAAGCACCACCGTCGGAGCCCATCGGCACGCGCGACATCGACTCGACGCCGCCGGCGAGGACGAGGTCCTCCCAGCCCGAGGCGACCTTCTGCGCCGCGATGTTGACGGCCTCCAGGCCCGAGGCACAGAAGCGGTTCAGCTGGACGCCGGCGACGGTGTCCGGCAGGCCGGCCTTGATCGCCGCCGTCTTGGCGATGTCCGCGCCCTGATCGCCGACCGGCGAGACGCAGCCGAGGACGACGTCGTCGATCCGGTTGGGATCGAGCTTCTCGTTGCGGATCAGCACCTCGTGCATCAATCCGACGACGAGATCGACGGGCTTCGTGCCGTGCAGCGAGCCGTTGAACTTGCCCTTTCCGCGCGGCGTGCGAACCGCGTCGAACACCAAGGCCTCGGTACTCATGAATCGTGCTCCTTCGGTGACAGACAGGGCCAGGCGCGGCGCCGCGGCGGCGCGGGTGGCACGGGGACGCGGAGGACTGTAGCGCAAGAACATTCAGCGGTGAACGTAACCTCGCTAGGCTGGTCGCGGATGAGCGCAGCCGCGGCCCCCACCCCCCAGCGCCGCACCCAGGCCGAGCGCAGCGCCGCCACGCGCGAGGCGCTGCTCGACGCGACGATCCAGTGCCTCGTCGAGGACGGCTACGCCGGCACGACGACGAGCCAGGTCGCGCTCCGCGCCGGCCTCTCGCGCGGCGCCCACCTGCACCACTTCCAGACGCGCAACGCGCTGATCGCCGCGGCGCTGGAGCAGCTCGCGCGCAAACGCCACGCCGAGGCGCTGGCCGCCGCCGATCGCCTTCCTGCCGGGCCCGAGCGGCTGCCGGCCGCGCTCGACATCATCTGGAGCTTCTACGCCAGCCGGCTGTTCCAGGCGGCGCTCGACCTCTGGGCGCACGCGCGGACCGATCCGGAACTGCGCGCGCAGCTGGTCCCGATCGAGCGCGAGCTCGACCGCCAGACGATGGAGCTCGTGCGCCGGATGTTCCCCGACGTCGCCGCGCGGCCCGACTTCGAGCCGCTCGTCGAGTTGTCGATCGCGACCGCCCGCGGCCTGTCGCTGCTCGACATGCTGCACCCCGGCAGCGACCGCAGCCGGCGCCAGTGGGAGGGCTTCCGCGGGATGCTCGTCGGGCTGTTCGAGGCCGGCGCGTGAGCGGCATTGATCCCGACGAGCTGCAGGCGGCGCTCGACGTGCTCGCCCAGGCTGAGCAGCTCTCCCCGGACCATCCGGACGCGGTCGCCGTCCAGCGCGCCACGGCGAAGCTCTACATGAACATCAAGAAGCGCCGCCGCCGCGAGCGGCGCCAGAGCATCGCCGCCGCCGACCGCAAGGTCCTCGAGCGCACCGCGACCGCCGCGCCCGGCCGGATCGACGACGAGACGCAGGGCATCCCGCTCGTCTCGGGCGCGCTCGGCGCCAGCGCCGGAACGCTGCTCAAAGCGCTGCCGTGTTACGTCTGCAAACGGCGCTACACGCAGGTCGACGCGTTCTACCACCAGCTCTGCCCCGACTGCGCGACCGACCATCACCGTCGCCGCGACGCCCGCACCGACCTGACGGGGCGCCGCGCGCTGCTCACGGGCGGCCGCGCGAAGATCGGCATGTACATCGCGCTGCGGCTGCTGCGCGACGGCGCCCACACGACGATCACGACCCGCTTCCCGCGCGACGCCGCGCGCCGCTTCGCCTCGATGGACGACAGCGCCGGCTGGCTCGACCGGCTGCGGATCGTCGGCATCGACCTGCGCGACCCCGGCCAGGTCGTCGCGCTCGCCGACTCGGTCGCCGAGCAGGGCCCGCTCGACGTGCTGATCAACAACGCCGCGCAGACGGTCCGCCGATCACCCGGCGCCTACGCGCACCTGGTCGACGCCGAGTCAGCGCCGCTGCCGCCGGGCGCGATGCCCGAGGTCGTGAGCTTCGGCAGCGCCCGCGCAGCGCACCCGTCGCTGCTGACCAGCGCGCTCGCCGGCGCGCCGGCGCTCGATCCCGCGGCGCTGGCCGAGCTGGCGCTCGTCGCCCGCTCGGCCGACCCCGCACGCATCGGCGCCGGCGTCGCGATCGACGCCGGCGGCCTGGTGCCGGACGTCACGCACATCAACAGCTGGACGCAGAACGTCGACGACGTCGATCCGCTGGAGATGCTCGAGGTCCAGCTGTGCAACGCGACGGCGCCGTTCATCCTCGTCAGCCGCCTGCGCCCGGCGCTCGCGTCGTCCGCCGCGCGGCGCACCTACATCGTCAACGTCTCGGCGATGGAGGGCTCGTTCGGCCGCGGCTACAAGGGCCCCGGCCACCCGCATACGAACATGGCCAAGGCGGCGCTGAACATGCTGACCCGGACGAGCGCCGGCGAGCTGCTCGCGCAGGACGGCATCCTGATGACGAGCGTCGACACCGGCTGGATCACCGACGAGCGCCCGCATCACACGAAGATCCGCCTTGCCGACGAAGGCTTCCACGCACCGCTCGACCTCGTCGACGGCGCCGCGCGCGTGTACGACCCGATCATCCGCGGCGAGGCCGGCGAGGACCTCCACGGCGTGTTCCTCAAGGACTACCAGCCGACCGTCTGGTGATACTCGGTCGGTGACGACGAACGTCCCGCCCGCCCGCCACCTGCTGCGCGCCAAGGACCTGATCGACGCCCGCTACCGAGAGCCGCTCGACATCAACGCCGTCGCGCGGGCCGCGCACCTGTCGCCCGCGCACTTCAGCCGCGAATTCCGCCGTACGTTCGGTGAGACGCCGCACCAGTACCTGCTGACCCGCCGCCTGGAGCGGGCCGCGTCGCTGCTGCGGCTGACCGATCACAGCGTCGCCGAGATCTGCTTCGAGGTCGGGCTGCGCAGCGTCGGCTCGTTCACGACGAGCTTCGGGCGCGCCCATGGCTGCACGCCGACGGCGTATCGCGCGAAGCATCCGCCGGCCAGTTCGCGGGCGCTGATCCCGACATGCGTCGTCCAGGCGTACGGGCGGCCCAGGTCCAGCACGTTTGGAGAAGACAGCGCGGGCGCGCCGCTCTAGCGTGCCGATCGACCACCCCCAAACCACGCGGAGATCGACCATGAACCTGCAGCTCACCACCGTCAACGTCTGGGTCACCGACCAGGACGAGGCGCACGCCTTCTACACCGACAAGCTCGGCTTCGAGCTGCGCGATGACACGACGGTCGCCGAGATGGGCAACTTCCGCTGGCTGACCGTCGGGCCGGTCGGCCAGCCCGACATCGCGCTCGTGCTGATGGCGATCCCCGGGCCTCCGGTCTTCGAGGCCGAGACCGAGGCCCAGGTCAAGGCCGTCGTGGCGAAGGGCGCCGGCGGCGGGATCTTCCTGTCGACCGACGACTGCGCCGGAACGATCGATGAGCTGCGCGGTCGCGGCGTCGAGATCACGCAGGAGCCGACCGAGATGCCCTACGGGACCGACGCGGCGATCCGCGACCCGTTCGGCAACGCGATCCGGATCGTCGAGCTGTCGAGCTGACGCGGCGTCACGTGGCGACGCCGGCGCGCACGGCGTCGACCACCGCCGCGATCCGCTCGGGCGCCTCGAGCTGGGGGTAGTGCCCCAGCTCGGGCAGCTCGGTCACCGGCACGCCGGGACGCAGCTCGCGCAGCCCGCCGAGGACAGCCGTCGTCGCCACGGGGTCGAGCAGGCCCCAGGCCAGCGACAGATCACCCGGCCAGTCGCGCACGGCACCGTGCCAGCGATCGGTCAGGCGGTCGCGCTCGTCCATGTAGTGGATCAGCCTGTGCCCGATGCGATGCCCGTCATGGTGGCTGATCAGCGACCAGTGATCGGCCGCGTCCTGGCGGCTCAGCGGCTGCGCCGGCGCGAACACGCGACCGAACTGCGCGCGGAAGCTCGCCTCGCTCGTCAGCCGTGCAAACAACGCGCCCGCCGGGCTGCGCAGCAGCTTCTGGCCGATCGTCGGGCTCGCGCGGTCGAGCAGGATGCTGCCGTTGAACAGCAGCACGGCGGCGATGTCGATCGTCAACTCGCCGCGCAGGTCGCGCGCCAGCAGTTCGGTCGCGACCGACGTCCCCATGTCGTGCGCGACGAGCACGACCGGCTCGGGCCCGGCGCCCCGCACGAGCTCCTCGACGGCGTCGGCCTGCCACGACAGTGAGTAGACGTGGCCGATCGGCTTGTCGGACAGCCCGAAGCCGAGGAAGTCGAACGTCAGCACCTCCCAGTCGGGGCGCTGCTCCAGCAGCGGGGCGAAGTCGAACGAACTCGACGGGAAGCCGTGCAACAGAACCACGCGCGGCCCCGACCCGGCGCGCCGCACGACGAACAGCCGGCGTCCGCCGACCTGCTCGAACGAGCCCTGCTCCCGCCACCGCTCCACCGCCGCCGTCAGCACTCGGCCATCCTGCCATTCCAGAGTTAGTTGCGCACGCAACCATCTGATATGATGCCCGCATGGAACTTGGACTTGCAACCTTCGGTGACGTCCACGGCGGAATCACTCCCGAGCAGCGGCTGAAGAACCTGCTCGAGGAGGTCGAGTTGGCCGATCAGCTCGGGCTCGACGTGTTCGCCGTCGGCGAGCACCACCGTCCCGACTACGCGGTCTCCGCGCCGGCCGTGGTCCTCGCCGCCGCCGCCGCGCGGACCGAGCGGATCCGGCTGTCGAGCGCGGTGACCGTGCTCAGCTCCGACGATCCCGTCCGCGTCTTTCAGCAGTTCGCCACCGTCGATCTGCTGTCCGGCGGGCGCGCCGAGATCATGGCCGGCCGCGGCTCGTTCACCGAGTCGTTCCCGCTGTTCGGACAGGACCTGCGCGACTACGACGATCTCTATGCCGAGAAGCTCGAACTGCTGCTGGCGATCCGCGACCAGGTCCACGTCACCTGGTCCGGTCGGCACCGCCCCGCGCTCGAGAACGCCGGCGTCTACCCGCGCCCGGTGCAGGACCCGCTGCCGGTCTGGGTCGCCGTCGGCGGCTCGCCCGAGTCCGTCGTCCGCGCCGGCACGCTCGGCCTGCCGCTGACGATCGCGATCATCGGCGGCCAGCCCGAGCGCTTCGCGCCGCTGGTCGACCTGTACCGCGAGGCCGGCCGAGCCGCCGGCCACGCGCCCGAGGCGCTGAAGCTGGCGATCAACACCCACGCCTTCCTCGGCGAGAGCGTCGAGGAGGCAGACCGCGCGTTCCTGCGCACCTACCTCGAGGGCATGAACCGCATCGGCCGTGAGCGCGGCTGGCCGCCGTCCGGCATCGAGCAGTACCGCGCCCTGCGCTCGCCGCGAGGCGCGCTGGCCGTCGGCTCGCCGCAGGAGATCGCCGAGAAGATCCTCTTCCAGCACGAGCTGTTCGGCCACGACCGCTACCTCGCCCACATGAGCCTCGGCGCCGTCGACCACCAGGACGTGCTGCGCTCGATGGAGCTGTTCGGGACGCAGGTCGCCCCGGTCGTACGGGCGGAGCTGGCGCGACGTACAGTGGCCGCGCCGGTCAGCTGACGGTCCCCCGCGCACGTGACGATGCCGGTAGCGTTGTCGGCCATGCGTCACCGCGACCATCTGCCCCAGCTCGACGGCCCGCTGTTCCTCACCGACGGTGGCCTGGAGACCGTCCTCGTGTTCGACGAGGGTCTCGAGCTGCCGGAGTTCGCGTCGTTCCCGCTGCTGGCCGACGATGCAGGGACACAGCTGCTGCGCCGCTACTACGAGACCTATGGCGCGCTGGCACGCGAGCGCGACCTGGGCTTCGTCCTGGAGAGCCCGACGTGGCGCGCAAGCGCTCGCTGGGGCGACGCGCTCGGCTATGACGCGGGCGACATCGACGGGTTCAACCGTAAGGCGATCGCGCTGATGGAGGATGTCCGCGCGGGCCTGGGCGACGGCTCTCCGGTCGTCATCAGCGGCTGTATCGGGCCGCAGGACGACGGCTACAACCCGACGACGATTCTCTCGGCCGCTGCTGCCCAGGAGTACCACGGCGTCCAGATCGCGACGTTCGCCGAGACGGCGGCCGACATGGTCAGCGCGATCACGATGACGTACGCCGACGAGGCGATCGGCATCGCGCGTGCCGCGCGCGCCGCCGGGCTGCCGGTCGCGATCTCGTTCACCGTCGAGACCGACGGGCGCCTGCCGAGCAGCCAGGAGCTCGGCGCGGCGATTGAACAGGTCGATGATGCGACCGGCTCGGCGCCCGCGTACTTCATGATCAATTGCGCCCACCCGACGCACTTCGAGCAGACGCTCGCCGGCGACGCTGCATGGCTGGACCGCGTCCGCGGGATACGGGCGAATGCATCGACAAAGAGCCATGCGGAACTCGACGAAGCGACGGAGATCGACGACGGCGATCCCGCCGACCTCGCCGCGCACTACGCGAGCCTGAGAGCCCGCCTGCCACTGCTCAGCGTTTTCGGTGGCTGCTGCGGAACCGATCACCGCCACGTCCGTGCGGTGCGCGACACCTGTCTCGCGGTGGACTGACACAACGTCCTCCGCCGCAAGGCAGATCCCGATTAGGGTGGGCCTCGTGGTGGCCGGAGGAGCCCCACGCACCAACGGGAGGTCGAGGTCCATGGGGTTCATCACGCCGGCGCCGCCACCGGTCGACATCGACGAGTGGAAGCAGCTGCCGCACCTGGAGAAGATCCGCCCGCTCGCCCAGGACTGGGCGATCAACGGCTTCGGGACGCCGACCGCCGTCTACCTGCTCTACGCGGTCAAGCTCGTCATCTACGTCGTCGCGGCGGCGCTGATCATCTCGGCAACCTCGGGCCTCGGCGGCCTGGGTCACCTGTCCGACTGGTGGACCCTGCCGATCGTCTTCCAGAAGATCGTCGTCTGGACGATGCTCTGGGAGCTGATCGGCCTCGGCTCGGGCTCGATGCCGCTGACATTCCGCTTCTCCCCGCCGATCGGCGGGATCCTGTACTGGCTGCGGCCGGGGACGATCCGCCTGCCGCCGTTCCCGGACCGCGTGCCGCTGACCCGCGGAACGACGCGCACACCGGTCGACGTCACGCTCTACGCCGGCCTGCTGGGGATGCTCACGTACCTGATGCTGTCCGGCGGCGACCAGTTCGCCGGGATCAGCCTGCGGCTCGACCGGACGGCGGTCGCGATCACGCTCGTCCTGCTCGTCGCGCTCGGCCTGCGCGACAAGGTCGCCTACCTCTGCGCGCGCCCCGAGCTCTACGGCCTGCTGCTGTTCGTCTTCCTGTTCCCGCTGAGTCAGCTGATCGTCGCCTCGCAGATCATCCTCGTCTGCATCTGGATCGGCGCGGCGACCTCAAAGCTCAGCCGCCACTTCGTGTTCGTCGTCGCGGTCATGGTCAGCAACACGCCATGGAACCAGTCGCGCGCGATGAAGCGCCGCCTGTACCGCAATCACCCCGACGACCTGCGCCCCTCGCGCGAGGCGTTCCTCGGTGCGCACCTCGGGACGGTGATCGAGTTCACGCTGCCACTGGTGCTGCTCTTCAGCCAGGGCGGCACGATCGGCTGGCTGGCCGTCATCGGGATGCTGATCTTCCACATCCACATCACCTCGACGTTCCCGCTCGGCGTGCCACTGGAGTGGAACCTCTTCATGATCTTCGGCCTGCTGTTCCTGTTCGGCCACTACGGCGACGTGCCGCTGTCAACGCTCGACGACCCGCTGCTGATCGTGGTCGTCCTGGCCAGCGGCGTGCTCGTGCCGATCATCGGCAACCTGCGCCCGGACAAGGTCTCGTTCCTGCCGTCGATGCGCTACTACGCGGGCAACTGGGCGACGAGTCAGTGGCTGTTCCGCAAGGACGGCGCCGAGGCGACGTTCGACGAGCGGATCATCAAGCCGGCGCCGATCGTGCTGACCCAGCTGGAGGCGCTGTACGACCACGACGTGGCCGAGCTGACGCTCTACAAGGGGCTCGCGTTCCGGGCGATGCACTCGCATGGCCGCGCGCTCAACGGCCTGCTCCCGCGCGCCGTCGACGACCTCGCCGCGTACGACATCCGCGAGGGCGAGTTCCTCGCCGGCGTCGCCGTCGGCTGGAACTTCGGCGAGGGTCACTTCCACAATGAGCAATTGCTCGCGGCGGTCCAGGAGCGCTGCGACTATGCCCCCGGCGAATTGCGCGTGGTCATGCTCGAGTCGCAGCCGATCCACGTCCAGCGCCAGCACTACCGGATCTACGACGCCGCGACCGGGCTGATCGAGCAGGGCTACGTCAATGTCGCCGACATGGTCGATCGCCAGCCGTGGCTCGACGCCGACGGCACGATCCCGGTGCAGGTCACGGGCAGCGCCGCGGTCGCCACGTGAGCAGCGCGATCATCGTCGGGTCGGGCCCCAACGGGCTGACCTGCGCCGCGATCCTCGCGCGCGCGGGCGTGCAGGTGACGGTGATCGAGGCGCAGGACACGATCGGCGGCGGCACCCGCACGTCGGAGCTGACGCTGCCGGGCGTGCTGCACGACCACTGCTCGGCGATCCACCCGATGGCGGTCGGCTCAGCGGCCTTCGCCGAGCTTGACCTCGCCGCGCAGGGGCTGGAATGGTGCTGGCCGCAGGTCGACCTCGCCCACCCGCTGGACGACGGCAGCGCCGGCGTCCTGGTCCGCTCGATCGAGGACACCGCCGCCGGGCTCGGCGCGGACGGGCGCGCCTGGTCGCGCCTCTTCGGGCGACCGTCGGCGGGCTTCGCGGAACTCAACGAGGACTTCGTCCAGCCGCTGCTCCACGTCCCATCGCACCCGCTGCGACTGGCGCGGTTCGGCCTGCCGGCCGCGCTGCCCGCGACGGTGCTGGCGCGCAGCTTCTCGACGCCGCAGGCGCGCGCGCTGTTCGGCGGCACGGCGGCCCATTCGCTGAGCCCGCTGACGCAGCCGATGAGCTCGGCGATCGGCATGGCGCTGATCGTCGCCGGCCACCACAACGGCTGGCCGGTCGCCCGTGGCGGCTCGCGGGCGATCACCGACGCGCTCGCCGCCGTGATCCTCGCCGGCGGCGGCACGATCGAGACGGGCCGTCGGATCACCACGCTCGCCGATCTGCCCGCCGCCGACGCGGTCATCCTCGACCTCGCGCCGTCGGGGATCGTCGACATCGCCGGCGATCGGCTTCCCGCCAACGTGCGCCGCGCCTACCAGCGGTACAGGCACGGTCCGGCGGCGTTCAAGGTCGACCTCGCGGTCGAAGGTGGCGTCCCGTGGACCAACGAGCGGGTCCGCCAGGCCGGCACCGTCCACGCGATCGGCTCGTTCGAGGAACTGGTCGTCGCCGAGCGCGACATCAACCGCGGCCGGATGCCCGAGCGCCCGTTCGTGCTCGTCGGCCAGCAGTACCTCGCCGACCCGACACGGTCAGCCGGCGAGGTCCACCCCGTCTGGGCCTACGCCCACGCCCCATCGGGCTACACCGGCGACGCGACCGACGCGCTGATCGGCCAGATCGAGCGCTTCGCCCCTGGCCTGCGCGAGCGGATCGTCGCGACCGCGGTCCGCCCGGCGACCGAGTTCCCGCTCTACAACGCCAACTACATCGGCGGCGACATCGTCACCGGCGCCAACACGGTCAAGCAGATCGTCGCCCGCCCGAGGCTGACGCTGAAGCCCTACGACACCGGCATCCCGGGCGTCTTCATCTGCTCGGCGGCGACACCGCCGGGGGCCGGCGTGCACGGCTCGAACGGATACAACGCGGCGCGCGCCGCGCTCGAGCACCTGGCCGCCTGACGCTGCTCGTCGGGCCTGCTGGGCGGCGGTGCCGCGGGGTGTCGTTGCCGGGGGCGGAATTTCGCTGCGCGAAATTTGGATGTCCCCGGACAACGCACCCCGCGCACCCCCGAGCCAGCAGGACCGCCAGCCCACCACACCGCCTCACTCGGCTGCTCCCTAACCAGCGAAAGGTCCCGGCGCAGACGCAACACAAGAAGCGCCCGCCCTCCGCACCCGAAGCGACCGCGCCCGACACCGCCGCCCCAAACCCAACGCACCACCGAAGCGGGCACCAGCACCCGAGCGAGAGATCGTGGATGCCTGGCGTGGCATGCGGGACCGGGATGGTGCTCTGCACAGACCGGCCCCGCAGGGCGCGTCAGGCGCCACGAGATCCGCGAAGCACAACAACAACGAGGAGAGCCCGCGTCGGGTCAACGCGGGCTCTCACAACACAACATCGGGGCGCCCGGATTCGAACCGGGGACCTCGCCGACCCGAACGGCGCGCGCTACCAGGCTGCGCCACGCCCCGAGGCCCATCGAGTATGGCAAGGTCGCGGCGGGCGCGCGGCGCCGGTACGTTCCCGGCGTGGCCCAGCTGACGGCGATCCTCGCCCACCTCGACGACCTGCTCGACCCGGCGTCGTTCCCCGACTACTGCCCCAACGGGCTCCAGGTCCCGGGACGCGAGGAGGTCGCGACGATCGTCACCGGCGTCTCCGCCGGCGCCGACCTGTTCGAGCAGGCGATCGCTGCTGGAGCCGACGCGATCCTGGTCCACCACGGCCTGTTCTGGAAGGGCGCACCGCTGCAACTCGACCGCCCCGCGCGCCGCCGGCTGCAGCTGCTGTTCGACGCCGACGTCTCGCTGATCGCCTACCACCTGCCACTCGACGCCCAGCCCGAGCACGGCAACAACGCGCTGCTCGCCGCGGCGATCGGGGCCGGCTCGTCCGCGCCGCTCACGACGACCTCCGGTCCCTCGATCGGCGTCACGGCGACGCTCCCCGGCGACGGCATCGACATCGCCCAGCTGATCGCCCGCACACAGGCCGCGGTCGGCGGGCGCGAGCCGCTCGCGTTCACCAACGGCCCCGCCCGCATCCGGCGCGTCGGCATCGTCTCCGGCGGAGGCGGCGACTACCTCGCCGACGCGATCGACGCCGGCCTCGACGCCTTCATCATCGGCGAGCCGAGCGAGCGGCTGATGAACCAGGCCAACGAAGCGGGCATCCATCTGCTCGCGGCCGGGCACTACGCGACGGAGACGCTCGGGGTTCGCCGGCTCGGCGACCTGCTGGCCGCGCGGTTCGCGATCCGGCACGTCTTCATCGACGTTCCCAACCCGATCTGAGCCCGATGTGCGCGTTTGCGCGCCGTCTTGCCCACAGAGCGCGTTCTTTCCTTGATGGACATCCGCTTCGCGCGTTAAGGTCGTATCCGATCACCTGTCACCACCAATTGGAGGGACAAACCCCGATGGCGAACCATCTGACGCCGACAGAGCTGGCACGCGAGGCTGGACTCGAACGGCGCGAAGTGATCACGAAGTGCGTGGAGCTCGGCGTCCCGATCTTCCAGGGACGCATCGACAAGACCCTGTTCCACGCGACGCTGGCAACCCCCGCCAGCCTGCAGCACGGCAGCACCTAACGGAGCAGGACACCCGCTCGGCGGATGCGCTGGCGCGTCGCTCGGCGGCGCGCCAGCGGGTGCCCCCGTGCACCCGTCCGCAGCGCCTCGCGCGCGCGTCCCGTGCGAGATAGAGTCGACGCTTCCCTGTTGCTTCAGCCAAGGAGGAGACCGATGGAGGCTGGCACGATCCAGACCACCGGGTCGACGACGATCGCCGACCTGCTGCCGCGAGCAGCCGAGCAGTACGCCGGCGCCCCGGCAATCCGGCACAAGGTCGGCGACGCCTGGACCGACGTCAGCTTCGCCCAGGTCGGAGAGATCGTCAGCGAGATCGGCCGCGGCCTGATCGGGCTGGGTCTGCAGCCGGGTGACCGCGTCGCGCTGCTCTCCGACACGCGCCCCGACTGGACGTTCTGCTCGTTCGCGATCAGCGGCGCCGGCGGCGTCGTCGTGCCGATCTACCCCTCCAACTCGCCGTCGGAGTGTGCGTGGGTGGCAGGCAACTCCGAGTCCATCGGCATCGTCGCCGAGAACGCCGACCAGATCGCCAAGATCGTCGAGGTTCGCGACCAGCTCCCGCTGCTCCAGTGGATCGTCGCGATCGACGGCGACGGCGCGATCTCCGACGCGATCACGCTCGACGACCTGCGCGCCACCGGCCGCGACCGCGAGCCGGCCGAGTTCCAGGCCCGCTGCGAGGCGATCGCGCCGGACGATCCGTACACCTTCATCTACACCTCCGGTACGACCGGGCCGCCGAAGGGCTGCGTGCTCTCGCACCGCAACTACCGCGAGGTTCTGCACATGGTCGAAGCGCGTGGGCTGCTGGCCGAGGGCGACGACGTCGTCTACCTGTTCCTGCCGCTCGCGCACGCCTTCGCGCTGCTGATCCAGCTCGTCGCGGCCGACACCGGCACGACGATCGCCTACTGGACCGGGGACACGAAGCGGATCATCCCCGAGCTGAGCGAGGTCAAGCCGACCTACCTCCCGTCGGTGCCGCGCATCTTCGAGAAGCTCTACACGCTGGTCGCCGGCAACGTCGATCACGCGACGCTCGCCAAGGCGACCGACGTCGGCGTCCAGGTCCGCGACCTGCAGATTGCCGGTGAACCGGTCCCGGCCGAGCTTCAGGCGCCGTTTGATCAGTTCGACGAGAAGCTGTTCTCCAACGTCCGCGCGGCGTTCGGCGGCAACCTGCGCGAGGCCGTCACCGGCGCCGCGCCGATCGCCCAGGACATCCTGCGCTTTTTCTACGCCGCGGGCATCCCGGTGATGGAGGGGTACGGCATGACCGAGACGGCCACGGTCGCCACCTTCTCCACGCCGGAGAACCACTGCTTCGGTTCGGTCGGGCGCGCACTGCCCGGCGTCGAGGTGAAGATCGCAGAGGAGGACGGCGAGATCCTGATCAAGGGCGCCAACATCTTCGGCGGCTATTGGAAGAACGACGATGCGAGCTTCGGCTCGATCGTCGACGGCTGGCTGCACACCGGCGACGTCGGGAGGGTCGACGAGGACGGCTACGTCTTCATCACGGGCCGCAAGAAGGACATCATCATCACCGCCGGCGGCAAGAACCTGACGCCCGCGAACCTGGAGAACGACCTCAAGCAGACGCGCTGGGTCTCGCAGGCCGTGATGCACGGCGACCGCCGGCCGTTCCCGGTGATGCTGATCACGCTCGACGAGGAGGAGATCGTTCCCTGGGCCAAGCAGCAGGGCATCGAGGACACGTCGACCGCCGCGCTTGCCGTGCACCCCGAGGTGCGCGCGCTGATCCAGGCCGAACTCGACCGCGCGAACGAGAAGTACGCCCAGGTCGAGCAGGTCAAGAAGTTCTTCATCCTTGATCACGACCTGACCCAGGAGACGGGCGAGCTGACGCCGACGCTGAAGGTCAAGCGCAACATCGTCAACGAGAAGTTCGCCGACCGCTTCGAGGAGCTGTACGGGGGCTGAGCCCCCAGCGGCCACGAGCTGGCCTGTGCGCACCGGGTGAGCCCGAGGCGCGCAGGCCGTACCATTTCCACCAGTGCGGTCGGATCCCACAGACAATGGCGGCCTGTTCGTCGGCCGGCGCCCCGGAACGCGCCCGGTCAAGTACCGCACGCCGCCCGAGCGCGGTGACGCGCGCTCGCGCCGGCGCGACGCGATCTTCGCCGGCTTCCTGCTCGGCCTGATGGTCTTCGTCGCGCTGCTGTTCTGGGGCCCGATCCCCGTCGGCTGGCTGTGGATCGTCTCGCAGGTCCCCTACTTCGCACACCACATCTTCTTCGGGCTGACCGCGGCGTTCTTCGGGATCCTCGGGACGTACATGATCGGCCTGATGGCGATGAAGCAGCTCGACCGCCTGTGGATCCTCGCCCGCCGCGCAGCGGGCGTCGACCAGCGCGAGGGTGTCATCGGCCGCGTGTTCGCCTACACGGCGATCGTCGGCGTGACGCTGTTCTCGATCTGGCTGATCCTGCTCGGCGGCCTCGCCGATTCGCTGAAGACGAACTCCGCGTAACGGTGGGCATCCTCGACCACTACAAGCAGTTCGAGGAGATGTCGGACGAGGAGCTCAGCACCGAGCTGCGCACCGAGGCGGACGAGCGCCGCGCCAAGGCGCTCGCGCGCGTCCCGCCGCTGGACCTGTCGCGCACGACCTGGCCCGCGCTGCCGCCGTCGGACATCGTCAACTCGATCACCTTCGCCGCCCGTCGCGGCCTGCATCAGTACCTCGACAGCACCGCGCAGCTGCGCAGCGAGCTGGCGATCCGCCACGCCGTCCCGGCCGAGCGCGTCGTCATCGGCGACGGCGCCGCGCAGCTGCTGCTGGCCGCGGCCCACGCGCTGATGGAGCCCGGCGATGAGCTGATCACGCCCTGGCCGTCCTACCCGCTGTACCCGGTGATGGCACGCCAGGCCCGCGGCAGCGTCGTCCCGGTGCAGGGCTTTGACGTCGACGCGCTGCTCAGCGCCGTCAACGAGCGCACACGCGTCATCGCGATCTGCAACCCCAACGACCCGACCGGCCAACTGCTGCCGGCCGCCGAGGTCGCGCGGCTGCTCGACGCGCTGCCCGAGCGCGTCGTCGTGCTGCTCGACGAAGCCCTGCGCGACTTCGTCGACGCCGAGGAGCGCGATGCGGCGCTTGTGCTGACGCACGACCACCCGCGCCTGGTCTGCTTCCGCACGTTCTCGAAGGCATGGGGGCTCGCCGGGCTTCGCTGCGGCTACGCGATCGGCGGCCATGGATCGGAGCAGCTGCTGCTCGAGCTGTCCCCGCCGACAGGCATCGGCGAGCTCGCCAATGCCGGCGTCCTCGAGGCTCTGCGATCAGGCGAGCGGGTTCTGCGCCGCCGCCTGAAGTCGATCACCGATGAACGCACGCGGCTGACCGACGCGCTGCGCGAGCTGCCGATCGACGTCACACCCAGCCAGACCAACTTCCTCTGGATCGCCGCCCAGCAGATCGACGGCGCCGAGCTCACCAGCCGCCTCGCACGCGCCGGCATCGCCGTCCGCGGCGGCGGCCCGCTCGGCGACTCCCGCAGCATCCGCGTGCAGCTGCACGATGCTCCGGCGACGGATCGGTTCCTGCGGTCGCTGACGCAGGCCCTCGCGCAGGGCTGAGGCCGGCAGGCTGCGCGAGCAGCGTTTGCGGCAGCCGCCGACCGCAGCCCCGCCGATCGACCCGGCTCCTATGCATGTCATGCGTGCATCAGCGCCGGGTCGCTTGCAAGCGCCGCGCCACATCCGACGCTGCCCGCATGGGCCAGGGGTTTGCGGAATCGAGCCCGGGGCTGCCGGGTCTCCGGCTGCCCGGTTGGATCGAGCCGTCCGATCGGAGTTACCCCGCCGCCAGCGGGGATACGTCCGGTCGGACGTCTCCACGGGCTCGTCCTCGATGCCGTCGTGCGCGCCTCGACGGCGTCGCTCGGGAGCCTCGCGCAGTCTCGTGCGCAGCGCGCAAGAACCACTGGTTGCGTCCGCCACCGCACAAACGCCGCGCACCCCGAGCCACACCACCGCCCGCACCCCACTCGGCCAGCCCGCAACACCGGTCTCACCGAAGCGTCAGCCACCAGCCCGAGCGAGCGATCGTGGATCCATGAGGTCGACGGCGGACCGGGGATCGTGCTCTGCACAGACCCGGTCCGACGGTGGACTCAGGCGCCACGAGATCCGCGAAGCACGCCCCTCAGACGCCGGCTGAGACGGACGGCTCATCATCAAGCCCATCCACCGACTCCGACGCCGACTGGCGCAGCAGCGTTGACGTCGTCTGCTCCAGGATCCGCCGCCAGGCCCGCGTCTTCTCCTTCTCGCGGGTGACGTGCTTGACGACCTTGTTGACGCGCGTCGCGGAGATCTCGATGCCGTGCCGGCCGAGGACCTCCTTGTAGGTCTCGTAATCCTCGGCGAGCTTCAGCGTGACCGACTGGAAGCCGTGGCGGGCAATGTCGATCCGCTTGGTGAAGTCCATCACCGACGTCTGGAACATCAGCTCGTCGTCGGGCTCGGGCTCGATCAGCAGGATGTCGACGTCGGGGTACTTCTGCTGCCATTGCCGCGCCATCTCGTGCAGGCGCTGGTAGGCGAGGATCTTGAACGTCTGGTAGCCGATCTGGGCGAAGCCCATGTCGCTCACGTGCCGCGGGCGCGTGCCGAGCGGCGTGCGGACCGTCTTGGAGAAGTCGTTGACGTACGGAACGATCGGGTTGACGACGATCACGAGCTTGGCGCCAGCGGCGATCGCGATGTCGATGTTCGTCGTCGAGATGATGCCGCCGTCGATCAGCTCGCGCTCGCGCACCTTGACCGGCTTGAACACCATCGGCAGCGCGGTCGACGCGCGGACGGCGCTCGAGATCGGCACGTCGTCCCAGCCTTCGGCGCCGAAGACGATGCGCTCGCAGGTGTCCAGGTCGGTGGCGACGAGGTACAGCTCGTTGTTCAGTGAGCGGAAGTCGTCCGTGCGATCGGGGTCCGACAGGACGGCGCGGATGTAGCCCTCGATCCCGGACCCGCTGTAGAGCCCCGAGGGCAGGTCTCGCGCCAGGCCGAGCACGATGTCCATCGCTGAGATCGACCGCCATTGCGGCGCGACCTCGCGGGCGAGGCTGGCGATGCGCAGCGGCAGCAGCGCGCCGGCGCGCAGGAACTCGAGCACGTTCGGCCGCAGGACGGTGGTGACGTCGATGTCGCGGAACGGCGTCGGCACCTGCTGGTTGACGACCCGCATCATCTCCTCGGGCGTGATGCCGTTGGCCGCAAGCGAGGCGACGAACGATCCTGCGCTCGTCCCGACGTACACGTCGAACTGGTTGACGGTGCGGTTGACGGACAGCAGGTCGAGCGCGCGCAGGGCGCCGATCTCGTAGACGCCGCCGGTGAAGCCGCCGCCGCCGAGGACCAATGCAGTCTTGGAGCGCTTGGGCCGCCGCGCACCACGGTTCGCGCCGGATGTGCGTCCCTGCGAGGCCCGGTCCAGCTTCACCACCTTGCCCATCGCCCTTGAGTCTCCCCAGCCGGCAGGACCCGAACGGCGCTCACGGGGCGGGCGGGCGATTGCACCGGCGTCGACGGGGCGGCGGCTCGGTACCGTCTGCGCGGTCCGTGATGCGCCTGCCCCGACGCACAGCCTCCGCCTGCCTGCTCACGTTGTCCCTCCTCGTTGCGGCAATCTCCGCTGCGCCCGCGGCCCAGGCGCGCGTGAGCGCCCGGACCACGGCCCGCCTGGCCAGTGCGCTGCACGGAGCAGGAACGCGCAGCGGCGTGTTCGTCCGGGATCTGCGCACCGGCGCGACCCTGTTCACCTCTCGGGCGACGACGCCGCGAATCCCGGCCTCGGTCGAGAAGCTGCTGACCACGTCGACGGCGCTGACGCGCTTCGGTCCCGACGGGCGCCTGACGACCAACGTGTTCGCCACCGCGGCGGTCGACGCCGATCGCCGGACCGCGGGCGATCTGGTGCTGGCCGGTGGTGGCGATCCGACCCTCGATCGCGCCGGCATCGACGCGCTCGCGCACGCGATCGCGGTCCGGGTACGCCGCGTTGACGGGTCGGTCATCGGTGACGAGTCACGCTTTGACGCGCGACGCGGCGGCCCGCGCACCGACTGGGCCTACGACCGCGACGTCGAGGGCGTCCTCGGCGCGCTGACGCTGGCGCGCGGTTGGAC
Source organism: Solirubrobacterales bacterium (assembly GCA_038224135.1). Taxonomy (GTDB): domain Bacteria; phylum Actinomycetota; class Thermoleophilia; order Solirubrobacterales; family Solirubrobacteraceae; genus F1-60-MAGs163. The sequence continues at coordinate 26,016 of JBBRFO010000016.1, forward strand.
GCCGAGCGGCGAGCCGGCGCTCGCCGCCGCCAAGGCCCTCGCGCACGCGCTGCGCTCCCGCGGCGTCCGCATCGCCGGGCCGACGCGCGCCGGCGCCGGCCAGCCATCACGGAACCTCATCGCGGCGGTTCCCTCGCCGACGATCGCCGCGCTCGCCGCCCGCACCAACGTTCCGTCGGACAACTTCTATGCCGAGACGCTGCTGAAGGACCTCGGCGCCAGTTTCGCCGGGGCCGGCACGACCACCGCCGGCGCCGGGGTCGTGATGACGACCGCCGCCTCGCTGGGTGCCCGCGCAGCCGTCGTCGACGGGTCGGGCCTCTCACGGGCCAACCGGATCGCCCCGCGCGAAGTCGTCGACCTGCTCGGCACGCTGCACCGTGACGCCGCCGTCGGCCCGGCGTTCGAGGCATCGCTCGCGGTTGCCGGCCGCACCGGGACGTTGGCGCGCCGGATGCGCGGGACACCCGCCGCGGGCGCCTGCCACGCCAAGACCGGCACGATCGACGGCGTCAGCACGCTCGCCGGGTACTGCCTGCGCGAGGGCGGTATCCCCGTCGCCTTCGCCGTGATGATGAGCGGCGTGCGACTGGATCACGCGCGCGCCGCTCAGGATCGCCTCGTCGTGGACCTGGCGAGCATGCCGGCGACGACGCCCGCGCTGCGGCGCGGCTTCTAGCCCGCCAGCAGCGACAGCAGCGCCGGCTCGTCCAGCACCGCGACGCCGAGCCGCTCGGCCTTCTCGAGCTTGGTCCCGGGGCTGGCGCCGGCGACGACGTAGTCCGTCTTCTTCGACACCGACGAGGTCACCCGTCCGCCGGCGGCGAGGATCTGCTCGGTCGCCTGCTCGCGCGTCAGGTCGGGCAGCGTGCCCGTCAGCACGAAGGTCTTGCCCGCCAGATGTCCCTCGCCGGGCGGCGGCCCTTCCTCCTGCAGCGCCAGCCCCTGCTCGCGCAGGTCCTCGATCAGCGCTCGCATCAACGGATCTGCCAGCTGCCGCACGATCAGCTCGGCGACGATCGGCCCGATCCCCGGCGTCCGCGCGACGTCCTCGGCGCTCGCCGCGAGCAGCGCGTCGATCGAGCGGAACTGCTGCGCCAGGCTGCGCCCCGTCACCTCACCGACGCCCTCGATCCCGATCGCGAACAGCACGCGCGCGAACGGGCGCTCTTTCGACGCGGCGATCGCGTCGGTCAGCCGTCGCGCCGAGATCTCCCCAAGCCCTTCGATCGAGGAGAGCTGCTCGACAGTCAGGCGGTAGAAATCTCCGGGACCGTGCACCAGTTCGCGCGCCATGAAGCGCTCGACCTGCTTCTCCCCGAGGCTCTCGATGTCCATCGCCCCGCGCGAGGCGAAGTGCGACAGCAGCTGCCAGCGGCGCCCGGCGCAGTCGCGGTTGGGGCACTTGGTGAAGACGGCGTTGTCCGGCTTGACCGTCGGCGTGTCGCAGACCGGACAGCGCGCCGGAGGCAACGGCGGATCGGCGCGATCGGCGCGATCGACCTGGTGCGGCGCAGGCGAGACGACCTGCGGGATGACGTCGCCCGCGCGCAGCACGATCACCTCGTCGCCAGGCCGGATGTCCTTGCGCGCAAGGTCCTCCTCGTTGTGCAGCGTCGCGAGCTTCACGGTGACGCCGCCGACGTGAACCGGCTCGAGGATCGCGAACGGATGCAGGTCGCGGAACTTGCCCGGGTTCCAGGCGATGTCGCGCAGCAGCGTGACCTTCGTCGTCGGCGGGAACTTCCAGGCGATCGCCCAGCGCGGGTCGCGCCCGACGACGCCGAGGCGCCGCTGCAGTTCGGCATCGTCGACCTTGATCACGACGCCGTCGATCTCGAAGCTCAGCGACCCGCGGCGCTCCTGCCAGTCCTGGCAGCGCGCGACGACCTGCTCCTCGCTGTCGAGCACGACGATGTCGGCGTTGACCGGGAAGCCGCGCTCGCGCAGCCAGTCGAGCGTCTGCGACTGCGAGCGCAGCTCGAGCCCGTCGACGGCGCCGACCGCATAGGCCCACAGCGACAGCGGGCGCTCGGCGGTCAGCCGCGGGTCGAGCTGACGGATCGTCCCGGCGGCCGAGTTGCGCGGGTTCATGAACGTCGACTCGCCGGCGGCGGCACGGCGCTCGTTCAGCGCCGCGAAGTCGTGTGTCGACATGTAGATCTCGCCCCGCACCTCGACCAGCGCCGGGGCATCGGGGATCGTCAGCGGGACGGTCGGGATCGTCCGCAGGTTGTGGGTGACGTCCTCGCCGATCTCCCCGTTGCCGCGCGTGGCGCCGCACTCGAGGACGCCGTCGCGGTAGATCATGGAGATCGCAAGGCCGTCGACCTTCGGCTCGCACACGTAGCGAAACTGAGGATCCTCGATGCCCTCGCGCGCGAGGTGGTTGCGCATCCGCTGGACCCATGCCTCCAGCTCCTGCGCGCTGCGCGCGTTGGCGAGCGACAGCATCGGCTCGGGGTGGCGGACCTTGTGCAGCGCGCTGACCGGCTCGGCGCCGACCCGCCGCGTCGGCGAGTCAGCTGTGACGAGCTCCGGATGTTCGGCTTCCAGCGCGCGCAGCTCATCGAGCAGGGCGTCGTACTCATCGTCGCCGATCGCCGGATCGTCGTGCGTGTAGTAGCGCTCGTTGTGGAAGCGCAGCTGCTCGCGCAGCTCCGCCGCCCGCCCGGCGGCGGCTTTCGGCGCGCTCACGCCGCCGGTCCGGCGGCCGGGGCGATCAGCCGCGCGAGGTCGTGACCGGCGAGCGCCCCCAGGCTCGCGGCGTGCGTCAGGTCGAAGTGGATCGGGGTCACGGCGATCCGCCCCTCCGCCACCGCGGCCAGGTCGGTCCCCGGCTCATCGTGCCAGCCCGGATCGTCGCCGTAGATCCAATAGCGCCGGCGTCCCTCGCCCGCATCGGTCTCCAGCTGCAACTGGTCGCGATAGATCCGCTTGCCCAGCCGTGCGACCTCGACGCCGCTGGGCGTCGTGCCCGGCACGTTGACGTTCAGCAGCGTGCCCGGCGGCAGCGGCACGTCGTCGAGCTCGTCCACCAGGCGCGCGGTGAAGCGCGCCGCGTCGTCGAACGCGAACACCCGGCCGGCCCGGAAGTCCATCTTGCGGTCGGTCGACTGCTGCGAGACCGCGATTGCGGGCACGCCCAGCACGATGCCTTCGAGCGCGGCCGCGACAGTCCCGGAGTACGTGACGTCGTCGCCGAGGTTGGAGCCGTGGTTGATGCCGGCGACGATCAGGTCCGGCTCGAACCCGTCGACCAGCCCGAGCTGCGCGAAGCGCACACAGTCGACGGGCGAGCCATCCGTCGCGTAGCCGACCGTGCCGTCGCCGAAGTCGACCTCCTGCACCCACAGCGGGCGCTGCGTCGTGATCATCCGCGCCATCGCAGAGCGGTTGCCGTCGGGCGCGATCACGACGAGCTCGATATCGGTCAGCTCGAGCAGCGCCCGGCGCAGGCATTGCAGCCCTTCGGCCTCGATGCCGTCGTCGTTCGTGAGCAGGACCCTCATGCGGCGCTACGAGGATAGACCCGGACGCCGACCACCCCCGCGGGATCCTGCGATGTCAAGCGTCCTTGACATGCCGAAGATGTCAAGCTACCTTGACACCGATGAGAAACGACGTTCGCGAGCGACGCGCGGAAGTGGGTCTGTCCCAGGCCGAGCTCGCCGCGGCTCTGGGCGTGTCGCGGCAGACGATCAATGCGATCGAAACCGGCCGCTACCTGCCGTCGCTGCCGCTGGCGCTGGCGCTCGCGCAGCACTTCTCGAGTTCTGTCGAACAGCTGTTCCAGCCCGAAGAAGGAGACCTTCCGTGACCCGCTCCCCCAGTCCCCGCCTCGACAGCTCGACCATCGGACCCGCGCGCTGTACGCGCGTGCGACGACCCTCGCCGCCGGCGTGATGCTCGCAGTGCTGCTCGGCTGGTGGCTCATCAGCGTCGCGACCGGCAACGTCAATCAGACGGTCGTCCAGAGCTGCTCGATCACCGCCGTTGCGTGGGTCGGCTCCGTGCTGTGGATCAGGACGCGGAGCTCGGCCGCGCCGTCGCGAGGACGAGCAATCCGCTCAGCACGAGCAGCCCGCCGATCGCCGCGCTGACGCCGGGCCGCTCGCCGAGCGCGACGACGCCGAGCACGGTCGCGGTGACCGGTTCGGCGAGGACGAGCGTCACGACCGTCGGCGGCGGCAGCTCGCGCAGCCCGCGCGCGAACAGCGTGTACGAGACCGTCGTGGTGACGACGCCGAGGTAGAGCGCCGTCGCCATGCCGCCGGGATGCGCAAGCCAGCCGATGCCGGCGAGCGGCAGGACCGGCAACAGCACGAGCCCGGCCAGCCCGAACGCGCGGGCCATCGCCCCGGCGGGCGTGTCGCCGGCGTCGAGCAGCGCCTTGCTCGCCAGCGTGTAGGCCGTGTAGGAGGCGCCGGCACCGAGCGCCAGCGCGACGCCGCCGGCGTCGACCTGCGCGTCGCCGCCCGGGAGCAGCAGGAGCGCACAGCCGGCGATCGCCAGCGCCGTGGCGACCACCCAGCGGCGCTCGGTCCGCTGGCCGCGAAGCAGGAGGACGGCCCCCGTCAGCGGCGGCCCGCTGCCGATCGCGACGAGCGTTCCGACGGCGACGCCGGTCAGCTTGACGGCGGCGAAGAAGCACAGCTGATAGCCGGCGACCCCCAGCGCGCCGATCAGCATCGCCCGGCGCGGGAGCCCGGGCACGGGTCGCAGCTCGCCGAGATATGCGGCCACAGCGACCAGCAGACCGCCGCCGATGACCACACGCGCGGCACCGACCGCCAGCGGCGACGCGTCCTGCGCGCCGAGCGCCCTGGCGGTGCCGGTCGTCCCGAAGAGCACCGCGGCCGCCAGCACGAGCGACCGCGCTCGGGTCTCGGTCGCCGGACCTGTGCCGCTCACGACGCGTCGTAGCTGACGGCAGTCAGGTAGAGCCCGTGCGGCGGCGCTGTCGGGCCGGCCTCGGCGCGTTCGGCACCCTCCAGCAGCCGCGCGAAGTCGTCAAGCGACCGACGGTGCTGGGCGACCTCGATCATCGTGCCGACCAGCACGCGATTCATGTGCCGCAGGAACGCCCGCGCCTCGATCCGGAACCGCAGCAGTTCGCCATCCGTGTCCCAGCCCGCCGACGTGACGGTTCGGTCGAACAGCCGGTGCTTGGTCTGCGTCGGCGTGAACGCGGTGAAGTCGTGCGTTCCCGGCAGCAGCGCCGCGCACGCGTGAAGGAGGTCGCGGTCCAGCCCATGCGCCCACCACAGGACGCGCCCACGCAGCAGCGCCGAGCGCTCGCGCCGATGCAGGACGCGGTACTCGTACGACCGCGACGTCGCGTCGTAGCGCGCGCTGAAGCCGTCAGCAGCGGCCGCGCAGGAATGCACCGCGATGTCGGGCGGCAGCAGCGCATTCAGCGCATGGACCGCCACCGGTGGCCCGTCATACGAGGCGACCTGAACCAGCGCATGCACGCCCCGATCGGTCCGTCCCGCCACGGTCAGCTCGACCGGCGCCCGAGCCAGCACGCCGATCACCCGCTCCAGCTCCGCTTCGATGGTCCGCGTCCCATCCTGCCGCGACCAGCCAAAGAACCGCGCCCCGTCGTACTCGAAATCAATGCGAGAGGTCACGCCGCAGACGCTCGGTCAGCCCACGACTGCGGGCATCGGAGAACACGCTCCCGCCACCTGGCCATTAGCGAGAGATCGTGGATGCATGAGGCCGACGGCGGACCGGGGATCGTGCTCTGCACAGACCCGGTCGACGGTGGACTCAGGTCGCCGCCTGTGCCCCGAATGGGGTACGAGATCCGCGAACCGCCCCGGGACTACACCAGTTCGAGGTACACCATCTCCGTGGAATCCGACCGCCTCGGTCCCAGCTTCAGGATCCGCGTGTAACCCCCCGGCCGATCCGCAAACCGCGGCGCCAGCTCCTCGAAGAGCTTGTGCACGGCGAACTTGTCCTGGCCGAGCGCGGCCAGCGCCTGCCGGCGCGCGTGCAGGTCGCCGCGCTTGGCGAGCGTGATCAGCTGCTCGACCTCGGGCTTGACGGCCTTCGCCTTCGCCTCGCTGGTCTTGATGCGCTCGTGCTCGATGACCTCCTTGCAGAGGTTGCGCAGCAACGCCTTGCGATGGGCGCTGTCGCGGCTGAGCTTGTGGCGGGTCTTCTGGTGGCGCATGGTGCGTCGTGCTCCTCGCGGATCAGTCCTGGCGCAGCGAGAGGCCGCGTGCGACGAGCGTCTCGATGACCTCGTCGATCGACTTCTTGCCGAAGTTCGGGATGGCGCCGAGCTCGTTCTCGGACTTGGACAGCAGATCGCCGATCGTCTGGATGCCGGCGCGCTTGAGGCAGTTGTACGACCGCACGCCGAGCTCGAGCTCCTCGATGAGGATGTCGTCCATCGGCCCGCCCGCGGCGACCATGCCGCCGCCGTTGACGGTTCCGGCGGCCGCGTGATCGAGCTGCGCGGCCGGTCCGGCGCGGAGCTCCTCGATGCGGTCGGCGTCGGTGAAGATCGCAAGCTGCGAGATCAGGATCTCGGCCGCCTCGCGCAGTGCCGACTGCGGGTCGATCGATTCGTCGGTCTCGATGTCGATCGTCAGCTGGTCGTAGTCGGTGCGCTGACCGACGCGGGCCTGGCTGACCGCGTACGCGACGCGGCGGACCGGCGAGAAGATCGAGTCGATCGGGATGACGCCGATCGGCTGATCGGGCGTCTTGTTGTCCTCGGCCGGGCGGTACCCGCGGCCACGGCCGATCGTGAGATACATCTCGAGCTTGGTCTTCTTCTCGAGCGTCGCGATGTGGACATCGGGGTTGAGGATCTCGACGCCCGCGGGCAGGTCGATGTCCTTGGCCGAGATCTCGCCCGGGCCGGTGACGACGAGCGGCGCCTCGATCTCGCCGGCGTCGGAGTGCATCCGGCAGACGACGCCCTTGAGGTTGAGAACGATGTCGGTCACGTCCTCCTTGACGCCGGTGATCGTCGAGAACTCGTGCGCGACGCCTTCGATGCGCACGCTGGTGACGGCGGCGCCGGCGAGCGAGCTCAGCAGGACGCGGCGCAGCGAGTTGCCGAACGTGTAGCCGAAGCCGCGGTCGAGCGGCTCGATGACGAACGATCCGCGGTTCTCGTCGACCGTCTCGCTGGTGATGCGGGGAATCTGGAAGTCAAGCATCGGAGCGGTGGTGATCCTTCAGTCGTGGTCGTCCCGGCGGCCAGAGGGGGCCGTCGGCGTATGCGCGCCGGGCGCCCGCCTCGCGGGCGCGGCGCTGCACGTCTTCGCTACTTGGAGTACAGCTCGACGATGAGCTGCTCCTGCACCGGGGTCGTGATCTCACGACGTTCCGGCTTGCGCAGGATCTTGGCGGTGAGCGCGTCGTGATCGGCCTGCAGCCATGCCGGCACCTGTGCCGTCAGCTCGGTCGCCTCACGAATCATCGGCTCGGTCGTGCTGCCGGTCTTCAGGGCGATGATGTCGCCCTCGCGGACCTGGTAGCTGGGAATGTCGACGCGGCGGCCGTTGATCGTCCAGTGGACGTGTCGCACCATCTGGCGGGCCTGGCGGCGCGACGCGGCGAAGCCGAGCCGCACGAGCACGTTGTCGAAGCGGCGCTCGAGCAGGGTCAGCAGGTTCTCGCCCGTGATCCCCTCCTGGCGGCTCGCCTTGTCGTAGTAGCGGCGGAACTGGCTCTCCAGCACGCCGTAGTAGCGGCGGGCCTTCTGCTTCTCACGCAGCTGCACGCGGTACTCGCTCTGCTTCTGGCGGCCACGACCGTGGTCGCCCGGCGGGTACGCGCGGCGCTCGAATCCGCACTTGTCGGTCAGGCCGCGCTCACCCTTGAGGAACAGCTTCTGTCCCTCGCGGCGGCACTGCTTGCACTGGGGGCTTGTGTCGCGGGCCATGACGGCGGCTCCTAGACGCGGCGCCGCTTGCGCGGGCGGCAGCCGTTGTGGGCTTGCGGGGACACGTCGCGGACGCTCGTGACCTCGAGGCCCGCGGCCTGGAGGGAGCGGATCGCGGTCTCCCGGCCGGAGCCGGGACCCTTCACGAACACGTCGACCTTCTGCAGGCCCTGCTCGATGCCCTTGCGAGCGGCGGAGTCGGCGGTCACCTGCGCGGCGAACGGCGTCGACTTGCGCGAGCCCTTGAAGCCGGCACCGCCGGCGGACTCCCACGCGATGACGTTGCCCTCGCGGTCGGTGAGCGAGACGATCGTGTTGTTGAAGCTGGTCTTGATGTGGGCCTGGCCGATCGGGATGTTCTTCTTCGGCTTACGGCGGCCACGCTGTGGGCGCTTGGGTGCGGGCATCGGTCAGTCCTTACTTCTTGCCGGGCTTCTTCTTGCCGGC
>JBBRFO010000017.1:0-33962 GCA_038224135.1 Solirubrobacterales bacterium
CGTCGGGTGCGACGACGACGTCGTTCGGCGAGTTGAACGGCAGGCCGCGGAAAGCGTCGACGAGCACGTCACGCTCGCCTGTCCGGCGGTCGACGAGCGTGATCGCTGCGGGGCTCTGGGGCCCTCCCTGCTCGCAGACGACGAGGCGGCCGTCGGGCGCCAGGGCCATGCCGTTCGCCGCGTTCGCGTCATCCACCACGGTCTCGACTCGCCCGTCGCCGAGCGTCAGCCGCCGGATCGCCACCTCGCGCGAGCGGTCGGCCCGCGGCCGCGGCAGCGATGTGAAATAGAGGGCGTCGTCCTGCGCGACGTGGACCGGGCCCTCGTGGGCGTCGACCTGACTGATCAGCTCGAGCCGCGGCGCCTCGCCGGTGACCTCGGCGAACGCCGGGTCGTGCGTCCGGAACGGAGCACTCACCGGGGCGACGGGGCGCGGCGCTCCGTCTCGCGCAGGAGTCGGCACGTTACGCCGCCGCGCGATCGCGCTGCGTGTGCGGCCGCGAGCTGACCCTGGCACTCGTACGCGGACTGCGGACGTCCCAGTCGCCCACGCTCACGTGGTCGCCCCGCGGGCCGAGTCCACCTGGTTCGCCGCAGTGATCAGACCGATATGGGAGAACGCCTGCGGGAAATTCCCGAGTTGCTCGCCGTTGGCGGTGTCGATCTCCTCGGCGAGCAGGCCGAGGTCGTTCGCGTAGCCGGAGAGCTGCGCGAACAGCTGCTCGGCTCGCTCGAGTTCGCCCGCTTTGGCGAGGCACGACACGAGCCAGAACGAGCAGATGACGAACGTCCCCTCCTCGCCCGTCAGCCCGTCGGCATTCAGCCCCTCGTCGTTGCGGTAGCGCAGGACGAGGCCGTCTTCGGTCAGATCCCGGGCGATTGCCTCGATGGTCGAGCGCATCCGGGGATCGTCGGCGGGGAGGAAGCCGAGGAGGGGCATGAGGAGCTGGGCGGCGTCAAGCTCGTCGGAGTCGAAGGACTGGGCGTAGGCTTGCTTGGACTCGCTCCATCCGCGCTCGAGGACGGCGGCACGGATCTCGTCGCGGGCTGCTTCCCACGCGGCCACGTTCGCGTGGTCCCCGAGCTGCGGCGCGAGCTTCACGGCGCGGTCGAGCGCCGTCCAGCACAGCACCTTGGACGACAGGTGGTGGCGGGGCTCGCCGCGCATCTCCCACATGCCCGAGTCGGTTTCCTGCCAGCGCCGGGCGGCCGTGTCGGCGAGGTCGGCCGCGAACGCCTGGATCTCGGGATGCAGTTCCCCGAGGCGCTCGCGGTAGAGCCACAGGGAGTTGAGCAGCTCGCCGTAGACGTCGAGTTGCGTCTGGTCCCACGCGCCGTTACCGACGCGCACCGGGCGCGAATCGCGCCAGCCGCGCAGGTGTGGAAGCGTGCGCTCGGAGAGGTCGTGCTCGCCGCCGATGCCGTACATGATCTGCAGGGAGCGCTCGTCGGCGCGCCCGCCCGCCGAGCTCGTCATGAACGAGACGAATTCCTCGGCTTCGTCGGAGCAGGCGCCGATGTAGAGCGCCTCGACCGTGAGGCTCGCGTCGCGGATCCACGAATAGCGATAGTCCCAGTTGCGCTCGCCGCCGACGGTCTCGGGCAGCGACGTGGTCGGCGCCGCGACGATCGCGCCCGTGGGGCGGTACGTCAGCCCCTTGAGCACACGGGCGGACAGGCGCACGAGTTCGCGGTGCTGCCCGTCGTAGATGTCGTGCTCGGCCTCCCAGGAGCGCCAGGCCTCGGACGTGTCGCCGATCCGGCCGGACACCGCCTCGGGTGCCGTCGCCGGCGGCCGCTCGCGCTGCGTGCCCGGGGTCCAGCGCATCGAGAAGCCGACCGTCTCGCCCGCCTTGATCGCGAAGCGCGCCCGCAGGCTTGCGTCCTCGAGGGTCAGCTCCACGCCCGCGCGGATCGAGACGGGATGGGCGCCGAAGGTGCGTGCGCCGCCGCGCTCCAAGCGGATCAGGGGCCGGACGAGACCGTACTCCGGGCGAGGGGCAAGCTCGAATTCGAGCTCGACGGTCCCTTCGACGCCCGCGACGCTCCGTAGCACCTCATGTGGCGCGTCGAAGCCGAGTTCGTGTCCACGCTGGCCGTCGGGGAAGGCGAGCGCGTCGCGCAGGCGGACCGCGCCGGTGTCGGTCGTGAAGGTGGTCTCGACGACGAGCGACCCGGGCTCGTAGCGCCGCGTCGTCTCGAAGTCGCCCGCCGGGCGGATCGACCAGTGGCCCGCGTCGGGGTCGAGCAGCCGCGCGAACAGCGCATCGGCGTCGTAGCGGGGCAGGCAGAGCCAGTCGATCGACCCGTCGCGGCTCACCAGGGCGGCGGAGTTGCAGTCCGCCAGCAGGCCGTAGTCGGCGATCGGGCGCGAGGCGCCGCTGTTCGGCATCGGCGAGGAGCTACGGGCGGAGGTTGTCGGCGTCATGTCACGACCGTCGCCGCGGGCGTCGCGGCGTTACGCCTCCAGTCCCGGAGCTGGTCGCCGGCGCAGCCTTCGCACTCCGCGAGATGCTCCTGGAGACGGCGCTCCTCGACCGGGAGCGCACACTCCTCGCATGCCGCGCCGGCTGAGGTCGCTGCTAACCAGCCGCCACCCAGGAGCACTCCACGGCGAACGTCGCCTCGAAGCGCTCGCCCGGCGCGACGAGCGCGGCGGTCCCCGTGCCGAGCGCGTTGGTCGGAGCGGTCATCGGCTCGAAGCAGACGACGTCGTCGACCGCGGGCGCGAAGACCTGCGCCACCGGGAACCCCGAGCCGAAGCGCACCGCCAGCTCGCGCCGTCCGGCGCGAAGCGCGAACCGCCGGTCGCCGCTCAGCGTGTCGAAGCCATCGTCGAACGTGCGGGCGCCGAGCACGCCGTCGAGGTCGCCGGCTGGCGTGGCCGCGCCAGTGGGAATGCCGCGATCGTCGGTGCCAAGCCGACGGCCGACCGGCAGTTGCACCGACCAGTCAGCGCGGCTGCCGGTCGGCGGCGCGAAGTATGGGTGGAAGCCGAAGGCAAGCGGCACCGCCACGTCGGTGGTCGGCGTGAGCGTCGCGCGGACCGTGAGCGCCGCGGCGCTGAGCGCGACGTCGAGCTCGAGCAGGTGGGGAAACGGGAAGCCGGCCAACAGCTCGGGCCGCGCCCCGAAGTCCAACCGCGCGCGCAGCGAGTCGGCGCCGGCGTCGAGGACCTCCCAGTGCGGCTCGGCAGCGCAGAGGCCGTGGATCGGAAGCCCGTGCTCCTCCAGCCGCACGGGCATCGTGGCCGGGTCGAGCTGCACCACGCGCCCGCCGATCGCGTACACCGGTCCGGCCAGGCGGTTGGCCCAGGGGTGCAGGAGCGGGATCCCGAACGTCTCGCCGCGCGCGACGTATCCGGCCAGCCCACCGCGCTGACCGAGCACCTCCTCGCCATCATGGCGCAGCGACGAGCACACCATCCCGGCCCCGGGTTCGTAGGTGGCCGTCAGAGGCCCGGCGGTGAGCGTGACGGGCACGCGCCGATCATGGCAGGCCACGCCGTGCACCGGCAACGCCGGAACCCCGGAAACCTCGCCCAGGGCTTCGACGGGCCGGTGGACGGGCCCGGGGCGGGATTCGAACCGGCACCCGCGGTGCTCATCCAACGGTCCTGCGGCGGCGCAGCCTGACGCTAGGGTTCGCGCCGATGCCGTGGCTCGCGTTCGCCCTGCTGACGAGCTTCCTGCTGATCGTGTTCCCGCTGCGGTCCATGATCCGCCGACGACGCCACGGCGATACCGGACGCCCTGACTGGGCCGCACCTCGACCCCGCGCCTGGATCACCGCCGACGTGACGTTTCTCGCTGCGTTTGCGCTGCTCCTCATCGGGCCGGCATTGCAGGGACTCGACGTCGTCGCCCCGATGGTCGCCGTGCCCGATGCCGTGCTCGGCCTCGCGATCGGACTCCTCGCCGGAGCGACAGCGCTGGCGATCTGGTCACAGGAGACGATGGGTGCCGCGTGGCGCCCCGACATGCCTCCGGCCGAGACCGCCCAGCTCGTGACCGGCGGACCGTTCCACGTGGTCCGCAACCCGAACTACGTGGCGATGCTCGGCGCGGGTCTCGCGGCGGTGCTGTTGGCTGCGAACGTCGTGTCCACCGTGGGCTGGGCGGCGCTGATCACGTCCGTGATGCTGACGGCGCGCGTAGAAGAGCCGCTGCTGACAGCGCGCTACGGCGCTCCGTACTGCTCCTACGCGGCGCGCGTTGGCCGGTTCTTCCCCGGCGTCGGACTGCTCGCCTCGAACGGACCCGCCGCCCGTCGAGAGGATCTGGGTTGAGCAGGATTCGGGAGCGAGCGCGGCACGACCGCTACGCCGCGTCGCGAGCGCGCTCGGGCAGGCACGCGTTCACGAGACTGCCGTCGTCACGCGGTTCAGCGGCGGCCCGACCGCGACCGACGTGCCCGAGAACCGGCACGTGAACGGGCCCGCGCTCAGAGACTTCTGTCAGCACGACGTCGACCGCTCCGGCAAGCCACTGCGACCCCGACCCATCACGCAGGATCGCGGCTGCGCGATCGAGTGACATCCCATCGCGGTAGGGGCGGTCGCTGATCATCGCGTCCAACGCGTCGACGACGCTCACGATCGACGCGGCGATCGGGATCGCGGCGCCCGCGAGCCCATCGGGATAGCCGCTCCCGTCCGGCCGCTCGTGATGCGACCGCACGATGAAGGCGACCTCGGCGAGATGGGGATACGGAGCGAGCATCGCCTCGCCGTCGATCGTGTGGCGCTCGATCACGGCTCGCTCCTCATCGGTCAGCGGCCCGGGCTTCGACAGGATCGCGTCCGGAGCGAGGAGCTTTCCGACGTCGTGCAGCAGCCCGCCGAGGCCGACGGCCCGCAGCGACACCCCGTCGAGTCCCGCCCGCTCCGCGGAGCGCATCGCGAGCTCGCTGACCCGGACCACGTGGTCGCGGGTGACGATGTCCTTTGCCTCGAGCGCGGCCACGAAGCGATGGACGACCGGGGTGAGGCCGAGCTCGAGCGCCACCAGCGGCTCCCTGGACAGCACCGGAGCGAGCACGATTCCCATCGAGCGGTCGCGCCAATGTGCGGCAAGCAGTCCGCCCCCCGCGAACAGGACGCCGAAAGCGTCGACGACGTGCGCGAGCCACCAGCCCGGCGACACCGGCGCGGCGCCGAGGAACGCGATCGTCGCCAGGCCGGGTGCGAGGAAGCCCAGTGACGCCAGCAACGAGCCGGCGCGACGCCCGATGGCGAACAGGCGCAGGTGGCGAAGCGACAGCAGGGCGCAGCCGGCGAGGCTGACCGTTGTGACGACAACGGTCACGGGCCCGCCGGGCAGCGGCGCCGGCACGAGGGAAGGCCGGGCCAGCAGAGCAGCGCCGACCGCGACGGGCAGGACGGTCAACGTCGCCGCCCACCCGCGCCAGTGCCGCGCCAGTGCGCGGCCCGGAGCAGTCCCGTCGAGCAGCAGCGGAAGCGCCGCGAGCAGCCCCGCTGGAACCGAGACCAGCACCGCGACCATCACGCCGGAGTTCTCGCCGTAGAGGTTTCCAGGGATCAGCAAGCCGTGGACCAGCGACAGCAGTGACAAGGTCCAAAGCGCGGTGCCGAGCAGCGCAACCTCGGGCAGGCGCCGCCGCAGACCGAGCGTCAGGACGGCCGCGCCGCCGATCGCGCAGGCCGTCGTGAGGGCGACGACGATCGCGAACGCGAGGCTCGGGTTGCCCCACGTGATCGCATTGGCCGATCCGAGCGACGTGATGGCGACCGCAGCCCCCACGCTGAACGCGAACGGCACCCACCAGCGCAAAGCGAAGCGCATCATGGATCATCTATCGGAGCGAGACGCAGCATGCCTTAGCACCGAACCGATCGTGCGTCACCGGGGTCGAACGCGGATATGCCGCACCAGCGAAGCTCCACACTGCCCAGATGGTCCGCGATGCTCGCGGCACTCGCCGCCGGCCTCGTCCTGGCCGGTTGCGGGTCCGACGCAACGTCCACGACCTCACCGAAGGCCGGCAGCGCAGGCGCAGGCGCCTGGGCATCGACGCTCAAGGCGGCCCAGGGCCAGACGGTGCGCTTCTGGATGTACGGCGGCGATGACAAGGTCAACGCGTACATCGACGGCGACGTGCGCCCCGCGCTTGCGCGGTTCGGCGTAAGGCTCCAGCGCGTCCCGATCGGCGACACCGCCGACGCCGTCAAGCGGGTCGTCGCCGAGCGGCGCGCGGGCAAGACGAGCGGCGGCGGCGTCGACCTGATCTGGATCAACGGCGAGAACTTCGCGACCGGCAAGCAGGCCGGGCTCTGGCTGCGCGACTGGAGCACATCGCTGCCCAACTTTCAGCGGTTCGTCAACCCGCGCGACCCGTCGATCGCCTCAGACTTCAAGGTCCCGGTCGACGGCCAGGAGGCGCCGTGGTGGCGCGCGGCGTTCGTGTACGCGTACGACAGCGCCAAGGTCAGCGACCCGCCGCGTGACTTCGATGCGCTGCTGGTGTGGGCCAAGGCGCATCCGGGCCGGTTCACATATCCGGCGCCGCCGGACTACACGGGTTCGTCGTTCGTGCGCCAGATCGTCGCGGCCAATGGCGCGGACGCGGCGTTCGCCTACCTCAAGGCGCTCAAGCCCTACATGTACCGCAAGGGCAACGTACTCCCGAAGTCGCAGGCCGAGCTCGAGCAGCTGTTCGGCGACGGCCAGGTCGACTTCGCGATGGCCTATGACGCGAACATCGTGAATGCCGACGTGCGCAAGGGCCTGTTCCCGAAAAGCACGCGGCCGCTGGTGATCGGCGCCGGGGCGCTGGTGAACGTCTCGTTCGTGACGATCCCGGCGAACGCTGCCCACGCCGCAGCCGCGAAGGTCGCCGCGAACGTCCTGCTCGATCCGCGGCTCCAGGCGCGCAAGGCCGACCCCGCGGTGCTCGGCAATCCGACCGTGCTGGACCAGGCGCGCCTGGGGTCTTCGCGCCGGGCGTTCGCCCGCGCTCTGGCGAGCCCGTATCTGCTGCGCGATCTCGGCACGCCGGTCACGGAGCTCGCGGCGGCCGCGGTCGCGCCGCTCGAGCGGCGCTGGACCCGCGAGGTTCTCCGCTGAGCCACGCGACCGGCATCGCTGATGCCCCGGCCGCGCGAGCGCGCAGCCGGCGCGAACGGCTGCGCGACTACGCGGGCCTGATGCCGGCGCTCGCCGTGATCGTGGTGCTGTTCGGCGGGGCCCTCGCCGGGGCTGCGAAGACGAGCCTCGTGCCGCTGACCAACAGCGGGCTCGGCCATCCGACGCTCGCGACCTGGCGTGCCCTGGTCCACGACCCGGCCCTCTGGGAGGCCGTGCGCTTCAGCGTGCGGATCGCGGTGCTTGCGACCGCGCTGTCCGCCGTCGTCGCGCTGACGCTCGCGCTCGTCCTGCGGCGCCGCGGCACGACGCTGCGGACGCTCGTCGCGCTGCCGGTGCCGGTCCCGCATCTCCTGGTCGCGGTCGTCGCCGTCCTGTGGCTGGCGCCGGGCGGCCTCGCCGACCGGATCTTCGGTGCGCTGCCGTTCGACCTCGTGCGCGACCGGGCCGGCGTCGGCATCGTGCTCGTCTACGTGTACAAGGAGGCGCCGTTCCTCGTCCTGCTGCTGCTCGCCGCGATGGGACGCGGCCTGGCCGATCGCGAGGAGGCGACGGCGGTGCTCGGCGCGTCCCCCTGGCAGCGCGTTCGCTGGGTGATCTGGCCGGCCGTGCGCGGCCCGCTGGTGGTCGGGTCGATCGTGGTCGCCGCGTTCGCCATGGGCGCCTTCGACGTCCCGCTCGCCGTCGGGCCGAACTCGCCGCTAACGGTGGCCGAGTACGCCCAGCAGGCGACGGCGAACGACGTCCTGGCCGGCGAGGGGCTGCAGGCAGCAGCGCTGCTGGTGACGGCCGGGGTCTCGATGCTGCTCGCCATGATCGCGGTGCGATTCGCCAAGGACGTGCAAGGTGGCTGAGCGACGGCTGCAGCGCGCCGCCGCCGTCCTGCTCGCCGGAGCGTTCGCACTCCCGCTCGCCGCAATCGTCGTTCGCGCGTTCGCCGACGCGTGGCGCGCGCCCGCGATCGTCCCCCAGCAGCTCGGCCTGCGCGGCATCCGCGAGGCACTCAGCGGCGCGACGCTCGAGGCGCTCACGAACTCGCTCGTGGTCGCTGGCGTCGTCACGGCGATCGCGCTCGTCATCGGCTGGCCGGCCGCGCGGGTCCTCGGCGAGCGCCGCCTCCGGCGACCCGCGCCCGTGTTCCTCCTGCTCGCTCTTCCGCTGCTCGTCCCGTCCTACGCCACCGGCGAAGGGCTGACCGAGTGGTTCCTGCGCATCGGGCTGATCGACTCGCTGCCCGGGCTGGTGCTCGCACACCTCGTGCTCGTGCTGCCGTACGTGATCCTCGTGCTGATCGCCGCGTTCGGGCCGCCGCTGACCGCGTTGGAGGAGATGGGACGCTCGCAGGGCCTCGGCACGCTCTCGCGGTTCCGCCTCGTGACGATGCCGGCGGTCCGCCCGACCCTGGCGGCCGCCGCGTTCCTGGGCTTCCTCGTGTCGTGGAGCGAGTACGGATCAAGCCTGGCGGTCGGCGGCGGGCGCCCGATGCTGCCGGTGGTCCTGCTCCCCTTCGTGCGGTCCGATCCGCAGGTCGCCTCGGCGATCTCGCTGCTCTTCCTGGCCCCGGCGATCGGCGCGCTGCTGATCGCCTCCCGCGCCTCGAGGTCCCCGCTGTGAGCGCCGCCCTGCAGTGCAGCAACGTCACCGTCTCGCCGGCGGGCACACCAGTCCTGCGGGGGTTGTCGCTGAGCGTTCCAGCCGGCTCGCGCACGGTCCTTGTCGGGCCTTCGGGCGCGGGGAAGACGACGCTGCTGCGCGCGATCGCCGGGCTGGCGGCGCTCGACGACGGCGAGATCAGCATCGCCGGGCGCTCGCTGCACGGCGTCGCGGCGCACCGCCGCCGCATCGCGGTCGTCTTCCAGGAGCCGCGGCTGCTCCCGCACCTGACCGTCGTCGACAACGTCGCGCTGGGGCTGCGCGCTGCCGGTGTGCGTCGCGCAGAGCGCCGCCGGCTCGCATCAGACCGCTTGGCCGAGGTCGGCCTCGGCGGGTTCCTCGACCGGCGCGTGCCGGGCCTTTCCGGCGGCGAGCAGCAGCGGGTTGCACTCGCGCGCGCCCTGTGCGCCGAGCCCGATCTGCTGCTGCTCGATGAGCCGCTCGCGTCGCTCGATCCCAACCGCCGCGAAGACCTGCGCCGGCTGATCATCCGGCTCCAGAGCGAACGCGCCCTGACGACGCTGATCGTGACCCACGACCGCGCCGAGGCCGCCGAACTCGGTGACAGCGTCGCGCTCATGCTGGAGGGCCGCATCGTCCAGCACGACGACCCGCAGACGCTCTTCGAGCGCCCCGCGTCCGCTGCGGTCGCGCGCTTCTTCGGCGCCTCGAACATCGTCCGCGGTCTGGTTCGCGAGGGGCGCCTGATGGTCGCCGACGCCGAGATCCCGGCCGCTGGCCCCGACGGGCACGCGAGCTTCGCGATTCGCCCCGAGTACGTGCTGGTCGCGGGGGATGGCGCGCTGCGCGGGACGGTGGTCGAGGCGATCTACGCCGGCACGCACGTCCGGCTGACCATCGCCTGCGGATCGCAGCGCCTCCAGGCGGACGTGCGAACCGGTTCGGCGCCGGGCGCCGGCGAGGACGTCCGCGTGGACCTCCCCTGCGAGCACCTGTGGCGCCTGCCGGACTCGGGCTCGGTCAGCGCTCGGGGCTGAGTACGCGGCGAGCCAGCGCGACGCGCTGACCGGTCGTGATCAGCACCATCGCGGTGAACGTCCACGCGATCACCGCGGCCTGCTCCGGGAACAGACAGAACGCGACGTAGGCCAGGATCGTCTCGGCGCCCTCGGTCAGACCGGCGGTGAACCGCAGCGAACGCTCGTCGCCGAAGTCCAGGCGGCGCTTCTCCACCAGCGACGCGAACGAGAGCAGCGCAACGTTGTTGAGCAGATACGCGGCCAGCAGCGCCGTGCACGCCACGCGCGCATCCGGCACCGCGATCGCGACGCCGACGACGAACCCGCCGTAGACGACGAAGTCGGCGAGAAAGTCGAGCATCCCGCCCAGGTCCGTCGTGCCACGTTGCCGCGCGACGGCGCCGTCGAGGCCGTCGAGCGTCCGGTTGAGCAGCCACAACACGAGCGCGACCGGCCAGGCGGCGAGCGCGGCCGCAACGCAGGCGCCGATGCCGACGAGAAGGCCGACGGCGGTCACCGCTCCCGGGCTCACACCGCGGCGATCCAGAGCGGCCGCGACCGGCTCGATCCCCGGTCGCAGGCGAGCCCTGATCGCGGCGTCGAACACCGCTAGCCGGCGTCCCGGGCGCGCGCGGCGATCCGCTCGACGCGATCGGCGATCGCCGGCGCCTGGTCCTCCTGCAGGAAGTGCTTGGCCGGGACGGTGTCGAGCTGGTCCAGACCGGCCGCGCGGCGCGCGATCTCTCCGTACACGCGGGCCTTGAGCGCCGGATCCTCGGCGCCCCACAGAACATGCACCGGGTAACGCTGGTCGCCGAGCACCGTCGCGTACAGCCGGCGCTTCTCGACGGTGCGCTCGAACCCGCGCATGATCTGCAGGAACGCGCGGCCGCCGTCCTCGCGCTTGAGCAGGTCGACATAGGCGTCGAGCGCGACGCGCGAGACGGCCGACATGTCCTTGACGCCCTGCAGCCGCATCAGCATCCGGAACGCCGGCTTGGAGAGCGTGCGCAGGTACGCCTCGCCCAGGCCTCGGTGGGCGAACGGCTCCATCGACCACGGCCGGCGGAACGTGTCGACCTCCACGATCGTGTTGAGGACGGTCAGCGACGCGACCCGCTCAGGGACAGCCGCCGCGAGTTCAAAGCCGACCGGCCCGCCGACGTCGTGTACGACCAGGTGGAAGCGCTCGAGCTCGAGCACATCGACCGCCGCGGTACAGAACCGGCCGAGCCCCGTCCAGCTGTAGTCGAATCCGGCGGGTCGGCCTGCGAGCCCCAGGCCCGGCAGGTCGATCGCGATCCCGCGCAGACCGCGTTCGGCCAGCTCGCCGAGAACCTTGCGATAGAGGAACGCGGATGCCGGGACGCCGTGCAGGCACAGTACCGGCTGGCCCGCGCCGCGCTCGGCGACGAAGCTCGTCACGCCGCCGGCCTCGAATGGCCGTCCACTCGCAGCCCAGCGCTCGATCACCGCCGCGCTCGTCGTCAGGTCGGAGAATTCAGGGTTCCCGGTCATGGCGATGCTCGATGCTCCCAGGTTCAGCGCGATGACCTTCTGATCCGTGGCCGGACCGGACGATTCAGCAACCCTGAACCGCCTGCGTCGCGGCGGGGTCCAAGACGTGTGCTGCAGCGCAACGGTCACGCCGCGCATCGCATCGTTCGTCCGTCGCCGTCGGACCGCGTCACTGGCGCTCCGTCGAGCCGCAGGAGGCAGCGCGTCCCCCCGTCGAAGAGGCTGGCGTGCGAAGCTCTCCGCGATGGACCGCATGTCGCAGGCCGGGCGCCCCAGGCCGGGATGATCGAGCGCGATGCCGTCCTCGTTCGTCGCTCCCAGCAGGGCGATCGGGCGGCGTTTGAAGTCCTCGTGCGGCGCCACGCGGACCAGCTGCACGCGGTCGTGGTGCGACTGCTCGACGACCGCCACGAGGCCGAGGAGGTCACGCAGGAGGCGTTTCTCCGCGCCTGGCGCGGGATCCAGGGCTTCAAGGGCGACGCGCAGTTCTTCACCTGGCTCTACCGGATCGGCGTGAACGAGGCGCGGCGGCGGGCTCAGCGCCGGCCGGCTGCCCGCGGCGTCGGTTCGCTCGAGGATCAGGTCGTCGAACCACGTGACAGGGGTCCTGGGCCCCACCAGGCGTTCGAGAACGCCGACCTGCGCGCCGCGCTCGAGCGCGCGGTTCGCGAGCTTGAGCCGGACTACCGCGCGCCGCTGATCCTGCGCGACGTCGAGGGCCTGTCGACCGCGCAGGCGGCGGAGATCATGGGGCTCAGCGAGGCTGCATTCAAGAGCCGGCTGCATCGCGCACGCCTCGTCGTCCGGGCCGCGGTCGATAGCTACCTCCCGGACGGAGGCACCACGTGATCCGCCAGCTTCGCCATCCGCTGCGGTTCCATCGCGACCACCGCTTCACGATGGAGCACGCCTCGGAGTACCTCGACGGCGAACTCCCCGAGCCCGACTGCCGGCGGGTGGACCAGCACACCGGCGTCTGCCCCGGCTGCAGGCGCCTGGTCGAGTCGCTGCGCCGCACGATCGCCGGGCTCGCGGGGCTGCGAGAGCCGCGCCCCGGCGGCGAGGACGTCGCGGCGGGCGTGATCGCGCGCCTGCGCAACAAACCGGCGCCCTGAACCGTTGCGCGCGCTACCGGGTCGTAGTGGCACGTGCGCCAGGGGCGCGCCCGTCGTCACGTGAGCAAGGGAGCCCGCCGGGATGTCGAGCAGCAAGCACAAGCAACAGCGACGCGAGGAGCGGGAAGCGGCCCAGAGCCGCGTGGACGCCGCAGAGCGGCGCAAGCAGCGGAACGTCGTCCTCGCCGGCGTCGCCACGTTTCTGCTCGTCGGCGGCGTCGCCGCGGCGATCGTCGCCTCCAGTGGCAGCAGCGGAAGCACATCCGCCGCCGCGCCGCTCAAGGTCAACACTGCCGGTCTCTCCTCCAAGTTCGTCGCCAACGTCAAGGACGCAAATCGCGTCGTCGACGGCCAGATCACGAACAAGCTGGCCGAGCTGCGCGGCGTGCCCGTCGTCGTCAACCAGTGGGCGTCGTGGTGCCCGAACTGCAAGGCCGAGTTCGGCTACTTCGCCCACCTCTCCAAGGCCTACCGCGGCAAGGTCGCGTTCGTCGGCCTGGACTCACAGGACGAGCGCGGCAAGGCCGAGTCGTTCCTCAAGGACCATCCGGTCGAGTACCCCAGCATCTTCGACAACTCAGCCGCCCAGGCACAGACGATCGGGGGCGGCCAGGGCTGGCCGACGACGATGTTCTACAACGCCAAGGGTGAGCAGACGTACATACGCCCCGGCGGCTACACGACCGAGCAGTCGCTGAACAACGACATCCGCCGCTACGCGCTCGGCGCCAGCTCGTGACCGACCCGGCGTCGGGTATCGGGATTTTCGCGGCGCTCGCCGCCGGGATGATCTCGTTCCTGTCGCCGTGCGTCCTGCCCCTGGTCCCCGGCTACCTGTCGGCGGTCATCGGCGTCTCACCGAACGACCTGAAGGACACCGGGGCCCGCAGGGTCCTCGTGCCCAGCCTGCTGTTCATCGCGAGCTTCTCGACGATCTTCATCCTGCTCGGCCTGAGCGCGACGGCGATCGGCTCGACGTTGCGCGATCACCAAGCGCTGCTGGAGAAGATCGCCGGCGCGTTCATGGTCGCGATGGGGGTGTTCTTCCTGGCGACGCCGTTCGTCCTGCAGCTCAACCGTGAGTTCCGGGTCGACGGCCTGATCAAGCGGGCGGGCCGGGGCGGGCCGCTGATGATCGGCGCCGCGTTCGCGGTCGCCTGGACTCCGTGCGTCGGGCCGACGCTCGGCGCGGTCCTCGCCGCCGCCGCGCTGTCGGGCTCTGCGGGCCACGGCGCCCTGCTGCTCGGCGTCTATTCCGCGGGGCTCGCGATCCCGTTCCTGGCGACCGCACTGGCCTTCGGAAAGATGACCACGGCGTTCGGGCCGATCAAGCGCCACTTCCCGGTCGTGATCGGCGTCGGGGGTGCCGTACTCGTCACGATGGGCGTCCTGGTCTTCACTGGGGAACTGTTCCAGCTCAACATCAAGGCGCAGGAGCTCCTGGACAGCATTGGCATCAACTTCTTCAACTCCGTCTGAGCCCCCGCCCGCCCGCGAGCGCGCGTCAGCAGCGGTCGCGTTTTGCTTGCGGCGCTCCAACCTGCGGCGCACCATCCGGATCGCACTCGTCGTCGGCGTGATCCTCACGCTCATCAACCAGGGAACCGTCATCGCCTCCGGTAACGCGAGCGTCGGCACCTGGGTGCGCTGCGGGCTGAACTTCGTCGTCCCGTTCCTGGTCTCCAACGCCGGCCTGCTCGGCGGCCGCTCCTGCCCGGCGACGGCGCACGCGGTCGATCAGCGGAGCCGCGACGGCGAGCGCCACGACCATGCCGATGGCCCCGATGAAGCGCGGCGAGCCCGGATCGCCGAGCGCGTCGCCGAGCGCGACGAAGGCGAACGTGCCGGGCAGGATCCCGATCGCCGTGCCGGCGACGTAGTCGCGCAACGAGATCCCCGTCAGGCCCGCCGCGTAGTTGAACGCGCTGAACGGCACCGCCGGCACGAGCCGCGCGTACAGCACGGCGAGGAAGCCTCTGCCGGTCAGCCAGGCGTCGACGCGCGCGGCGCGCTTCCCGATGCGCCGGCGCACGCGCTCACGGCCACCTTTACGCGCGATGATGAACGCCGCGGTCGCGCCGAGCGTCGCGCCGACCGCGGTGAGCGCCGTGCCAAGGATCGGCCCGAAAAGCGCCCCGGCGGCGAGCGTCGAGACGGACCCGGGGACGAGCAGCACCGTCAGCAGCGCGTACAGCGCGACGAACAGCAACGGCCCGAGCGGGCCGGCTCCGTCGACGAACTGCTGAATCTGATGGGTCATGGACGCCACGGATCGGTCGCCCATCGTGGCACCCCTGTGACCCGCGAACCGGCGCGTCGGTTCACGCGTGGCGAACCGTCCGGCAGCCCGAGCGGTCAAAGGGCCGATGATCCGCGGACCGTTCACGCGAGCCGTTGCCATGCGCGCCTTCGCGCTGGCAGCCGCGACGCGGCCGACCCATCCCGACACGCAGGCAGCTCTGGAGCAGCGCTGGCGCGAGCTCCCGGCGGGTGTGCAGACGCCGGAGCAGCTCCTCGGCCGCCGCACGGTCGGCTGTGAGGGGACCCACGGCGTGTTCCCGCGCTGCAATCTGGCCTGTACCCCGTGCTACCACGCACGAGAGGCCAACAGCGTGCGCGTCGACGGGCCGCACACGCTGCTCGAGGTCGACCGCCAGATGGCGTTCCTACGCTCAGCTCGCGGCGACGGGCAGCACGCGCAGCTGATCGGCGGCGAGGTCACGCTGCTCGGTCCGACGAAGCACGCCGCGGTCCTGGAGGTCATGGAGTCCCATGGCCGCAAGCCGCTGAGCATGACCCACGGAGATTTCGACGAGGACTACCTCCGCGACCTGGCGCTGACCAGCGACGGGCGCCCGCGCTTCCGGGTCCTGCGCTTCGCCGGCCACTTCGACTCGCTGATGCTCGGTCGCTCCGGGATCCCGCGTCCCAAGACGGAGGCCGACCTGGACCCCTATCGCCGGCGCTTCGTCGCGATGTTCGAGCGGCTCGAGCGCGAGTCCGGCGCGCGGTTCGATCTCGCCCACAACATGACCGTCACGCCGCGCAACGTCGGCGAGGTCGCCGGCGTCGTGCGCTCGTGCTTGGGCATGCGATTCGGGATGCTCTCGTTCCAGCCGGCCGCGTTCGTCGGCAATCCGCAGCGCTGGCGCGAGGACTTCCGGGCGATCACGATCGACGATGTCTGGGAGCAGATCGAAGCGGGCGTGGGGACGCGGCTCCCGTGGCGCCACCTGCAGATGGGCGACTCGCGCTGCAACCGCTCGGCCTACGGCGTCGTCGCCGGCGGCCGCTGGACGGCGCTGCTCGACGACCGCGATTCCCGCGACCTGCGCACCCGCGATGCCTTCCTGCGGGCGTTCGGTGGCATGGACTTCGACCGCCCGCGCTGGGCGCTCGCCGGCGCGCTGACCCGCGTCATCGCCCGTCATCCGAACGTCATCCCAGAGGCCGCACGCTGGGCGGCGCGCTTCGGCCGGCGAGCCGGGCTGCGACGACTTGTGCGCGGCCGGCCGCGACCGCTGACGTTCGTCGTCCACGCGTTCATGCACGCCCGCGTCGTCGCGCCCGCCTGGGAGCTGCTGGAGCGCGGCGAACGGTCGGACGATCCCGAGATTCGCGCCGCGCAGGAGCGCCTGCAGGCATGCTCGTACACGATGGCACACCCCGACGAGGGACGGACGGTCCCGGCCTGCGTTCAGCACTCCGTCCTGGACCCAGAGGAGAACCGCGTGCTCCGCGATCTGCTTCCGCTGCGGACGACCCGATGAGCAAGCGCTATGACCTCGTCGTGATCGGCGGCGGCACCGGCGGACTCGTCGCATCGCTGATCGCCGCCGGCATCGGCGCACGCGTGGCACTGATCGAGCGCGAACGTACCGGCGGCGACTGCCTGTGGACCGGGTGCGTGCCGAGCAAGAGCCTGCTCGCAGCCGCGCGCCTGGCGCACCGGATGCGCCACGCCGATGACGTCGGCATCATGCCCGTCGAGCCCGAGATCGACTTCGCCTCCGTCATGGCACACGTCCACGGCGCGATCGCGGCGATCGAGCCGCACGACTCGCCGGCGCGCCTGCGCGAGGCGGGCGTCGAGGTCCTGCACGGCCACGGACGCTTCGCGGACAGCCGGACGATCGAGGTCGACGGCCGCCGGCTGCGGTTTCGCAGCGCGATCATCGCAACCGGGTCGAGTCCGGAGCTTCCGCCCGTCCCCGGTCTCGCCGACGCCGACGACGTCCTGACGAGCGACACGGTGTGGGACCTGCGCGAGCTGCCGCGGCGGCTCGTCGTCCTCGGCGGCGGGCCGATCGGGTGCGAGCTGAGCCAGGCATTCGCCCGGCTCGGCGCGCAGACGACGATCATCGAGATGGCCGACCGGCTGCTGCTCAAGGAGGAGCCCGCGGCGAGCGAGCTGATCGCCGGCTGCCTGACCGAGGATGGCGTCACGGTCCGGCTCGCGTCGCGCGCCGTGGCGGTCCGCGATGTGGACGGCGGCCGCCGCGAGCTCGAGATCGAGATGCCCGACGGCCGGCGCTCGATCGGGTTCGACAAGCTCCTGGCGGCGACCGGGCGCCGGCCGCGGACGGACGAGCTGGGCCTCGACGAGGCCGGCGTAGCAACCGACGCGCGCGGCGCGGTCCGCGTCGACGAGCGGCTGCGCAGCACCGTCCCGGGCGTTTACGCCGTCGGCGACGTCACTGGCCTGCTGCCGTTCACCCACGTCGCCGCGCACCACGCCCGGGTCGCGACCGTCAACGCACTCTTCCGGACCCGCCGCAAGGCCCAGACGGCCGCGACGATCCCGTGGGTCACCTTCACCGATCCGGAGGTCGCGCGCGTCGGCCTGACCGAGGACGAGGCGCGCCAGCGCTGGGGCGATGACGTGCGGATCGCCGCGGCCGCGTACGACCAGGTCGACCGCGCGATCACCGAGGGCGACACGCTCGGCTTCGCCAAGCTCGTCGGCGACGGCCGCGGCCGGCTCGTCGGCGCGACCGTCGCCGCCCCGGCTGCGGGCGAGATCATCGGCGAGCTCGCCGCGCGCCTGATCCGGCGAGACAAGATCGACGCGGTCTCCAGCGCTGTCCACGCCTACCCGACTCTCGCCGAGGGTCCCGCGCGCGCCGCGGATGCGCTGGTGCGCGAGCGCTACGCAAACCCCCGGTACCGCGCCGCGGCAAGACCGCTCCTCGGCCTGCTCCGCGCGTTTCCCCGATCGTGACCGTGCGTTCGACGCCATCCGGGCTCACCGCCGGCGAACTGTGGGCGCGCTCAGCGTTGCAGCACCTTCGCGCCGCTCGGTTCACGCCGCGGTCGATCTGCGCGTTCCTTGGCGAGTCGCAGCGGCGCACCGGCGAGACCCGCGCCGCGCGCCCCGAACTTGCTCGCCGGGCGCGCTGGTGGACCGCGGCCGGCGCCGGCGCGTGGATCATGTTCGCCGCATCCAGGCCCGCGGGTCGGGTCCGACTGCTGACGCGCGGGCTGATCTGGTGGACGACGGTGGCGATCATGCTCGACTGGCACCTGGGCATGTTCGAGACCGAGGACGGACGGCCACGGAACCTCGGTCCCGCCGACGCGCTGACGCTCGCGCGCGCCTGGCTCGTCCCCGCGATCGCCGACGGGCTCCAGCCGGCAGTCGTCCTCGCGGCCGCGACCACCGACGTGCTCGACGGCATCGCGGCACGCACCACCGAGCCGACGCGCGCCGGCCGCGACCTCGAAGGCCTCGTCGACAGCGTCGTGTTCAGCGCCGCGCTGCTCGGAGCGCGACGGCGTGATGAGCTGCCGCGCGCAGCCGTCGCACTCGAGGGGACCCGGCTCACCGCCGGCGTCGCGTACGGCGTGCTCAGCTACTTCCGGCAGTCCGACGCGCCGGACCCCGTGGTCCTGCGGGCGGCGCGTGCCACGACGCCGCTGCGCGTCGGCGCCCTGCTCGCCGCCGGGCAGGGCCGGCGCCGGGCTGCGAGCGCGCTGCTTGGTACGGCGTCGATGCTCAGCCTCGCCGCGCTCGTCGCAGCGGTCCGGGAGCGATCGGGCTAGGCGTCAGCCGTAACGACCTTGACCCCCTGCCAGAAGGCCACGTAGTCACGGATCTGACCCGCCGCAGCCTTCGGGCTGCGATACGTCCAGGCCGCGGCCTCGTTGCGGTCTCCGTCGACATCGATCGTGTAGTACGAGGCGCTGCCTTTCCACGGGCAGCTCGTCGATCGTGAGCTGTCCGCGAAGTATTGGCGGTTGAGCGACTCGGGCGGGAAGTAGTGGTTGCCCTCGATGACGATGGTCGCGTCACTCTCGGCGAGCACCACGTCGTTCCAGACAGCCTTGACCGGCCGGCCGGTGCCGGAGTCGGCGTCCGTGCCCTGCCGGGCGGCGCTGCGTGAGAAGAGCGTCATGTCTGGTCCTCGGTTCGGTGTCGAAGGATCGTGTGCTCCTTCTACTCGCGATCGGCGCGAACGGTTGTCACGGTTCCCGCTGAACCTTTCGCGCGACCTTCGGGTCGAACGGGCAGACGGAGCGACATGCAGCACGACCACGACACCCCCGCCGTCCGGAACATCCTCGTCGCTTGTCAGAGCACGCCCGACGGCGACCTGGCGCTGTTCACAGCCGCCGCGCTGGCCAGGCAGACGGGGGCACGACTCACCGTCGCCGCCGTCGCGGACATCAACACGCCCGGCCGCAAGCGCTGCTGCGGGAGCGGCGCCATGTGCCTCAACCACGCAGAGCGAGAGGACGCCGCAGCGCGCCTGCTGCGCGCCGAGCTGCTGCTCACCGACGGGCCGGACGCCGACTTCATCACCACCTACGGAGTTCGAGCGACGGCGTTGATCCAGGAAGCCGCCCACCGCGGGTGCGACCTGATCGTGATCCCGGCCTCGCCGCGCTCGAAGATCCCTGGCTGGGCGCTCGGCGACGATGCCCGCCGCGTGCGCAAGCTCGCGACCGTGCCGATCCTGCAGACGCCACCTGCTCGCGCCGGCTGCGTCCGTCCTCGCGAGCCGGTCGACGGCGCGGCGGGCGGTGCGTCGCGCTGAGCGACGCACCGCGGCCAGCCGACCATCACGTGGGATGTAAGGCGCCAGAACGAGCAAATGCCTCCGCGGCTCCTCGACGCGTGCACCGACAACGCGCTTGAGCACGGCCTCCCCAGACCGGCTTGGGCCGTTGCCCGTCGCCGCGGGCACCTCGAGCCCGATGCCGATCTACCACTTCGGGACCCGTGACGGACTGCTGGAGCCGCCCGGAGCGTTTGGCATCGACCCAGCGGGGTACAGCGGTTCTGGTCTGATCGAAGTCCGGCAACGGGATTCCCGGACCGCAAACTCGCCCGCGAGGGCACAGGAGGTTTTCATGCAGTGGTGGGTCTGGCTCATCATGTTCGTGGTCGTCGTGCTGGTGGTGCTCGGCGCGATGCTGGCCGTCCAGGCCCGGCGCCGGCGGGGCGGCGTGATCGTCGACCCGACAGGCGCTCCGGGTCCGCGCCGGCGCGGAGGACGCTCATGAGCCGGCTGATGCGCACCTCCGAACTGGCCAAGCGGCCCGTCGTGACGATGGCCGGCGAGGACATCGCCCAGATCAAGGACATCGTCTTCTCCGCCGGTGGCGGAGCCGTGGGCGGCTTCACCCTGGCCGGCCGCGGCCTGTTCTCCGGTCCCTCGGGCGACGCGCTGCCCTGGTCGGCGGTCGGTGCGCTGGGCGCCGACGCCGTGATGATCGACGACGAGTCGGTGCTCGAGCCTCGTCAGGCCGTGCTCGACGCGTCGGCGGCCTCGGGCGGATCGGGCGGGGACGTGATCGGCTCCCAGGCGCTGACCGACGCCGGGGTCGACCTGGGCAGGGTCGTCGACGTCATCGTCGAGGTCGGTGACGAGCGGGGCGGCACGTGCGACGTCATCGGCTACGAGATCGAAGCGTCAGACGCCCTGGCCACCAATGGCACGCGGGTGCTCATCCCGCTGCCCGACACGCTCGCGGCGTCCGGGGAGCATCTGATGGTCCCCGCCGCGGCCAAGGACTTCGTGGCCCAGGACCTGGCCGGGTTCGGCGCCGCGGTCCAGGCTTTCCGCGAGCACCTTCGCGAGGGTCGCTGATGCGCTTTTCCGAGGCGACGGGTCGCAAGATCGTCAGCACGAGCACCGCCGAGACGGTGGGCAAGGTCGACGCGTTCGTCGTCGACCCCCATCGCCGGGTCGTGGTGGCGGTCGAGTGCAGGAAGACCTCCGGCGGTGACGTCCTGCCCTGGGCGGACATCGTCGGCTTCGGGGCCGACGCCGTCACCGTCCGCGACGCCGCGGCGATCGGCGGCGCCGGCCCCGAAGTCGACGCGCTGCGGGGCAAGGACCACAGCGTGCTCGGCAAACGGGTCCTGTCGAGCGCCGGCGACGAACTGGGCAAGGTCGACGACGTCGCCTTCGACGCAGAGACCGGCGCGATCGAGGCGCTCGTGCTCACCGGCGGGGACATCGCCGGCGACCGGTTGCTCAGCGTCGGCTCCTACGCCGTCATCGTCGCCGTCGGTTAGGCGCCGTGCCGGCCGGGTCCGCGAGGACCAGCGGCAGTGCCTTCCGCTCGCGCCTGCGCGGGCGGCTGGACGGGTGGCGCGACGGCCTGCGCACGCAGATGTGGCCGCTGCCGACGGTCGGCATCGCCGTCGCGATCGGGCTCGGTGTGGGGCTGCCGCGGCTGGACGGCAACATCGACCAGGACCTGTCGGCGGCGACGACGGACTATCTGTTCGGCGGCGGGCCGAGCGCTGCGCGCACCCTGCTGGGCACGATCGCCAGCTCGCTGATCACCGTCACCGCGCTGACCTTCTCGCTGACGGTGGTCACGCTGCAGCTCGCCAGCAGCCAGTTCTCCCCGCGCCTGCTGCGCACGTTCACCCGCGATCGGTTCGTCCACGCCACACTCGCGCTGCTGCTGGGAACGTTCGTCTATTCGCTGGCCGTGCTGCGCACGGTGCGCGACCGGACCAGCTCGCGGCCCGAGTTCGTCCCGCAGCTCTCGGTGACGCTGTCGTTCGTGCTCGCGGTGCTCAGCGTGCTCGCGCTGGTCCTGTTCCTCGCCCACCTGGCCCGGCAGATCCGCGTCGAAACGATGCTGCGCGACGTCCAGCGCGACGCCCGTGAGGCGACGCGGCACCTGCTGTCCGAGCGCCGGCCAGGCATCTCGACGGAGATTGCCCTCACGCCGCCCGACGACGCGCTGACGCTGGTCGCACCCGGCTCCGGGTTCCTGCTGCAGATCGACGAGCGCTCGCTGCTGGAGGCGGCCGTCGCCGCCGATGCCGTGCTGGCCATCAGCCGCTATCCGGGGAACTCGTTGATCGCCGGCACGCCGCTTGGCACCGCCTGGCCGCGCGGCGCCACCATCGACCCCGAGGCGGAGACCGAGCTGCGCCGCAGCGTGGACTCGGCGCTCACGCTGGGCTTCGAGCGGACCTCGACCCAGGATGTCGCCTACGCCCTGCGCCAGCTCACGGACGTCGCCAGCAAGGCCCTGTCGCCGGGGATCAACGATCCGACCACCGCGGTGCACGCGCTGGGCCACAGCTCAGCGCTGCTCTGCGAACTGGCCGGTTACGACCTCGGACCGCGGCCCCTGAACGACGACGACCACGTCCTGCGAGTCCTGCTGGCACGCCCCGGGTTCGCCAACCTGCTGGAGATCGCCATCACCCAGCCGCGGCGCTACGGCGCAGCGGACCCGTTCGTGCTCGCACGCCTGTTCGCGCTGCTGGCCGAGCTGGGCTGGGTCGCCGATCATCCCGCCCAGCGCGAGGCGATCGGCGAGCAGCTCGAGCGCCTGCGACGCACCGCGAACGCCCAGGACTTCGACGCCGCCGAGCGTGAGCGGCTGAGCACGCTGGGCGCCACGGTGGAAGAGGCCCTCAAGGGACGCTGGACACCACAGCCACGGGCACTATGAGCGGAGGCAGTGACGACCGTCGCCTCATGCCTCGGCGCGTGACCTGGCTCGCAGTGTGCGCGAGCTTTGCGACGCGTGGGCCGGGCGCGCCCGCGACTGCCCCGGCGGTGACGATCGAGATTGCCAACTTCATGGCCGAGCCGCAACCGACCACCTGGGACTCCGGCTTCCTCAACACGCACCTGCAGGAGCGCAAGGCCTACCACGTGCTGCGCGAGCGCCTCACCGCGCTCGCGTACCACGGTTTGCTCACCGGACGCCGACCAGCCTGACGACGCCCGCTGGAAGGCGCCCTCAGCGGAAATGCGGGGCGGAGCTGCTCAGCGTGCAGGTTCCGCCGGGGACCGGCGGGTCGCCCTGGCAGCCGCTGCCGTCCTGGCCGTCGGTGAGCAGGTAGGTCAGATCGCCGTCGCGCTCGTGGCTGAGCGGATCGGGTGGCCCCGGGGCGCTTTGCACGTCACCGGTGCTGTAGCGCAGCCGCCGAAGCCCGTACCTGCCCGGACAGCCACCCGGGTCCCCGAAGCAAGACATCGACCAGTACAACTTGCCGGCCGCGAAGGCCGGCCACCCCAGCTGGACCTGGGTCAGACCGCCGCCGCCTTGGTGGGCAACCCGCGCGTGGCCGGCACCGACGGTGTCGAGGCGGATCTCGCTGTCCAGACCTTCGCCGTTGGCGAGGTAGGTCCACGCGAAACCCAGCCGCGAGCCGTACAGGTCGAGCTCGGCGGCGTGTGAGCCGGGGAGCGGCGTGCAGTGTTCGCAGCGGCTGCGCGCCCCGCCGGGCATCCTCGCCGACGCTCGTCCTGATGCGATCGCGCGGCTATAGAGGTAGCCCAGGCCTGGCTTGTTGTCGTACTCGCGGGCGAACGCCAGCTTGTCGCGCCACACACTCGGCCAGGACTCGTTGGCGTCCGACGCGCTCGCGTTGACCACGCGCGTCTCGCGCCGGGTCGAGAAATCGTAGAGGTAGACGTCGCACCCCTTCACGCGCTCGGCCGGCGGCGCGTCGACCTGGCAGCGCGAGTAGGTGGCCGCGACTGCCCCGTTGGAGCGCGGGCCGAGGTCGACATCGAACGGGACCGGACGCGGCGCGACCAGCACCGCGCTGGTGACGCCGCCGATGCTGGTGGTCAGCGCGTACTTCTTGGTCTGGGCGTCGTAGGTGCTCCACGCCACCCGTCCGCCGTACGCGGCGATCGGCGTCGTGCGGTCGATCCGCTGGGACAGGTCAGCGCGGGCAGGCGACGGCACGGCGACGAACAGCAGCGCGAGGCCGGCCGGCAGAAGCGGACGCATGCTCATCCGGACATCAGCTCAGCACGCGCCAGCGCCGCCGCACCGACGACCCCTGCGTCGTCCTGGAGGGCGGCGGGGACCCAGCGGAGATCGGGGTTGGGCCGCAGCATCCACGGCTCCGCGGCAGACTGGATGCGATCGGCGAGATCCTGGCCGAGCTTCTCAGCAAGCCCGCCGCCGATCACCACGAGCTCGACATCGACCAGGTTGACCGCTGAGGCCGCCGCGATCCCGAGTGTCTCGATGGCCATGTCGAAGAGCTGTTCGGCCAGTGGGTCGGCTTCGCGAAGGGCGCGCGTCCAGACCTTTGAGGTCAGCGTCTTCTTGCCTTCGTCCTTGCAAATCGCGAACAGCGAGGTCTTGCGTCCGGCGTCGACCATTGCCGCGGCGGCCGCTTGCATCGAGCGTCGTCCGGCGTAGGCCTCCACGCATCCGCGGCGGCCGCACCCGCACAACGCTCCACCTGGGCGGACGATCATGTGGCCGATCTCGCCCGCCGCGCCACGTGAGCCGTTGAATGGGCGCCCGTTGAGGATCAGCGCGCCACCGACACCGGTGCCCATCCAGATGCCGAGCACGTCGTCGACACCGCGCGCCGCCCCGGCCACCGACTCGCCCAGCAATCCGACGTCGACGTCATTACCGAGCGTCACGGGAACCCCGAGCCGGTCTTCAAGCTGCTTTGCGAGATCGACGTGCTCGACCCAGTTCTCCAAGTTCGGCACGCTCAGGACGCGGCCGTCATGGACGACGCCGGGGATGCCCGCGCCGACGGCCGCCGGCGTCTGGTCCAGGGACTTGACCAGGTCGACGATGGCCGTCACGACCGCGTCTGGGCCGCCCTGCGGTGTGTCGCGCTTGGCTCGGGCAAGGACGCGATGCCCGGCGTCGACGAGCCCGACCTCGATGTTGGTGCCTCCGACGTCGACTCCGGCGATCGTCATGAGGCGCGTTGGCGCTCGTCAGGCTTCTGATGCCCGGCACGCCAGGTCACCGCGCTCTCGCCCGCCGCAGCAAAGGCGAGCATCGGGCTCGGCGAGGTCACAGCTGTGCTCGCAAGAACGGGCGTCGTGCACAGAGCGCCCGCACCGGGCCAGACCCTCCCCAGAGGAGATGCGGCGCACGGGGCACGTCGATCAAGCCACGCAGGCCGACTCATGCGCCACCGAATCGGCTGTAGCCAAAGCCGCAGCGGTCGCCGCCGCTCCAGATTCCGTTGCCGCCGACGAGCGTGCCCTGCTTGGCCCCGTCGATGACCCGGAACGCGTACGCCGACCCGTCCGCCGCAACGAGCGTCGCGTTCGCGGAGCGGAGGTTGATCTTCGCCGCGTTTCCAGCGGCTGTGGTGATGTCCACCTGGCGGCTGTCCTCCGGTGTGGCGATGTTGAGGAATGCCGGGTCGCCGGAGAGGGTGTCGGCGTTGCCGTCGAGGAGCGCTCCGTCGCTGGTCGTGCGTGCGAAGACCTCGGCTCGGACCTCGGGCGTGGCACCGGCGCCGGCGTCGGTGTCGACGAAGCACTTGCCGTAGATGGTGAACGGACCGAGCGATGCGAGGGCGACCTCGGTGGCCGCGGTTCGCGCGACGCTCCCGTCGGCGTTGGATGCGGTCGACGACGAGAACGCCATCGCCTTGAGCGGGCTGAGCCCGTCGCGCGCGCTCGCGACGATCTGGTCGGCGCTGAGGCTGTCGACGCGGTCGGCGTTCAGGCCGGTCGCCACGCCGGTGGCGTTCGTGGTGAACGGCTTGCCGTTGGCGTCCTTGGTCTCGATGCGGCCGGCTGTGTCGCCGCCGGTGGCCGTGAACTCGAACGCGAGTCCGGCGGCGAGGTTGTTGGCGCGGATGCACGGCTCGTTGCTCGCCGGGGTGCCGCCGGCTCCTGAGCGGCAGCCGTAGATGGCGCCGCCGCCGTTGTTGGACTTGTTCGACTGGCGTGTGCCGTACGTGCTGGTGTCGGAGATGATCTGCGTCTCGCTGAGCAGCGCCTTCGAGCGGTCGAATCCTGGGTTGCGCTGGCCGCCGATGATCGGAGCGCCGACCCCGGTCGCGTAGGCCGTTCCGCTGATCGCCGCCGTCAAGGCGATCAGAGCGATCACGGATGCGGGGCTCGGACGGGGTATGCGTTTCATGTTCTTCCTCGTGTTCGGGGTGGCCGGGGTGGGATCACTGCTTCGCTCCGTCATCTGGGCGCGAGAAATTCGAGCGCGCGTTGCTCCGCGGTGTCTCGTGCCTGCGGTCGTCCGGCCAGCGGACGGCGACGATTCGCGACGACGCGTCGCGATCGCACGGCGTTGCCGAGCCGGACGACGTGCTGGGTCCAGCACGAGTCCTCGGTTCCGGGGATCAGCTCTGCGCAATACGCGGTCGTGTGCTCGCCCCTCGTCACGACGATCGCGTCGGCGGCGGATACCGCGCCCCGACAGAGACCACAGACTGCCATGTGCTTGACCTCCTTGTGTCGCATCGACCCCCAACGGTCGCCGTTTGATCACCCCGGCGCCATGGGTGGTGTCATCCATCTCGGCAGGCACGCCTGCAACCGCCGATGGGGGCTGGTACCCATGGCTGCAGCCGTGTCGCAGGGGCATCCTGCGGTCATGCCTGCAGCCATCGGTGTCCTGGTCGTCGACGATCACCCCGCGGTGCGGGCCGGCCTGCGCGCGCTCATCGACGGCGAGCGCGACATGCACGTCGTCGGCGAGGCATCCGACGAGTACACGCTCGTGCCGGCGATCCGTCGCTTCGAACCGGACGTGGTGCTGCTGGACTACAAGCTGCCCGGCACGGACGGGATTTCGCTGTGCCACCGGGTGAAGGCGAACGCATCCGCTCCGCGGATCGTGATCTACTCGTCGTTCGTCATGCCGTCGATGGCGGTGCCCGCGCGGATCGCCGGTGCGGACGCGCTCGTCGACAAGGCTGTCGAGCCACGCGACCTGACGCGGACGATCCGCCGCGTCGCCGCCGGCGAGGCGACGGCTCCGCAGATCACCGCCGAGGCGCTCGCGCTCGCCGGTGATCTGCTCCCGATCGATGATCTCCCTATCCTCGGGATGCTCGTCAACGGCGTGCCGAATCGCGAACTCGCTGAAACGCTGGGCATCAGTCTTGAGGACGTCAACCACCGCATCGACCGGATCCTCGGCGTCCTCGCCTAGCCGATCTGCGGATGCATCCGGTGAGCGCGACCGAGCGGCGATGAGTCCCCGCCGATCCCTCCTTTCGCGCGTGTTCCTGGCGAACGCGCTGATCCTGGTCGTCGCCTTCGCCCTGCTCGCGTCGCTTCCGATCACCGTGAGCTGGCCGGCAACCGGCGCGGAGCTGACGGTGCTTGTCGGCGGGCTCGCCGTCATGCTCGTCGCGAACCTGCTCCTGATGCGACGGGTGCTCACGCCGCTGCGCCGGCTGCGGCACGCGATGACGGCGGTCGATCCGCTGCGCCCGGGCCAGCGCATCGACGTCGGGGCGCGCAGCATCGAGGTCGCCGACCTGACCCGTGCGTTCAACGAGATGCTGGACCGGCTCGAGGAAGAGCGGCGAGAGAGCACGCGGCGAACCCAGTCCGCCCAGGAGCAGGAACGGCGCGCACTTTCGCTCGAGCTGCACGATCAGGTCGGTCAGAACCTGACGGCGCTGCTGCTGCAGCTCGACGTCGCCTCGAGATCGGCTACTCCGGAGCAGCGGCAGGCGCTCGACGCCTCCGTCGACACGGTCCGTGAGTGCCTGGACCAGGTGCGGGGAATCGTACGGCGGCTGCGTCCCGAGGCCCTCGATGACCTCGGTCTGAGCCGAGCGATCGAGCATCTCTGCGACCGGGTCGAACACGACAGCGGGATCGTGATCGAGCACGCGCTCGACCCCGAGCTCCCGGCGCTCAGCTCCGACGCGCAACTCGTCGTCTACCGCGTGACCCAGGAAAGCCTGACGAACGTCGTGCGCCATTCGCGTGCACGCCGAGTCACGGTCCAGTTGGGGCCGCGTGACGACGGGGTGCGGTTGAGCCTGACCGACGATGGCACCGGGACCGCTCCAGGGCATCGTGAGGGCTCGGGCATCCGCGGCATGCGCGAGCGCGCGCTGATGATCGGAGCGGCCTTTCGTCTCGGCGCGGGCGAGTCGTCAGGGACACGGGTCGTGCTGGACATTCCCAAGGAGGAGACGCGCCCGTGACAACGCCGCTGCGCACACGCATCCTCCTGGCGGACGACCATGAACTCGTGCGCGCCGGCCTGCGCTTGATCCTCAACCTGGAACCGGACCTCGAAGTCGTCGCCGAGGCAGCCGACGGCCCGCAGGCGATCGAGCTTGCCCTGGAGGGCGGCATCGACCTCATGATCCTCGACGTCAGCATGCCACGACTCACCGGCCTGCAGGTGACCCGCCAACTCGCAGCCCATCGTCCCGAGCTGCAGATCCTGCTGCTGACGATGCACGACAGCGAGCCCTACATCGTCGAGGCACTCGCAGCAGGCGCCGCGGGTTACGTCTTCAAGTCACAAGCTGATCGTGACCTGGTGAGGGCGTGCCGGGCCGTGATGCGCGGCGAGCGGTTCGTCCACCCCGCCTCGATGCGCGACGTCGTCCAGGACCAGCTCGACCGAGCGGCTCGCGGAGAGCCGGCATCGACCAACCCACTGACACCGCGCGAGACCGAAGTGGTCAAGCTCGTCGCCGAGGGCTACACGACGAAGGAGCTCGCCGACGTGCTGATGATCAGCGAGAAGACCGTCGAGCGCCACCGGGCCAACATCTTCGAGAAGCTCGACCTGAACGACCGCGTCGCGCTGACGCGCTACGCAATCCGGCACGGACTCGCCGACGCCTAGCTGCACCGGCGCCGATCAGTGCTCGCAGGGCCGATCACTGATGGGTGCTGTCACTCATTGCCGCGACGGGGTCACCCGGGCATCGTGTTGGCCACACCCGCGAACCGTCATCGCCTTCGCGGACGACAAACCATTCCCGAGGAGCAATCTATGTCCCCCCGTTCTCGCATGCGGCGAGGAATGGCCGCGCTGTCAGTGGCCGCGCTCGCCGCCGTCGCCGTCGCCGTGCCGACCGCCGGCGCGTCGGACCAGCTCGTCAACAAGCTGACCGTCGGCGCCGTGCTCGTCAACCAGCCCAAGGGCGAGCCATGGACGATCAAGCTGCATCTGAAGGCCGACCTGATCGACCAGGTCGATCAGGTCGAACTTCCGCAGTCGACGAACTACTCCTTCCAGTTCCCGAAGGCCAAGCTCAACGCGTCCAAGTTCCCGGTCTGCAAGGCGACCAAGGCGCAATTCATCGCGAAGCACGACAAGGCGTGCCCGGCCAAGACCCTCATCGGCAAGGGCAGCGCGACGGCGTACGGCATCGGCATCCTGTTCGACAACGTGCCGGTCTTTATCTTCAACGGGCCGGGCACGGACAGCAACCGTCAGGTGCTCGTCTACTCGCGCCTGCAGAAGGGCGGCATCGACGTCGACGTGCCGATCTTCGGCAAGATCAAGAAGACCAGCTCGGGGTTCAGCGCGGACTTTCCGATCCCGGACATCCAGTTGTCCGACAACGAATTCGCCTCCGTCCAGGGCTTCGACACCCTGATCTACAAGACGATCAAGAAGACGGTCAAGGTGAGGTCGGGCAAGAAGACCAAGACGGTCAGGAAGACGTACTCCTACCTTCAGGCGCCGACCTCGTGCACGGACCCGGGCTTCAAGTTCTCGTTCACCGCGACCTTCAAGACCGGCAAGACGGTCACCGACAGCAAAACGATCGCTTGCGAGGTGCAGGGCTTCTAGCGCCTCGGCGGCAGTGGCGTCACAGGCCCTCACGGGGACGTGCAGGGCCTGTGAGCTCGTGCGTCGCGGAGGTCCAATCCACGCTGCCGATGATGCAGCTGCCAGCCGCTTTGCGCCATGGGTGGCAGCACCCATGGCTCTCTCTCGCGGCGCCTGGGAGGGTGACACCATGGATATCACCCCAAAAACTCCAAGACCCGTCCACCGGTCGCAACGACCCAACCATCAAAGGCGCGGTGCGCCGCTGGCACTCGCTGTGGCCGGCCTCTCACTCGTGATCGCACCGGTCGCCCAGGCCGCGATCGTCCCGACACGAAATGCCACAAGGATCGCCAGGGCGATCGTGCGCCCCCCGCTGATCCTGCAGAACGCGAGCTTCGTCAACATCCCGCCACACGGAAACCCCGCGGCGGTCTCGACGACCCGGCTCGCCTCGTTTCCGCGCAACGGCAAGAGCTACGGGATCCTGTCGTCGGGCAGCACGCTCATCGTTCCACGCAAGAACACTGCTCCTGACACGAGCACCGACAACAAGGGCCCGGTCGCCCGCGGCGCGAGGGACGTCGTCGTCCTGCGCATCGGGATCAACGTCCGGCCGTCAGACGGGTCGTGTCTGTCGATCGGCTTCCGGTTCATGTCCGAGGAATTCCCGGAGTTCGTCAAGAGCCGGTACAACGACGCGTTTATCGCCGAGGTCGACCATCACACCTGGAGCGCGAACGGCACGCGGAGCGCGAAGATCACTGCGCCGAACAACTTCGCCAACGCCAGGCAGAACCGGCTCATCAGCATCAACGGCACCGGCAACTTCGCCGTCCGCCGCGACCGTGCCCGTGGCACGACGTACGACGCCGCGACGCGACGGCTTCGTGCCTCGACCCGCATCACACCAGGACGCCACAACGTGTACCTGTCGATCTTCGACCAGGGAGACCGGATCTACGACTCGTCGGTCTTCCTCGACAACCTGCGCGTGACGCCGCGATACGCCTGCGTCTCCGGCGCCTCGCTCGACTGAGCGCTCCGCCCCGGTACTGATCTGGTCCGACGCCGGCACGCACGCACCGGACTGAGCCTCGCAGAGGCACAGAGCCACCGCAGACGCCCCCGACGCGAGCAGAAGCCCCCTGGCGAGAGGGGGCTTCTGCAAAGCCCTGGCGGACGTCATGTCGAATCGGCCTCGGCGGAAGGCGGCTGAAACGCAAGCTCCTCACTCCGAGAATGACGGTCGCAGCTTTCGCCGAAACACGACGCGTCCGCCGCTTCAAACCGCTAGATCTTGAAGCTGACCGTCATCGAGACGGTCTTGCCGGACTTCGTGACCACATCGAGGCGAATCGTGTAGTTGCCGGCAGCCACCGATTTCGGCGTCAGCTTGAGCGTGCCCTTCTTCGCCCGTGTCGCGCTCGCGACCTTGGTCTTGCCGCGCAGCATCGTCGCCTTCGTGCTCTTGACGCCGTTGGGCGCCTTGAACCTGACGGCACACGACGTCGCGGAGCACAGCACCGTGGATGGGATCGCCGCGGCGCCGCGGCGCCGCGGCTTCAGCGATTTCTTCGCGAGCGGAAACGCCAACGACGAGGTCGGCGACGATCCGGCGACGGGGATCACCGTCGGCGCCGAGTCGCTCGAGCCACCAGCACCCCCGCTCTCGGCCGGCTTCGGCGCGACGCCGCCGCTCTGGACGATCAGCATCGGGATCGCGATCGGTTGGGTGTACAGCGTGCCGGGAGGTGCTCCGGCCCAGGCGGGATTCGGCACGGTGACGTTGAACACCAGTAAGACCTGAGCGTCAGCGGTGTTGACGGGCTTGTTTGCTGTCGTGCGGGTGAAGTCGACCTCGTAGTCGCACGCGTTCATCGTGGCCGTGCAGGGCGACAGGTTCCCTGGGCGTTTGATCACGAATCCGGGCGAGTATTGCCCGTCCGACGCCCACCACGGGCCGCTGAACGTCCCGGTGTTGTCGCGGAAGCGGTACAGCAACAAGCCGCCCGCGCCCGCATAGCCGTTCCCAACACTCTGGTTCAGCTCGGACGCATCGCAGAACCCGGGGTAGTACGTCCTCGCGGGCATGCACTGACCCCAGTCGGCGGCCGCATACGCAGGCTTGCTGACAGCTTCCGGAATCGCGATGTGGACGTTCTGGCCGTCGCCGCCGGCCGCGTCGACCGTGTCGGGGAACGCGGTCCCGTTCGCGTGTGTCTCGAAGCCGATTGCCTGGGTCGTGCACGGGATCACGGTGCCGTCACAGACCTTGTCCAGCTCATGCATCTGCGCAGCGCAGGAAAAGTTGGCCGCGCCGACGCCGACCCAGCCCAGCGGCACCGCGCCCTTGTCGCCGAGAAAACCGATCTTCAGCGACTGGTTGTTGGCCGACGCCCAGGTGTTGAAGTCCTGCGCGGTTGAGCAGACCGGCGGCACCGCGGTTGCCGCGTCGGTCCCGGCATGAGCCGGCACCGATGCCAAGCCGAGCACGACTGCCACCAGGAGCGTCACAGCTCCGATCCGGTCCCCCATCCGACGTGACGGTACCAGCGGCCTGAGCAGCCCGCATAGGTCAACGGGCCGAACCGACACGTCGGAACGCCAACTGCATCCGGCGCCCCTCATCCCCAAGAAGAGCAAAAGCCCCCTGGCGAGAGGGGGCTTCTGCATAGCGGGGGCGGGATTCGAACCCGCGACCTTCGGGTTATGAGCCCGACGAGCTACCAGACTGCTCCACCCCGCGGCGGGCTGAACATCTTATCAACTCGGCAGGGGTGGGCTCAAGCTCGGCGGGGCATGCCCGGGGCGTGGCTCGCTGCTTCGTGACCCGTGAACTGCCCGGCGATGGGCTCGACCGCCTAGCGGCCGCGCACGGCGTCGACGTGTGGCCCGAGCCGCTACCGCCCACGCCCGCGCAGTTGCGCGAGCGCGTGGCCGGCACTGAGGGGCTCCTCTGCCTGCTGACCGACCGCGTCGACGCCGACCTGCTCGCCGCCGCCCCGCGCCTGAGGGCCATCGCCAACTACGCCGTGGGCTCGGACAACATAGATCTCGATGCGGCCCGGAAGCGCGCGATCGCGGTCGGCGTCACGCCGGGCGTGCTCACCGAGGCCACCGCCGACCTCGCGTTCGCGCTGATCCTCGCCGCCGCCCGCAAGCTGCCCGCGGCCCACGAGGACGTGCGCGCGGGGCGCTGGCGCACGTGGGAGCCGCAGGGCTGGCTGGGGCTCGAGCTCAACGGCGCGACGCTCGCGATCGTCGGCGCCGGGCGCATCGGGCGTGCCGTCGCCCGGCGCGCGGAGGGCTTCGGGATGAGGGTCTCGCTCGTCGGGCGCGGCGACGACCCGATCGCCGCCATCCGCGAGGCCGACGTCGTCTCGCTGCACGCGCCGCTGACCCCCGAGACCCGCCACCTGATCGACGCCGGCGCGCTCGCGGCGATGCGCCCCACAGCGATCCTCGTCAACACCGCGCGCGGAGGCCTAGTCGACCAGCAGGCGCTCGCCACCGCGCTGCGCGACGGCGAGATCGCCGGCGCGGCGCTCGACGTCACCGAACCCGAGCCGCCAGGCGCCGACGACCCGCTGCTGCACGCGCCGAACCTCCTCGTCGTCCCCCACATCGGGTCGGCCACGCACACCGCCCGCGCGCGCATGACCGACATGGCCATCGACAACCTGCTCGCCGCGCTCGACGGCAGGCCGATGCCCCATCCCGCGCGGTAGCGTGCGCGCCCATGCGCGTCGCGGTCGTCGACATCGGCACGAACTCGACCCGCCTGCTCGTCGCCGACGTGGGCGACGACGGCGCGGTGCGAGAGCTCGAGCGCCGCACCACGGTCACGCGCCTGGGCCAGGGCGTCGACGCGACCGGCGAGCTCGACGGCGAGGCGATGGAGCGCGTCTACGCGGCGCTCGCGCAGTACCGCGCGGCGATGGACGAGCATCGCGCCGCCACCAACGTCGCCGTGCTCACCAGCGCGGTGCGCGACGCCGCCAATGGCAGCGGGTTCACCGAGACGGTCCGTGAGCG
Source organism: Solirubrobacterales bacterium (assembly GCA_038224135.1). Classification (GTDB taxonomy): domain Bacteria; phylum Actinomycetota; class Thermoleophilia; order Solirubrobacterales; family Solirubrobacteraceae; genus F1-60-MAGs163. Next base: position 33,394 of record JBBRFO010000017.1, read on the forward strand.
CTTCGGCCTCGACGCGCGCACCATCCCCGGCGACGAGGAGGCGCGCCTCACCTTTCGAGGTGCCACCAGCGAGCGCCCGTCCGGTGACGACACCCCTACCGTCGTGATCGACATCGGCGGCGGCTCGACCGAGTTTGTCGTCGGCCAGGGACATGACGCGCGCTTCCACGTCTCCACCCAGGCCGGCGTCGTGCGCATGAGCGAGCGCCACATCGCCCACGACCCGCCCCGGCGCGACGAGCTCACGGCCCTGGCCGACGACGTGCGCGAGATCATCACCGCGGCGATCGGCGCCGACGTGCGCTCGAGCGCCGAGGCCGCCATCGCCGTCGCCGGCACGGCCACGTCAGTCGCCGCGATCGACCTCGGGCTCGACCCCTACGACCCCACGCGCGTCCACGGGCACGCGGTCACGGCGCAGACCGCCGGGCAGATCCTCGCGCGCCTGGCCGCGATGACCGAGGCCGAGCGCCGCGCGGTGCCCGGCCTGCACCCCGACCGCGCGCCGACCATCGTCGCCGGCGTCGTGATGCTCATCGAGTCGCTGCGCGCGTTCGGCCTCGACGCGC
>JBBRFO010000018.1:0-33931 GCA_038224135.1 Solirubrobacterales bacterium
CGCAGGAGACGGCGATCGGGGCCTACCCGGTGGAGTCGATCGCGATGATGGACTCGATCGCGCGGCGCACCGAACGCGAGCTGCCCTACGCCGTCTGGAACGAGACGCGCGTCGCCCGGGACGGGCGCGACCCCGGGTACACCGTCGCCCACAGCGCCGTCGAGGCCGCGCGCGAGCTGCAACTGGACGGGCTGATCGTGCCGACGCTGTCGGGCCGCTCGGTCCGGCTCGTCTCCGCGCACCGCCCGACGACCCCGATCTTCGCCCTCTCCCCCGGCCGCGAGACCGTCCGGCGCTGCGCGCTCATCTGGGGCGTCCAGGCCGCGTCGATGCGCCGGCACGACATCACCGAGGAGCTGATCGCCGACGCCGCCGCACGCGTCGTCGAGCTCGGCTGGCTGAAGCCGGGCGCGCGCGTCGGCATCACCGCGGGACTGCCGAGCGGCAAGCCCGGGACGACGAGCCTGTTCCAGGTCCAGACGCTGCCCCAGCCGGGCGAGTCGGATCGGCGCGGGCGGCTCGTCCACCGCCCGCGCTGAAGCTCCGCTTCTAGCTCACGTACGTCGAGACGACCGGCGACTTGACGGACTCGTTGCCCGCGGCGTCCACTGCGGACACCTGGTAGGCGTAGGTCGCGCCGTTGGACAGGTCGAGGTCGGTGTAGGACAGCGTTGTCGGCTGACCCGCGAGGACCGCGGCGGCGCCGTTCTTGGCGCGGTAGACCTTGTACTTGACCACCGCGATGTTGTCGGTCGCCGCGGCCCATCCGACCGTGATCGTATGGGCCGAGTTGTTCTTGGTCACCGTCACGCTTCCCGGCGTCGACGGCGGCGTCGTGTCGCCGGGCGTCGCGGTGGCGACCGCCGACTGTGCCGATAGGTTGCCGGCGGCATCGACCGCCGCGACCTTGTACGAGTACGCCGTCCCGTTGGTCAGGCCGGTATCGGTGTACGAGGCCCCGACCGGCGTCGCGACCTGCGCGTAGGCGCCGCCACCGGAACTGCGGTACACGCGATATCCGGTCACGCCGACGTTGTCCGTCGAGGCTGACCACCCGAGCACCACCTGGGCGGTGCCGCCGGTCGCCGTCAGCCCGGTGGGCACCGACGGAGCGATCGTGTCAGCCGGCGGGACCGGCGTCGCCGTGGCGACCGACGACTGCGCCGACGCGTTGGCCGCGCCGTCGACGGCGGCGACCTTGTACGAGTACGCGGTCCCGTTCGTCAGACCGGTGTCGGTGTAGTACGGCGTCGCCGGCGAGGCGACGAGCGCGTAGGCGCCGCCACCGGAGCTGCGGTAGACCCGGTACCCCGTGACCGCGACGTTGTCGGTCGACGCGGTCCAGGTGAGCGACACCTGACCGGCGCCGGCGGTCGCCGCCAGCGCGGTCGGGACGCTCGGAGCCTGCGTGTCAGCCGGCGTCGCCGTGGCGGCTGCCGACTGCGCCGACGCATTGGCCGAGCCGTCGATTGCGGAGACCTTGTACGAGTAGGCGGTGCCGTTGGTCAGGCCGGCATCGGTGTACGAGCTGCCCGACGGCGCCGCGACCTGCGCGTAGGCGCCGCCACCGGAGCTGCGGTACACGCGATATCCGGTGACAGCGACGTTGTCCGTCGACGCCGACCAGCTGAGCGCCACCTGATTGGTGCCGGCCGTGGCCGTCAGGCCAGAAGGAACGCTCGGCGCCTGCGTGTCGGCCGGCGTCGCCGACGCCCCGGCCGACAGGCCCGAGGCGTTGGCCGACGCGTCGACCGCGGCGACGGTGTACGAGTAGCTCGTCCCGTTGGTCAGACCGGTGTCGGTGTAGTAGGCCGTCGCCGGTGAGGCGATCAGCACGCCGCCGCGATAGACGCGGTACCCGGTGACGGCGACGTTGTCGGTCGACGCCGTCCACGTCAGTGACACCTGGTTGGTCCCGGCCGTGGCCGTCAGGCCCGCCGGCGTGCTCGGAGCCTGCGTGTCAGCCGGCGTCGCGGTCGCGGCGGACGACTGCGCCGAGGCGTTGGCGGCCGCGTCGACTGCGGCGACCTTGTAGGAGTACGCGGTGCCGTTGGTCAGCCCGGCGTCGGTGTAGGACGTCCCCGACGGCGCCGCGACCTGCGCGTAGGCGCCGCCACCGGAGCTGCGGTACACGCGATATCCGGTGACAGCGACGTTGTCGCTCGACGCGGTCCAGCTCAGCGCGACCTGGTTCGTGCCGGCCGTTGCCGACAGACCCGAAGGGACGCTCGGGGCACTCGTGTCGGGCGGCGCGACCGGTGTCGCGCCGGCGGCGCCGGACTGCGCCGAGACGTTGGCCGACGCGTCGACCGCCGCGACCTTGTAGGAGTAGGCGGCGCCGTTCGTCAGACCGGCGTCGGTGTAGTACGCCGTGGCGGGCGTCGCGATCTGGACGTACGCGCCGCCGCCGGAGCTGCGGTATACGCGGTACCCCGTGACCCCGACGTTGTCCGTCGACGCAGACCAGCTCAGCGACACCTGCGCGTCGCCGGCCGTGGCGCCGAGGCCCGCCGGAACGCTCGGTGCCTGGGTGTCCGCCGGCGTCGCGGTCGCGGCGCCGGACTGCGGCGACACGTTGGCTGCGGCGTCGACGGCGGCGACCTTGTAGGAGTACGCCGTGCCATTCGTCAGGCCGGAGTCGGTGTACGAGGTGCCCGACGGCGCGGCGACCTGGACGTAGGCGCCGCCACCGGAGCTGCGATACACGCGGTACCCCGTGACGCCGACGTTGTCCGTCGACGCGCTCCAGCTGAGCGCCACCTGGTTGGTGCCGGCCGTGGCGCCAAGGCCCGCCGGCGTCGACGGGGCCTGGACGTCGGCCGGGACCTGCGGCGTTGCCGACGCCGGCGACGAGACGGCGGACGCGTTGCCCGCGCCATCGACGGCGGCGACCGTGTAGGCGTACGCGGTGCCGTTGGTCAGCCCCGCATCGGTGTAGAACGGAACCGCGGGCGACGCGACGAGCACGCCGCCGCGATAGACGCGATAGCCGGTGACGGCGACGTTGTCGCTCGAGGCGGCCCACGCCAGCGACACCTGCGCGTCGCCGGCGGTCGCGCTGAGCCCTGACGGGATCGACGGCGCCTGGAAGTCACCCGGCGTCGCCAGCACGCCGGCGGACTGCAGCGACGCGTTGGCCGCCGCGTCGACCGCGGCGACGGTGTACGAGTACGCGGTGCCGTTGACGACCGCGGCGTCGTCGTAGGACGGGCCCGCGGGCGTGGCGATCTGCACGCCGTCGCGGAAGACCCTGTAGCCCGTGACGCCGACGTTGTCGGTCGCCGCGGTCCACGTCAGCGCGACGTGCCCGACGCCGGCGGTCGCGGCGAGCGCCGTCGGCACGCTCGGCGGGGTCGTGTCGGCGACGACCGGCGCGACCGGCGTTGCCGACGCGGCGGACGACTGCGCGGACGCGTTGGCCGCGGCGTCGACGGCGGCGACCTTGTACGAGTACGCGGTCCCGTTCGTCAGACCGGAGTCGGTGGCGAACGGCGACGACGGCGAGGCGACGAGCGTGTACGCCCCGCCCCCGCTGCTGCGATAGAGCTTGTAGCCCGTGACGCCAACGTTGTCGGTCGATGCGGTCCACGTCAGCGCGACCTGCGCGTCACCGGCGGTCGCGACCAGCCCCGACGGAACACTCGGTGGCTGGCTGTCGCCCGGCGTCGCAAGGACGGCCGCCGACGCCGCGGATGCATTGGCCGCGGCGTCGACCGCGATCACGGTGTAGCTGTGGCTGACACCGTTGGTCAGGCCGGTGTCGGTGTACGACGGTCCGGCAGGTGTGGCGATCTGCACGCCGTCGCGCAGCACGCGATAGCCCGTGACGCCGACGTTGTCGGTCGACGCCGTCCACGACAGCGCGACCTGACCGACCCCGGCGCTCGCCGTCAGGCCTGTCGGGACACTCGGCGCGGTGGTGTCGGAGACGACCGGCGCGACCGGCGTCGCCGACGCGGCGGACGACTGCGCGGACGCGTTGGACGAGCCATCGACCGCGGCGACGCGATACGAGTAGGCGGTCCCGTTCGTCAGCCCGGTGTCGGTGTAGAACGGGGTCGACGGCGAGGCGACGAGCGCACCGCCGCGGTAGACGCGGTAGCCCGTCACGCCGACGTTGTCGGTCGACGCCGTCCAGCTGAGCGAGACCTGCGTGTCCCCAGCCGTCGCGGCCAGGCCGCTCGGCACGCTCGGCGCTTGGAAGTCGCCCGGCGTCAGCATCACGGCCGACGACTGCAGCGACTGGTTGGCGGCCGCATCGACGGCGATCACGGTGTAGCTGTGCGCGACGCCGTTGGTCAGGCCGGTGTCCGCGTACGACGGGCCGGCGGGCGCGGCGACCTGCACGCCGTCGCGGAAGACCTTGTAGCCCGTCACGCCGACGTTGTCCGTCGACGCCGTCCACGACAGTGCGACCTGGCCGATGCCGGCGACGCCCGACAGGCCCGTCGGGACGCTCGGCGGCGTCGTGTCGGCGGCGACCGGGGCGACCGGGGTCGCCGGCACCGCGGCGGAGCGCGCCGACGCGTTGCCCGAGCTGTCGACCGCTGCGACGCTGTACGCGTAGCTCGTGCCGTTGGTCAGTCCGGTGTCGGCGTAGTACGGCGTCGTCGGTGAGGCGATCAGCGCGTTGTCGCGGTAGAGCTTGTAGCCCGTGACGGCGACGTTGTCGGTCGACGTCGCCCACGTCAGCGAGATCTGCGCGTCGCCCGCGGCTGCGGCGAGTGCGCCGGGGACCGACGGCGCGGTCGTGTCGGCGGGCGTCGCGGTGACGGTGCTCGGAGATGACACGTTGTCGGACGAGTCGTGCGCGAAGACGGTGTAGACGTACGCCTGCCCGTTGACGAGGCTCGTGTCGGTGATCGTCCGGCCCTCCTGTGCGCCGATCGGGACTCCGTCACGGAACACCTGATAGAAGACGGTCTTGACGTTGTCGTTCGACGCATCCCAGCTGAGAACGACCTGGCGATCGCCGGCGGCGGCGGCGAAGTTGGGCGGCGCGACCGGCGGCGTCACGTCCTTGGTGCTCGTCAGCGTCGTGACGATCGACGCGGCGGTCGACGCATTGCCGGCGCCGTCGACGGCGACGATCAGGTACTTGTAGGTCGTCCCGTCCTTGACGTTCGTGTCGGTGAACGAGTTGGTCGAGACGGTCCCGAGCAGGACGCCGTCACGGTAGATGCGATACCCGGTGACGCCGACGTTGTCGGCGGGCGGCGTCCAGACGAGGGCGACCTTGCCGCCGCCGCTCGTCGCCGACAGGTCGGACGGCGTCGCCGGGGGCGTGACGTCGGCCGGCGGACCGGCCCCGACCGCCTTCTGCGTGACGCAGGTCCAGACGGTCCGCGTCTTCCACACCTTCTTGCGCTTGAGCTTGCCGTGCGAGCGCACCTTGACGGTGACCTTCACCCGCTTCTTCTGGTGCTTTGCCACCTTGCCGGCCGGGCACTTGTGCGGCTTCTTGGCGGCCGAGACGATCGCCGCGCCGGCGACTGCCGGAGCGAGGTTGGCGCTGACCAGGACGAACAGCGAGAAGTGGACGAACAGCCGGCGAACCGCGAACACGCGCATATGAGATCTCGGGGAGGGGAACGGGACCGGCGTCGCAGCCCGTGGGGGGGCCGCGTCGCCTGATCCGCATATCGCCCCGTCACCTCGCGCGCTTGATGCAGAGGTGCAGCATTCGGGCGGTTTTTCAGGCGAATCGCCATCTGCGCGATGCGGCGTCACATCTCGCCGCACGCGCTGTCCGTCGACGCTCGCTCAGGGTCGAGCGGTCGGGTCGGCGCGCCGAGCGGCGCGTCGCGCGTGCAGGTCGTGCTCAGGGGCGCCGCGAACACCCGGGTGGCGGCTGGACATCCGTCCAGCCGCCTCCGGGCGCAGCGAGCAGGCTCAGCTGACGTAGGTGGAGACGACCGGCGACTTCGCCGACTCGTTGCCGGCCGCGTCGACGGCGGTCACCTGGTAGGCGTACGTCGCGCCGTTCGAGAGGTTGTTCTCGAGATAGGACAGCCCGCTCGGCTGTCCGGCGACCACGGCCGTACCGCCGTTGGTGCTGCGGTAGACCTTGTACTTGACGACCGCCACGTTGTCGGTCGCCGCGTTCCACGTGATCGTGATCGTGTGAGCGGCGCCATCCTTTGTCACGGCGATGATCGACGGCGTCGACGGCGGCGTCGTGTCACCCGGCGCCGCAGAAGCCGCAGCGGACTGCGCGGAGGTGTTCCCCGCGGCGTCGGTCGCCGCGACCTTGTACGAGTACGTCGTGCCGTTCGTCAGGCCGGTGTCCGTGTACGACGCGCCGACGGGCGTGCCGACCTGTGCATAGGCGCCCCCGCCGGTACTGCGATACACCGTGTATCCGGTCACGCCGACGTTGTCCGTCGAGACCGTCCAGGTCAGCGAGACCTGCGCTGTGCCGCCGGTTGCCACGAGCCCCGTCGGCGTCGAGGGCGCCACCGTGTCGCCGGCGCTGGTCGGCGTGGCGGTCACGGGCGCCGTCTGCGGCGAGAGGTTCGCGGCGGCGTCGACGGCGGCGATCCTGTAGGAGTACGCGGTGCCCGCCGTCACGGCGGTGTCGGTGTAGAAGGCCGATGTCGGCGTCGCGATCTGTGCATAGGCGCCGCCGCCCGAACTGCGGTACACGCGATATCCCGTGACCGCGACGTTGTCACTCGACGCCGTCCACGCGAGCGCGACCTGGTTGGTGCCGGCCGTCGCGGACAGGCCGGTGGGCGTGGTCGGCGGCTGCCCATCGACCGGGGTGGCAGTCGCAGCCACGGACTGCGGCGACTCGTTGGCGGCCGCGTCGACAGCGCTGATCTTGTACGAGTACGCGGTGCCGTTCGCCAGCCCCGCATCGGTGAACGCGGTGGACACGGGCGCCGCGACCTGCACGTACCCGCCGCCGCCGGAGCTGCGATACACCTTGTAGCCCGTCACGCCGACGTTGTCGGTCGACGGTGTCCAGGTCAGCGAGACCTGGTTGGTGCCCGCGGTCGCAGCAGGCGTCCCCGGTGTCGACGGCGCCTGCACGTCGGCGCCTGCCGCCGGGGTGGCCGTCGCCACCGCAGACTGCGCCGAGACGTTCCCGGCAAGATCCACGGCAGCGACCCGGTAGGAGTACGAGCTGCCGTTGGTCACCACCGTGTCGGTGTAGAACGTGCCCGTCGGCGTCGCGAGCTGGGTGTACGTTCCGCCTGCACCGGTCGTGCTGCGGTAGACGCGGTACCCGGTGACGCCGACGTTGTCCGTCGCCGCCGTCCACGTCAGGGCGACCTGGGCGTTTCCGCCGGTCGCGCCCAGGCCGCCGGGCGTGCTCGGCGGCGTCGCGTCCAGTGGGGTCGCGGACGTCGCGGACGATGGAGCCGAGGCGTTCCCCGCAGCGTCGACCGCAGCCACGGTGTACGAATAGGACGTGCCGTTCGTGAGGCCGGTGTCGGTGAACGACGTGCCGGACGGCGCGCCGACCTGGACGCCGTTTCGCAGAACCCGGTAGCCCGCGACCGCGACGTTGTCGATCGACGGCGACCACGTCAGCGAGACCTGTTTCGAGCCCGGCGTCGCGGCCGGTGCTCCTGGCACGCTCGGCGCCTGGGTGTCCGCGCCGGCGCTCGGCGTCGCCGCGGCGATCGCGGATTGTGGGGACGTGTTGCCGGCCGCGTCGACCGCGCTGACCTTGTAGGAGTAGGCGGTGTTGTTCGTCAGTCCCGAGTCGGCAAAGTACGCCGTCGTCGGCGAGGCGATCAGCGCGTACGACCCACCGCCGGAGCTGCGGTAGACCTTGTAGCCCGTGACGGCGACGTTGTCGGTCGGAGCAGTCCAGGTCAGCGAGACGCCGGCGTTGAGGGCCACGGCCCCAAGACCGGTCGGCGCGCCGGGCGGCGTCGCGTCGCCCGGCGTCGCCGCGGCGCTGCTGGCGGACGAGGTGTTGTCGGCCGTGTCGTGAGCGATCACGGTGTACGTGTAGGTCTGACCGTTCACGAGACCGGTGTCGGTGAACGTCCGTCCCTCCTGCGCGCCGATCGGGATCCCGTCACGGAACACCTGGTAGAAGACGACCTTCGTGTTGTCCGTCGACGGGTCCCAGGTCAGCGCGACCTGCCGGTCACCGGCGGCGGCGACGAAGTTCGGCGGCGCGCCCGGCGGAACCGTGTCCTTGACGCCGCCGGCGGTCGCGATGACGGCGGCCGGCGTCGAGGCATTGCCGGCCCCATCGACGGCGACGACGAGATACGTGTGGGCGACGCCATTGGTCAGGCCGGGATCGGTGAACGTCGTCGTGCTCACCGTGGCGGCCAGGACCCCATCGCGGTACACGCGGTAGGCGGTCACGCCGACGTTGTCCGTCGCTGCGTTCCAGAGCAGCACGACCTTGCGATCCGTGGCGGTCGCTGCCAGTGACGCCGGCGTCGACGGTGCGACGACGTCAGCAGCGGGACCCGCGCCGACCGCCTTGTGCGCGACGCAGGACCAGCGCCAGCGCTTGCGCCAGACCTTCCGGTGAGCCACGACATGCCCGTGCGAGCGCACCGCGACGCGCACCTTGACCCGCTTCTTGGCGCGTTTGGCAACCTTTCCGGCCGGGCACTTACGCGGCTTCTTGACGGTGAAGACGGTCGCCGCACCGAACGCCGCCGGCGCGAGATTGGCGACGACGAGCGTCAGCAGCGACGCGTAGACGACGAGACGACGGAGCGCGAGCTGGAACATGTGCGGGGGGATTCCGGGAAGACGTCAGGGGGCGGTCCGTCGCCGGTCCTGCGCGATCGCCGTGACCCGGCGGCGACGTGGACTCACCCTCCTGAGACACCGGCGTGCGGCGCCTGTGACGGATCGGCCGGGCCCAGCAGCCACCACCGCACGCTGCGGCGATGATCGCGCGAGCAGGCTCAGCTGACGTAGGTGGAGACGACCGGCGACTTCGCCGACTCGTTGCCGGCCGCGTCGACGGCGGTCACCTGGTAGGCGTACGTCGCGCCGTTCGAGAGATTGTTCTCGAGATAGGACAGCCCGCTGGGCTGTCCGGCGACCACGGCCGTACCGCCGTTGGTGCTGCGGTAGACCTTGTACTTGACGACCGCCACGTTGTCGGTCGCCGCGTTCCACGTGATCGTGATCGTGTGCGCTGACCCGTTCTTGGTCACGGCGATGATCGTCGGCGTCGACGGCGGCGTCGTGTCACCTGGCGCGGCACTCCCCGCCGCCGACTGCGCGGACGTGTTGCCGGCCGCGTCGACGGCGGCGACCTTGTAGGAGTAGGTCGTGCCGTTGACCAGTCCCGTGTCGGTGTACGACGAGCCGACCGGCGCGCCGACCTGCGCGTACGCACCGCCGCCGGAACTGCGGAAGACCTTGTAGCCCGTGACGCCGACGTTGTCCGTCGACCCGGTCCAGCTGAGGGTGGCCTGACTGGTTCCCGCGGTGACCGTCGGCGTGCCCGGAACCGTCGGCGCCTGCGTGTCGCCGCCGCCGTTGGCGAGCGGCGTCGCGGTGACGACGGCGGACTGGCCCGACGTGTTGCCGGCGGCGTCCGCGGCACCGACCTTGTAGGAATAGGTGATGCCCGGCGTCAGGCCCGTGTCGGCGAAGTAGGGTGTCGTCGGCGAGGCGATCAGCGAGTAGCCGCTGCCGCCGGAACTGCGGAAGAGCTTGTACGCGGTCACACCGACGTTGTCGGTCGCGACGTTCCAGATCAGCGACACGCCGGCGATGCCGGGCGTCGCGGCGAGCCCGCCCGGGATCGTCGGCGCCTGCGCATCGCCGGGGCTCGCCGCGGCGATGCTGGCGGGCGACGTGTTGTCGCCCGCGTCGTGGGCGATCACGGTGTAGGTGTACGTCTGCCCGTTGGTCAGGCCCGTGTCGGTGAACGTCCGTGCCTCCTGCGCGACGATCGGAATCCCGTCGCGGAACACCTGGTAGAAGACGACCTTGACGTCGTCGGTCGACGCGTCCCAGGTCAGCACGACCTGCCGGTCACCGGCCGCGGCGACGAAGTTCGGCGGCGCGCTCGGCGGGACGGTGTCCTTGACGCCGCCGGCCGTCGCGCTGACGGCGGCCGGCGTCGACGCATTGCCGGCACCGTCGACGGCGACGACGAGGTACTTGTAGGCGACGGCGTTGGTGAGGCCCGGGTCGGTGAAGCTCGTCGTCGTCACCGTGCCGGCAAGGACCCCGTCGCGATAGACGCGATAGGCGCTCACGCCGACGTTGTCCGTCGACGCGTTCCACAGCAGCACGATCTTGCGATCCGTGGCGGTCGCGGCCAGCGACGCCGGCGTCGACGGCGCGATCACGTCGGCGGCGGGACCCGCGCCGACCGCCTTGTGCGCGACGCAGGACCAGCGCCAGCGCTTGCGCCAGACCTTCCGGTGAGCCACGACACGGCCGTGCGAGCGCACGGCGATGCGCACCTTGACGCGCTTCTTGGCGCGCTTGGCGACCTTCCCGGCCGGGCAGCTGCGCGGCTTCTTGCTGGTGAACACCGCCGCGGCACCGAACGCCGCCGGCGCGAAGTTGGCGACGACGAGCGTCAGCAGCGACGCGTAGACGACGAGACGACGGAGCGCGAGCTGGAACATGTGCGGGGGGTTTCCGGGGAAGACGTCAGGGGGCGGTCCATCGCCGTGCCTGCACGTTCGTCGTGACCTGGCGGCGACGTGGACTCACCCACCTGAGACAACGGCGCGCGGCACCTGTGACGCATCCGCCGGGTACAGCCAGCCGCCGCCGCGCAACACGTGCGGATCGCCCGCCAGCAGTGCCCACTTGGCGAGCACCTCGGCCTGCAGCGCGCCCGCCGCCAGCGCGACGACGCCGGCGAGCCCGGTGTTGACGGGGAGGCCGTCGCCGGGCGACAGCAGGTGATGCCACGGGCGCCCGTCGACGCGCCACATCCGGCGCGTCACGGCGGACGTCGCAAGCCCGCCGTCGAGCACCTCGACGGCGTGCCACTCCTCGCGGCTGCGCGGATCCTGCAGGTTGATCGTCCAGGGCACATCGGCCGACCACAGCGCGACGTCGCCGCCGCAGTCCACGCAGGCCCGGGTCGCATGCGGTGCCCGCCTGCGCAGCAGCGCCAGCAGGGTGTCGGCCGCGAAGCCCTTGCCGACGGCGCCCGGATCGTACGCGGTGCCATGCGGCAGCGTGATCTGCTCGCCGTCGATGACGATCCGCCGCCAGCGCTGTCCGGGATCGGGCGTCGCGGCGTGCGGCGACAGCTCGCGCAGACCGGCGTCCCAGTCCAGCTCGGGGCCGTCGGCACGCGAGCGGTCGTAGTCGCCGGCCCGCAGGTGCTCGACGATCAGCGGGTCGACGAGCCCGCCCGTCAGCTCGGCCGCCCACAGCGACGCGCGGACGCAGCCGAGCATCCGTTCGCTCGCCTCGACAGTGCCGTCGCGGTTCAGCGCCGTCGTCTGGCTGCCCTCGCGAAAGCGCGAGACCTCATCCTCGAAGCGCGCCAGCCAGGCCTGCGCCGCAGCGACCGCGGCGATGCCCTCGTCCGCCGGCGCGAGGACGTGCATCGCGATCGTGCTGCCCAGGGCCTTCAGGCCGACCGACTGCCACTCAGCGCTCATCGCGCCCGATCATCGCGCGCTCGCGCCGCAGATCGCGGCGCACCGCGATCAGGCCGCCGATCCCCATCGTCACCAGCAGCGCCATCGCCGCGATCGCCGTCGGCGAGCCGAGATCCCCGAACGAGCCGCCGAGCGCGACGTACGCAAACGTCCGCGGCGCCGTGGCGATCGCCGTCGCCGCGGCGAACACGAGCACCGGGATCGTCGTCATCCCGGCCGCGTAGTTGACGAGGTTGTAGGGCACTCCGGGCGCCAGTCGCGCGTACATCACGGAGACGAAGCCGCGGCGATTGATCCATGCGGCCAGCGCGAGCAGCCGCGGGCCGCCGAGCTCCTCGATCGCGTCGCCGGCGACCGTGCGGCTGAGCAGACACGCAAGGCTCGCGCCGAGTGTCGCCGCGACGATCGCGATCGGCGTGCCGGCGGCCGTGCCGAACAGCAGCCCGCAGGCCCCGGCGAGGATCGGGCCCGGGAACAGCGCGACGGTCAGCAGCGAGCTGAGCACGATGAACGCCAGCGGCGCCGCTGGTCCGAAGGCATCGACGCGATCGCGCACCTCGTTCTGCGACAGCGAGCCGGACAGCGCCAGCAGCGCGAAGACGATCGCCAGGCTGATGAGCAGCAGCGCCAGCCGGGTGCGCGGCCCCGGTCCGCCGCGCGGAGGGCGCTCGTTCACCGGCGGTCCCGCCGGTAGTCGGCCTCGAGCCGGCCGAGTTCGGTCTGCGGCTCGTCGTCGTACAGCCACTCGCGGGCGATCCGGTACCAGTTCCCGCGCGGGCGCAGCTGGCTCATCACGGCCAGCGTCATCATCTCCAGCCGCCGCCCGAGCAGATGCTCGGCCGGCAGCCGCTCGTGACGGATCTGCTGGATCCGCCCGGCGCGCGGGTCGGAGAAGTCGAACACGATCGTCGTGGCCAGGCTCGGATCGAGCTCGACCACCTCGTCGGTCGTGAACCACCAGGCGTAGGCCCGGAACTGCTCGATCACCGCCTCCGGGTCGGCCCGCTCGGGATCCGGCAGCATCCCGGCCTGGCGCATCGCCTCGATCATCTCCGCCCCGCGGCCCTCGATGCCCAGCCGCTGGATCCGCAGCTCGCGCTCGGCCGCCTCGGCGCTGATCCGCTTGTACAGCCCGAAGTCGAGAAACGCGACGCGCCCGTCGTCGAGCAGCAGCGAGTTGCCGGGATGCGGGTCGCCGGAGAACTGGTGATGGCGGTACATCGACCCGAAGTAGAAGCGGAAGACGATCTCGGCGATGCGGTCGCGCTCGGGCTGCGAGAGGCCGGCCAGCTCGTCATGCGAGCGCCCGTGGACGAAGTCCATGACGACGACACGCTCGTGACACAGTTCCCCGACGACCTCGGGGATGACGATGAACGGGTGGCCGCGATAGATCCGCGCGACGGCGCGCTGGTTGCCCGCCTCGAGCTCGTAGTCGAGCTCCTCGATCACGCGCTCGCGGATCTCGTGCACGGTCGCATCGACGTCGAGACCCGGGACGAGCTGGCGCGCCAGGCGCAGCAGCGGGCCGAGGTTCTGCAGGTCGGCGCGGACGGCGGCCCCGATGCCCGGGTACTGCACCTTGACCGCGACCTCGCGGCCGTCGTGCAGGACCGCGCGGTAGACCTGACCGATCGACGCGGCGGCGACCGGCTGCTCGTCGAACTCGGCGAACACCTCGTTCAGCGGCTGCTCGTACTCGCGCTCCAGCACGCGCCGCATCTCGCTGAAGCGGACCGTCGGCGCCGAGTCGCGCAGGCTGGCGAGCGTCCGCTGCACCTCGTCGCGGTACTCCTGCGGAACGGCGGCGAGGTCGACGACCGACAGCATCTGGCCGAGCTTCATCGCGACGCCCTTCATCCCACCGAGCACGCGGACCATCTGCTGGGCGGTCTCCAGCTGCCGGCGGCCGAGCGCGTCGGCGGCCTCGTCCGGGGTGCGGCCCAGGTTGGCGGCGCTGGTCGCGGCGTAGCGCGCGGCCTCGGTCGCGGCCAGGCGCCCGATCGCCGCCGAGCGTCGCAGCCGGGTCGACGGGAAGTCGCCTTCGTCGTGCTCGCGATCGTCGCCCGGCGTCATCGCAGCGCCTCAGCCCCCGCGCGTGACCTGGGATCCGGGGACGATGTCGTCCGAGCCGGCCAAACCGAACTGGTTCGGCGCCCGCCAGCGGACCCAGGCCTTGTGGCCGCCGTCGTAGTCGTCGCCGAGCAGCACCAGCGTCGCCGGTTCACCGAGCGCGGTGCAGGCCTCCTCGCCCTCGGGATCCAGGCCGCGCCAGACGCGGATGAAGGCGTTGGTGTCCCATTCCTCGCCGACCGTTGTCGGGTCGGTGTGCCCGGGCCGGATGACCGTCTCGTGCGGCAGCTCCATCAGTGCGCCCATGATCGAGTCGCGCAGGTCCTCGTACGTCGTGTGGCCCGGCGCGCGGACGCCGCCGACGGAGTTCTTGAACAGCGTGTCGCCGGTGAACAGCTGCCCGTCGACGAGCAGCGCGAGCATCCCGAGCGTGTGGCCGGGCGTGTGGATCGGTGTCACCGACAGGCCGCCGACATCGACCGGCTCACCGGGGATCAGGTCGCCGTTGGCCTGCGGGACCAGCTCGCGCTCGAGCGGGTGGATCAGCACCTGCAGGTCGGGCCAGCGCGCGAGCAGTGCGTCGAGTTCGCAGACGTGGTCGTAGTGATGATGGGTCAGCAGGACATGGGTCGGCGTCATCCGGTGGCGCTCGACGGCCTCGAGCAGTGGCTCGAGCGGACCGCCTGCGTCGACGAAGAACGCCGCCCCGCCCTCCTGCCCGGCGAGGTACGTGTTGGACAGGAACTGCGGGTTCAGCGAGCGCTCGAGGATCATGCCCGCAGGCTACCCGCGCGCGTCGCGAACCGGGCCCGGCGGCGCGGTAGGCTCGGACGATGCCCCGACTCATCCACACGTGCTACCGGATCGGCGACATCGACCGATCGGTCGCCTTCTACCAGGCGCTCGGATTCGAGGAGATCGGCCGGATGCCGATCCGCGACGAGGCGATCAACGTCTTCATGGGCCTGCCGGACGACGGGCCGCGGCTGGAGCTGACCTACAACCACGGCGTCGACTCGTACGACCTGGGCACCGGCTACAACCACATCGCGATCTCGGCGCCGGACCTCGACGCGACGCTGGCGCGGCTCGGTGAGCAGGGCATCGCGCCGGAGAAGCCGCCGTACACGGTCAGTGACGGCGGCACGCGGCTGTGCTTCGTGCGCGATCCGGACGGCTACCGGATCGAGCTGATCGAGCACGGTGACTGACCCCGCCGCGCACGACCAGCGCCTGGCGGTCGCCGACCTCGGATCGAACTCGTTCCGGCTGGTCGTCTTCGCCGAACACGCACGCGGACCCGGTGGCGGTGCCTGGTGGCGACGCACGGACGAGATCTACGAGCCGGTGCGGATCGGCGCCGGCGTCGACGAGTCGGGCGCGCTGGGCAAGGACGGCATGCGGCGCGCGGCGGCGGCGATCGGCGTCTTTGCGCACTTCGCGCGGGCGTCGCAGATCGCCCCGTCCGACGTCGACGTCGTCGCGACCAGCGCGATCCGTGAGGCGACGAACGCCGAGGAGTTCCTGCGCCGCGTGCAGCGCAACACGGGCCTGGCCGTCCGCGTGCTGTCGCGTGAGGACGAGGCGCGCTACGGGTACCTGGCGGCGGTCAACTCGACGCTCCTGGCCGACGGACTGATGCTGGACCTGGGCGGCGGCTCGATGCAGCTGGTCGAGGTCGGCGGCCGACGCGCGCGGCGCGGCGACTCGTGGCAGCTCGGCGCCGTGCGGATGACCGAGCGCTTCCTGCCGGGTCCCGACCCCGCAAGCGCCAAGCAGCTCAGCCGCCTGCGCGATCACGTCGCCCGCAAACTGTCCGACGCACCTTGGGTCGCCGACGCGGATCCACACGTGGTCGGCGTCGGCGGCACGGTCCGCAACCTGGCGGCGGCGATCCAGCACGCGCTCGGCGTCCCGCGGTTCGGCGTGCAGGGATTCCGCGTCCCGCGCGAGGCGCTCGGCGAGCTGGTCGGGCTGCTGGCGGCGATGCCGGTCGCCGACCGCGGCCGCGTCGTCGGCATCAAGCCGGCGCGCGCCGACATCATCCTCGCGGGCGCTGTCGTCATCGAAGCAGTGCTGGCGCACGCCGGCGTCGACGAGCTCGAAGTGACCGAGGCCGGCCTGCGCGAGGGCGTCTTCTTCGAGCGTCACCTGGCGGGCCGTGATGAGCCGCTGTTCGACGACGTGCGGCGCGAGAGCGTCGCCAATCTGCGCGCGCAGTACGACCCGGTGCCGGTCCATGTCGACCACGTCGCCCACCTCGCGCTGGAACTGTTCGACGCACTCGCGGCCCTCGGCCTGCACGACGGCGACGCGAGCGAGCGCGAACTGCTCTGGGCGGCCGCGATGCTGCACGACATCGGTGTCGCAGTCGACTACGACGACCATCACAAGCATTCGCGATATCTGATCCTCAGCGCCGGGCTGCCGGGGTTCTCCCCGCGCGAGGTCGCCCTGATCGGCCAGGCCGTGCGCTACCACCGCAAGGGCGTTCCCTCGCCGGGACCATTCGCGGCGCTGATGCGGGAGGGCGACGAGGCCCGGCTCGGTCGTTGCGCCGTTCTGCTGCGGATCGCAGAGGGCCTGGAGCGTGGGCGCGATCAGATCGTCCGCGGCACCCGCGTCGCGCTGCGCAAGGACGGCGCAGTGGCGCTCGAGGTGCTCGCGGATGGCGACGCGCCGGTTGCGCGCTGGGCCGTCACGCGAGAGGTCGACGTGTTCGCCCGCGCGTTCGGCCGCGAGCTGCTGGTCTCCTGAGCGGGCGACTCATCTAGGGTTCCCGACAGCGCCCGCGCACGCGCGCGCTGATCCCCGAAGGAGCCGCACCGATGGACCTCACCTTCTCCCCGAGCGAGAGCGCCTTCCGCGACGAACTGCGCGACTGGCTGGCGAGCAACTCGCCGGGTGACGAGCCCCACGGCGACGAGGATGCCCACTACGCCTACCGCCGCGACTGGCAGCGGCGACTTGCAGACGGCGGCTGGGCCGGCGTGCACTGGCCGGTCGAGTACGGCGGCCGTGGCGCGACGCTGACCGAGTCGGCGATCTTCTTCGAGGAGCTCGGCCGCTCCGGCGCGCCGCTGCCGGCCAACGTTCTCGGCCTGCTGCTGGCCGGTCCGACGATCATGTTCTGGGGCACCGACGAGCAGAAGGAGCGCTACCTGCACCCGATCCTCACCGCCGAGGAGATCTGGTGCCAGGGCTTCAGCGAGCCCGAGGCCGGCAGCGACCTTGCCGCGCTGAAGACGCGTGCCGTGCGCGACGGCGACGACTGGCTCGTCACCGGGCAGAAGGTCTGGACGTCCGGCGCGCAGTACTCCAAGTGGTGCATGCTCGTCGCGCGGACCGACCAGGACGCGCCCAAGCACAAGGGCCTGTCCTACTTCCTGATGGACATGGAGCAGGACGCCGTCGAGGTGCTGCCGCTGACGCAGATCACCGGCGAGGCCGAGTTCAACGAGCTGTTCCTGCAAGACGCCCGGATCCCGCACGAGAACCTGCTCGGCGGCGAAGGGAACGGCTGGAAGGTGGCGCTGACGACGCTGATGAACGAGCGCTCGGGCCTGGGCTTCTTCCTCCAGATCCGCCTGCGCCAGCTGCTCGACAAGCTGATCGACGAGGCGGCGGCGCGCGACCTGCTGAGCGACTCGGCGGTCGCCGACCGGATCGGCGACCTGCACGTCAAGACCGAGGTGCTGCGCCTCAACGGCTACCGCGGCCTGACGGCGATCGAGAAATACGGCCAGCCCGGTCCCGAGGGGTCGCTGAGCAAGCTGATGTGGTCGCAGACCAACCAGGAGCTCGTGCAGCTGGCCGTCGACATCGTCGGCCCCGAAGCCCTGACGGCGGGAACGCCGTGGGCCTATGAGCTGCTCCGCGCGCGCGGGAACAGCATCGAGGGCGGCACGACCGAGATCCTCCAGAACATCATCGCCGAGCGCGTGCTCGGCCTGCCGAAGAATCGCTAGGGGCGCCGCCATGAACTTCGACTTCGACGACGACCAGCGCGAGATCAAGCGCACCGCCCACGACCTCCTGGCCTCGCGCTCCAGCTGGGAGCGTGTCCGTGAGGCGGCCGCGTCGGGCAGCTACGACGCGGCGCTGTGGACCGAGCTGAGCGAGCTCGGCTGGCCCGGCATCGCCGTCGCCCACGAGCACGGCGGGCAGGGCCTCGGCCTGGTCGAGCTGTGCGTGCTGCTGGAGGAGACCGGGTACGCCGGCGCCGCCACGCCGCTGCTGTCAACGGCGCTCGCCGCGGTTGCGATCCAGGAGGCCGGCTCACCCGAGCAGCAGGCACAGTGGCTGCCGCGGCTGGCGTCCGGCGAGATCATCGGCGCGCTGGGCACCGCGGTCGACGGCGTCGGCGAGCTCGTCGCCGATGGCGGCGATGCCGCCGTGATCGTGCTCGTCGAGGACGGCGCCGCGCGGCTGCTGACGCCGCAGGACGCCGAGATCGAGCCGGTCGCCGCGATCGACGCGACGCGTCGCTTCGCCCGCGTCAGCGCGCAGGGCGGCGAGCCACTGCCGGGCGACGTCGACGCCGCGCTCGACAAGGCCGCGGTCGCCGTGTCGGCCGAACTCGTCGGCATCTGCCAGCGCGCGCTCGACATGAGCGTCGCGTACGCCAAGGACCGCAAGCAGTTCGACACGCCCATCGGTGCCTTCCAGGCCGTCGCCCACAAGTGCGCCCAGATGCTCAAGCAGACCGAGGGCGCGCGGGCCGCGACCTACCACGGCGCATGGGCCGCGGACGCCTCGCCGGAGCTTCTCGCAGAGGCCGCGTCGATCGCCAAGGCGGCGGCCAGCGAGGCCGGCCGCGAGGTCACGTCGTCAGCGATCCAGGTCCACGGCGGCATCGGCTTCACCTGGGAGGCCGACGTCCACTGGCTGTTCAAGCGCGCGCAGATCGACGCCGCGTTCCTCGGCGGTGCGGGCACGCACCGCCGCCGGCTCGCGGCGCTGCTGGCCGGGCGCGCCGTGGCGTCGCGGAGCTGACGGCGTGGACGGCCCGCGCGCGGCGACCCCAGTACCCGACGCGACGAGGATGGGCGCGGTGCGGCTGATCGTCTCCGACCTGGAGCGCTCGGTCGGCTACTGGACGGCGGGCATCGGGCTCGTGGTCCACGGGCGCGACGACGACGTCGCCCGGCTCGGTGTCGGCGGCGAGGATCTCGTCGTGCTGGAAGAGCTCCGCGGCGCCACCCCGGCCGGCCGCCACACGGGCCTCTTCCACGTCGCGCTGCTGCTGCCGCAGGCGACCGACCTGGCGACCTGGCTCGTCCATTCGGCGCGCGACCGCGTCCCGCTGACGGGCATGGCGGACCACCTCGTCAGCGAGGCGCTGTACCTCGACGACCCCGACGGCCACGGCATCGAGATCTACCACGACCGCCCGCGCGAGAGCTGGGACTGGGACGGGGACGCGGTGCGGACGACGACGCTCCCGCTCGACACCGACCGCCTGCTCGCGACGCTCGGCGAAGCCAACCTGATGAGCACGCCGTTCACCGGGATGCCCGCCGGAACGAGGGTGGGCCACGTCCACCTGCGCGTCGCCGACATCGCGGCGACGACCGCGTTCTACCGCGACGTCATCGGCTTCGACCTGATCGCCGCCTACGGCGACCAGGCGGTATTCCTCGCCGCCGGCCGCTACCACCATCACATCGGCGCCAACACCTGGGGCAGCCTCGGCGGCGAGCCCGCACCGGCCGGGTCGGCCACCCTGCGCCACGCGACGATCGTCTTCCCCGACGAGGCTTCACGCGCTGCCGCGGTCTCCCGCATCAGCGCCACGGGCCAGCAGCCCGGCGAGCGCGAGGACGGCATCTTCGCCCACGATCCGTCGCACAACGCCCTGCTGCTCACCGTCGCCTGATCGACCTCCGCGGCACGGGGGGGGGTCGATCGACCTCGCAATGAGCGGTCAATCGACCCCACCCCGCAAAACCCGCGGACGACAAAGCGACAATCCGACCCGCACCCTCGATGCCCGCCGTTCGTGCCGCCACGAACGTACGCGAGCTACGTCAGCTCTCCGGGCTCCGCGAACGGGTCGCTGGGACCGACCGGGATCACCATCGGCTGCGGCGCCTGCTGGGCGATCGCGTCGGCGACCTCGTCCTCGATCCCGTGTGCCGACCCGTCACAGTCGATCCGCACGCGCTTTGTCGGCACGTGGTCGTCAGGCAGGATCGGCAGGCCGTGCAGCTCCTCCCAGCCGAGCAGCTCGTGATCGACCGGGTTCAGCAGGATCGCGTTGGCCGGCACCGGGCAGGTGTCGTTGTGGTGCTGCACCGCGGCACTGATCGCGGCGAGGTTCTTGGCCTCAAAGCTGCTCACGTCGTCGAGGGTACCGGCGCTGACGCGCGATCGCGCCCGTTCGCCGCTCAGGCCGTCGCCGCGAGCTCGTTTCCGGCCGCGGCCCGAGCCGAGCGTGCGTGACCGGGCACGATCAGCGCCGCGATCGCACCCGCCGCCAGCACCGCGCACCCCACCGGCAGCGCCGCCGTCATCCCGTCGACGTAGGCCTGCGCCGACGCGTAGCCGCCGGCGCTCGTGAACACCGTCGCCAGCACCGAGATGCCCATCACGCCGCCGAGTTCGCGGATCGTGTTGGTCGCACCCGACGCCTGGCCGGCCTCCTGCGGGCGGACCGAGGAGAGGACCGCGTTCGCCGACGGCGCGAACACCAGGCCCATGCCCGTGCCGCCGAGGACGAACGCCGGGATCAGCGTCAGGTAGGCCGTGTCGACGGTCGTCACCGCGGCCAGGTAGCCGACGGCGATCGCCTGCAGCGCCAGACCGGCGGCCATCAGCGGTCGCGCGCCGATGCGGTCTGACAGCAGGCCGGCGATCGGCGCGACGAACATCGGCATCCCGGTCCACGGCAGCGTCCGCAGACCCGACTCCAGCGGCGACAGGCCCTGCACGGTCTGGAAGTACTGCGAAAGAAAGAAGATCGACCCGAAGACGCCGAAGAACATCGCGAACGACACGGCGTTCGTGGCCGAGAATGCGCGGCTGCGGAAGAACCGCAGCGGCAGCATCGGCTCCGGCGCACGCGCCTCCCAGCGCAGGAACGCGATCAGCAGCAGGACGCCGCCGCCCAGCCCGGCGAGGATCGGCGCACTCGTCCAGCCCAACGCGTTGGCGCGCACCAGGGCGAAGACGAGCGCCAGCAGGCCGGATGCGGCGAGCGTCACGCCGCGCAGGTCGAGACGGCTGTTGGGGCCGAAGCTCTCCGTCAGGCTGCGCGCCGCGAGCGGCACCAGAGCGATGCCGATCGGGACGTTGACCCAGAAGATCCAGTGCCAGGAGATCCCGTCGATGATCGCGCCGCCGATGACCGGGCCGAGTGCGACGCCGAGCCCGCTGATCCCCGACCAGAGTCCGATCGCCAGGCCGCGCCGGCCCTCCGGGACCGCCTCCGACAGCAGTGTCAGCGTCAGCGGTGTGACGACGGCGGCGCCGAGGCCCTGCAGCGCACGAGCGGCCACCAGCGCGCCGGTCGACGGGGCCAGCGCCGCCAGCGCGGAGGCCGTCGTGAAGATGCTCACGCCGATCATGAACATCCGGCGGCGGCCGAAGCGATCGCCGAGCGCGGCGCCGCTCAGCAGCAGGACCGCGTAGGCCAGCGTGTACGCGTTGACCGTCCACTCCAGCGATTCGATGCTGGCGCCGAGGTCGACGCGGATCACCGGCAGGGCGGTCGTCACGACGAGGTTGTCGAGCGTCACCATGAACAGCGCCGCGGAGACGACGAGGAACGTCGCCAGCGGAAACCTGGTGTGTGATTGGTCACTCATCTGTTCGTCAGCGGATGCCATCGGTCGGTCCTCCATCGTGGTTCAGAGACTCAGCAGCCGGACTGCTCGTGCTTGCCGGCCAGCAGCGCGCGGGCCCAGTCGGCGTCCAGTTCGTGGGCGCCCATCGCCGCGACGACGGTCAGCAGCAGCCCGGTCGCAAAGAATGAGCTGACGCGCTCGTCGTCGGCGCCGCTCACGCGGCGGACCATGTCGACCAGGCGGCCGTAGTGCTCCTGCACGGCGGCGCGGATCTCGGGGTCGCCGCAGGCGGCGTAGGACTGCAGCTGCGCCAGCAACATCGTGCGGTCGCTGAGCAGCTGCGCGTACGTGTCGCCCATCGCGTCGAGCACAGCGTCGGTGTCGCCTGCGTGCGGCGCGCCGGCGCGCTCGAACGCCTCGCGGACCGAGCCCATGCAGCGCTCGACGCAGGCGATGAACAGCTCGCGCTTGGTGCCGAACAGGCGGAACAGGTACGCCTGCGAGATGCCGGCGGCCTTGGCGATGTCCGTCGTCGGCGTGCCCCAGTAGCCCTGGAGGGCGAACTGCTCCTGCGCGGCTGCGAGCAGGTCCACGCGGCGCGCGTCGGCGGTTTGGAGCTTGCGGGCTGTGATGGCTGCCGGGGTCATCGCGAAGGTGTGAGTATGCACTCACTCACACCTGTTGTCAACTCCGTGTCAGCGGATCGATCAGGCAGCCGGGATTCAGCATGCCGGCCGGGTCGACGGCGGCCTTGGCGCCGGCCAGCGCGGCCGCGAACGGGTCCGGGCGCTGCGCGTCGTACCACGGGCGATGGTCGCGGCCGACGGCATGGTGGTGCGTGATCGTGCCGCCGCCGGCGATGATCGCCGCGCCCGCCGCGTCCTTCATCTCGCGCCACTGCGACAGCTCGTCGCCGCGCCGCGCCGGCGCGATCACCGTGATGTACGGCGCCGGGCCGTCGGCATAGGCGTGCGTGAAACGGCAGGTCACGCGGCATGGCTCGCCCAGCGCCTCGCGGACGGCGCCCATCACCGAGGCGTGGAAGTCGGGAAAGCGCTCCCACGTGATCGCCGTCTCGAACGTGTCGCTGAGGATTCCCAGGCGCAGCAGCATGTCGCGCAGGTAGGGCATCGCCAGGAACGCGGCGCGCCAGGCGCCGGCGGCTCCGCCGTCTCCACCGGGTGCGGGTTCGTCCCACGCGCCGCCGTGCTCACGCGCGATCGCCAGCGCCTGGGCGAGCGGCTCGGCGACCTCGTGCGCCGTCGATTCGAAGCCCAGCACGAGGACCGCGTGCGAGCCATCGCCGGCCCCGGTCTGCAGCGCCTCGAGCGGGTCGATCAGCCGGCAGTTGGCCGGGAGCAGGCCGCACTGGACGATCTCGCGCAGCGCCTGAGCACCGCCAAGGAAGTCCGCGAAGCGGACCGCCCGCGACGCGCGAAACGCCGGGCGCGGCTGGACGCGGACCCAGGCCTGCGTGATCACGCCGAGCGTGCCCTCGGACCCGAGCAGCAGCCGATCGGGGCTCGGGCCGGCGCCGGACCCGGGCAGCCGTCGCGACTCCCAGAGGCCGGTCGGCGTCACCGCCCGGATGCTCTCGACGAGGTCGTCGATGTGCGTCGGGCCGGTCGCGAAGTGGCCGCCCGCGCGCGTCGCGATCCAGCCGCCGAGCGTCGACAGCTCGAACGACTGCGGATAGAAGCGCAGCGTCAGCCGGTGCGCGGCGAGCTGCGACTCGAGCCGCGGGCCGGCCGCCCCGGCGCCGATCCGCGCCGCGCGTGAGACCGCGTCGACCTCCAGGACCTCGTCGAGCGCGCCGAGGTCGAGCGAGACGGCGCCGTCGAAGTGCCCCGGGATTCGCGCCTCGACGCCGCCGACGACGCTCGTCCCGCCGCCGTAGGGGATCACCGCCGCGTTGGCGCCGGCCGCCCACTCCAGGACGGCCTCGATCTCGTGCTCGTCGCGTGGCCGCGCGACCACGTCAGGCACGTGCTCGTAGACGCCGCGGAAGGCGCGGATCGTGTCGATGTACGACTTGCCATAGGTGTGGCGAGCGCGCGCGTCGACGTCCTGCGCGCAGATCGCGGCGAGCGATCCGGTCGGCGCGGCGATCCGCGGAGCCGGCAGCGTGACGGCCTCGAGGGAGACCGGGCTCTCGATCTCTGCGGCGACCGGTACGCCGAGCAGCGCGGGTATCGCAGCAGCCGCCTGGCGCGCCTGCTCGGCACCGATGACCGCGTCCTGGAAGCCCCAGCCCCAGCGGTTGCGCACCCGGTCCGGTGGCGGCGCGGTCATGGCGTCGACCCTATGCGACACACTCGGGCGGATGCCTCTCGCGCCCGTCCGATCGCTGCTGCTCGCCCTCACTGCGAGCCTCGTCCTGGCCGCGACGGCCGGCGCCGTACCGCCGCCGTTCGGCGGTCTGACGCCGTTCCCGGGGGCGGCGGGGTGCATCAACGCGACCGGCGCCGCCGGTTGTGGGACGTACGCGCCGCAGGCCGACGGGCAGGATGTCGTCGTCTCGGGGTCGACGCTGTACGCATCCGCCGCGGCGGCGCTGATCGCCTACCGCCGCGGCGCCGACGGGTCGCTGACGGCGCTGAACTGCGTCGCGTCGGTCGGCCCGGCGCCCTGCGGCCCGGCGAACCCGCGGATCGCGGGCGCGACCGCGATGGCCGTCTCGGCCGTCACGCACACGCTGTACGTCGCGACCGGGTCCGGCTCGACCTCGCGCGTCGTCGCGTTCCGCCTGGGCGCCGACGGAGCGATCGGCGCCGAGCTGGGCTGCATCGCCCAGCAGGCCGCCGCCCCGTGCATCGCCGTCAGGGCGCTCGACACCCCGCGCGACCTGGCACTGTCGGCGGACGGGCGGCGGTTGTACACGGCGAGCGCCGCGGGCGCCGGCGGGATTGCGCTCTTCACGCTGACGACCGCCGGGGCGTTCGACGCCACCCCGCAGACGCTGCCGGGCTGCGTGCGGCCAGCCGGTGGAACGGCCCCCGCCTGTGCGGACAACGACCTGACGGTCGCCTCCGCACTGGCGCTCCGGGGATCGCGGCTGTACGTCGCCTGGCGCGGAACGGGCCAGAATCAGTCCGGCGTCGAGTCCTACGTCATCGGCGCCGCCGATGGCGCGATCGGCGCCCAGGCCGACTGCATCGCGACCAACGGCCTCCCCGAGCCGGCCTGCCCGGGCGCGATCACCGGTCTCACCTACCCGGACCAGCTCGCGCTCGCGCCCGACGGCCGCTCGCTGGCCGTCGGCGGCGGCGGGCAGGCCGTCACGACGCTGGCGATCGACGCCGGTGGCAACTTCGGCCCGCGTCTGTCGTGCGAATCCGGCATCGCCCTTGCGGGGTGCACGACCCGGACCGGCCTGGCCGCGATCCTCGGCCTGGCGCTGAGCCCGGACGGCAAGTCGCTGTACGCCGCTGCGGGCACGAGCGGCGTCTGGGCCTTTGATCACGATCCGCTGACCGGCGCGACGTCCGGGACCGCCCAGTGCATCGCCGCCGCACTCGCGGGCTGCACGAGCTACGCGGGCCTCGGCACGGTCGCGACCGTCGCCGCCGCACCCGAAGGCCCCCGCATGTACGCCGGCAGCCAGACGACAAGCGGCCTGGCGGTCTTCCAGCGCGAGGTCGGACCGTCGTGCCTGCCGACGAGCGGCACCTCGCCGCCCGCCGCGCCGCTCGTCAGCCTGACGCTGTCGTGCAGCGACGCCAACGGCGACCCGCTGACGTACAGCCTCGCCGCCGCGCCCGACCACGGGACGGCGACGGTCAGCGCAGCCGGCGCCGCGACGTACCTCCCCGCCCCCGGCTTCAGCGGCACGGACAGCTTCACGTTCACGGCGACGGACGGGTCGGTGGCCGCATTGCCGACGAACGTCGTGATCGGCGTCGTCCCGCCGCCGGCGCCACCGGTGATTCCGCCGGTCGTCGTCGCGACGGCGCGGTCGACGGTCGACGCGATCGGCTCGCCGGTGCGCCGCGCCAAGCTGACGCGCTTCACCGGCCGCGCGACCGGCACGCTGCTGCGTCGCGTCGAGATCGCCGTCGTCCGCCTCGACCACGGTGCCCATGCTGCGGCAGCCAGGCGCGCGGCGCGGGCTTGCCGGCGCCTGCGTCCCAGCGGCCGGCTGGGACCCGCAAAGCGCACGGCCAAGCCGTGCGTCGCTGCCTCGTTCCTGTCCGCCAGCGGCACCGCGCGCTGGACCTTCACCCTGATCCGGCCGCTGCCCCGCGGGCGCTATGTGATCGTCTCGCGCGCGACCGGCGCGGCCGGGACCGAGAAGGCGGCGTCGAGCGCGCTGCGCAACCGGCGGCTGTTCGTGGTGCGGTGAGCGCCGCACGTCTAGCCTTCAACGCATGAGTGCCGCGCCTGGACTCCTCGCCCGCGGCCCGTGGGCCGCCGACGGGGTGCACGCGCAGTGGTCCCAGGAGCACTACGAGCCCTCCGACGAGCACACCGCGGCCGCCGACGTGGCCATTGCCGCGCTGGCCGAGCGCGGGTCGCCGAGCCACGACGGCTGGTCGGCGCGGCTGGTCTCGCACGAGGCTCCAGCCGACGGCGGTCTGGTGATGCATTTGCAGCCCGCGCGCGGGGCGCTGCGGCTCGTGGACGGTGACGCGAGCAACTCGATGGCCGCGCTGTGCGCCGTGCGCGACGCGCAGGGCCGCTGGCTGGCGGGACGCCGCGCGCCGTGGGTCGCCTCGTGGGCCGGGCGCTGGGCGCTGGGCGCCGGCGGCGCGGTCGACCTCGGCGAGAGCCCGTTCGAGACGCTCGCGCGCGAGCTCGCCGAGGAGTGGTCGGTCGAGGCCGAGCGCGTGCAGGGCGACGCGCTGATCCTGCTGCCGCATCGGCTGGCGATGTTCATCGGCCAGGCCTGGCTCCCGGACGGTGCGCAGGTCACCCCCGACCACGAGCACGACGCCTACGACTGGTGGCCGGCGGCGATCGATCAGTGGCCGGCCGAGGCAGATGAGCCACTTCGGCGGATGGCGACGATGCTCAGCGCGAGCGACGGATGAGCGCGGCCGTCGGGCCGGTCCGCGGACGCAGCCTGCAGTTCGCGACGCTGAAGCGCCTGTCGTTCGCCCACTCCGCCGTCTACTGCACGCTGCTCGTCGTCTGGCTTGTCCCGGGCCTGCACGGCGCCGAGATGGTCTTCGGCCTGGCGCACGGCGTCGGCTGGCTCGTGATGTGCGCGCTGATCTTCGCGGCACTCCACGCGCGCGTCGTGCCGCTGCGCCTGGCGGTCGCGGTGACGATCCTGGGCGGCATCGGGCCGTTCATCGGATCGTTCGAGTTCGTGCGCCAGGAACGCCGCCGCACGACGGCCACCGGGGCGCGCGACGACCTATAGAGTCAGGGGCGAATCGACATGGCGGTCTCGACGACAGTGCAGGTGACGCTCCCGGCGATGGGTGAATCGGTCACCGAGGGCACCGTGCTGGAGTGGCACAAGGCCGAGGGCGACAGCGTCGAGGCCGGCGAGACGATCGTCGAGGTCTCGACCGACAAGGTCGACGCCGAGGTCCCGGCACCGGTCGCCGGCACGATCGTGAAGGTCCACGCAGCTGAAGGCGACACGGTCAACGTCGGCGCCGTGCTGTGCGAGATCCAGGCCGCAGGCGACGGCAACGGCGCGGCGGCAAACGGCGCCGCCACCGACGCAGCGGCCGCGAGCGACGGGAACGGCGGCGCCGCGCCGCCCGACAGCGCCGCGGGCGAGATCGTCGACATCGTCACCCCGGGAGCCGGCGAGTCGGTCACCGAGGGCACGCTGCTCGAGTGGCACGCCGCCGTCGGCGACCCGGTCGCCGACGGCGACACGATCGTCGAGATCTCGACCGACAAGGTCGACGTCGAACTGCCCGCGCCGGCCGACGGCGTCCTGACCGAGATCCTCGCCGCCGAGGGCGAGACGGTCACGGTCGGGCAGGTGATCGCTCGGATGCAGCTGACCGCCGGGGGCGCCGCGCCCGCTGCACCCGCCACCAACGGCGGCGCGAGCGCGACCGCCGCCCCGGTCTCGCCGCCGGTCTCGACGGACGGCGTCGACGCCTCGCCGATCGCCGCCCGCGCCGCTGCCGCGACCGGCGTCGACCTCGGCACGCTGACCGGGTCCGGCCCGCGCGGGCGGATCATGAAGGCCGACGTCCTCGCCGGGCCGCAGGCCGGCGGCGTGACGGCAGCGAAGACCGGCGGCAGTTCGAAGCCGATCCGCGGCGGCGCCGCGACGCTCGCGCGGTACATGGACGAAAGCCGGGCGATCCCGACGGCGACCTCGTTCCGCACGATCACCGTCACGCAGATGGACGGCCGTCGCGGTCAGCTCAAGGCCGCCGGCCAGAAGGTCTCCTTCACCCACCTGATCGCCTACGCGATCGCGCGCGCCGCGACCGACGTGATGCCGGTCATGGCGCATCACTTCGAGGAGGTCGACGGCAAGCCGCACCGCGTCGACGACGACGCGGTCAACCTCGGCATCGCCGTCGACGTCGAGAAGAAGGACGGCTCGCGCACGCTGATGGTCCCGGTGATCCGCGACGCCGGGCGGATGACGTTCGCCGAGTTCAAGGCCGCGTTCGACGCGCTGATCGACAAGGCGCGAACGAACACGTTGTCCGCCGACGACCTCGTCGGAGCGAACGTCACGCTGACCAACCCGGGCGGCATCGGAACGATCGCGTCGGTCCCGCGGCTGATGGTCGGTCAGGGCACGATCATCGCCACCGGCTCGATCGCGTTCCCGGTCGGCCTCGGCAACGTCGGCGTCGCGCTGGGCGCCGAGAAGGTCATGACGATGACCTCGACCTACGACCACCGGATCATCCAGGGCGCCGAGTCCGGTCGCTTCCTGCAGACCGTCGAGTCCTACCTCCAGGGCGAGCACGGCTTCTACGACGAGGTCTTCTCCGCGCTCGGCGTCACACCCGGTGCGCCGATCGATCTGCCGACCGCGCAGCTCGCCGCCGCGGCGCCCGCCGGGGCACCCGGTCCCGCCCGGACCGGCGACGACCTCGAGCTGATGCAGGCCGTGCAGGCCGCGACGTCGCTCGTCAAGGCCTTCCGCACCCACGGGCACCTGGCCGCCCGGCTCGACCCGCTCGGCGCAACGCCGATCGGCGACCCGGCGCTCGATCCCGACACGGTGCATCTGACGCCGGAACTGATGCGGCGGATCCCGTCGAAGATCCTGCGCACCTACGTCGCCGGCGACAACCTCGAGGAGGCGCTGCCGCACCTGCGCGAGACGTACTGCGGGACGATCGCCTACGAGATCGAGCACATCTCCAGCCATCGCCAGCGCGTCTGGCTGCGCGAGCAGATCGAGAGCGGCGTCTTCGGCTCGACGATCGTCGACGCCGACCGCGTGCGGCTGCTGCGCCGGCTGATCGCCGTCGACGCGCTCGAGCGGTTCCTGCACAAGGCCTACCTCGGCCAGAAGCAGTTCTCCGTCGAGGGTCTGGACATGACCGTCCCGATGATCGACGAGGCGATCGAGCTGAGCGCCGCGAAGGGCGCGCGCGAAGTCGTCATCGGCATGGCCCACCGCGGTCGCCTGAACGTCCTGGCGCACAACCTCGGCCGCGCCTACGAGACGATCTTCGCCGAGTTCGAAGGCGCCTCGATGGAGGCCGTCAAGGCCGTCACCGAGATCCCGCAGGGCGGCACCGGCGACGTCAAGTACCACCATGGCCACCAGCGCGCGTACCTGCTGCGCGAGGGCGGCGAGGTGCTCGTCAACCTCGAGTCCAACCCGAGCCACCTGGAGTTCGTCGATCCGGTCGTGCTCGGCGCCGCGCGCGCCGCGCAGACTGATCGCAAGGGACCGCACCCGACGCGCGAGCCACGGGCGGCGGTGCCGATCATCCTCCACGGCGATGCGGCCTTCCCGGGCCAGGGCGTCGTCGCCGAGTCGCTCAACCTGCAGGCGCTGGACGGCTACCAGGTCGGTGGCGCGCTGCACCTGGTGCAGAACAACCAGGTCGGCTTCACGACCGACTTCGAGGACTCGCGCTCGACCCGCTGGGCGTCGGATCTGGCCAAGGGCTTCGACGTCCCGATCATCCACGTCAACGCCGATGACGTCGAGACCTGCATCGCGGCCGTCCGACTGGCGATGGCGTTCCGCGACGAGTTCGGCCACGACGTGCTGATCGACCTGATCGGCTACCGCCGCTTCGGTCACAACGAAGCCGACGAGCCCGCCTACACGCAGCCCGAGATGTACGCGCAGATCAAGGCGCATGAGCGCGTCGCCAACCTCTACGCGGCGCGGCTGATCGAGTCCGGCGTCGTCACGCGCGAGCAGGCCGACGGCTGGCAGCAGGAGGTCTGGGACAACCTGACCAGCCGCCACCAGCAGCTCAAGGAGCAGATCAAGGCGGCGCAGGAGGCCGGCGCCGGCGAGCAGTCGACCGGCGAGTACGAGCTCGACCGTACGCCGAGCCCGGTCGTCGCGACCGCGGTCCCCGCCGAGACGCTGCTGCGCCTCAACGACGAGCTGCTGACGGTCCCCGAGGGCTTCACGATCCACCCCAAGCTCGTGCGCCAGCTCGAGCGCCGGCGCGAGGCGCTCGGCGAGGCCGGCGGCATCGACTGGGGCCACGCCGAGGCGCTCGCGATGGCCTCGCTGCTGACCGAGGGCGTGCCGCTGCGGCTGACCGGCCAGGACAGCGAGCGCGGCACGTTCAGCCACCGCCACATGGTGCTGCACGACGCCAAGACGGGGCAGATGTACGCGCCGATCCAGCACCTCGACGAGGCGACGGCGCCGCTGGAGCTGCACAACAGCCCGCTGTCGGAGACCGCCTGTCTGGGCTTCGAGTACGGCTACTCGCAGGAGGCGCCGGAGACGCTGGTGATGTGGGAGGCGCAGTTCGGCGACTTCGCCAACGGCGCCCAGGTGATCATCGACCAGTTCATCGTCAGCGGCCTGTCCAAGTGGGGGCAGAGCACCCGCCTGACGCTGCTGCTCCCGCACGGCTACGAGGGCTCGGGCCCCGAGCACTCCTCGGCGCGCCTGGAGCGCTTCCTCCAGCTCGCCGCCGAGGGCAACATCCGCGTCGCCAACCTGACGACGCCGGCACAGTACTTCCACCTGCTGCGCCGCCAGGCGCTGATCGCCAAACAGCGCCCGCTGGTGATCATGTCGCCGAAGTCGCTGCTGCGCCTGCCGCAGGCGACAAACCGGATCCAGCACCTGGCCGACACGCAGTTCTTCCCCGTGCTCGGCGAGCCGCGCGTCGACACCGGCAAGGTCAAGCGGCTGGTGCTGTGCACCGGCAAGATCTACTACGACCTCGTCGGCCACCCGCTGCGCGAGGGCAACGAATCGGTCGCGATCGGCCGCGTCGAGCTGCTCTACCCGTTCCCCGAGCAGGACATCCGCGAGCTGATCGGGATGTACCCGAACCTGCGCGAGGTCCTCTGGGTCCAGGAGGAGCCGCGCAACATGGGCGCCCGCGCGCACATGTCCCCGCGGCTGATGCAGATCCTGCCCGACCATCTGGAGTTCGGCTACGTCGGGCGGCCCGAACGGGCCAGCCCGGGCGAGGGCTACCCAGCCGCGCACAACGCCGAGCAGCAGCGCATCCTGCACACCGCGCTCGACACGGCGACCGTCGTCTCGCCGTACCCGCGGACGCTGCCGGGCGACCGGTAGGGCTCCCGCCTCCTCAGAATTCCCACAGACGCTGCTGGGAGCCTGCGCCGATGCACCTACCGCAGCGCTTCATCCCAGCCGCCGTCCTCATGTCCGCCGCCGCGCTGACGGCCGCCCTGGCCGGCGGCTCCGCATCCGGGGCGGAGGGGACCACGTCCGCGAAGCGGACCGCGTCGACCAAGGCCGGCCTCAAGAAGGCGACCTGGGGCAAGGGCATCACGATCACCTACAGCGCGACCGAGGTCCGGTTGCGATCGAACGGCATCCCCAACCACGCTCGCCTGGCGCAGTACGCGGTGCCTGCCGGCGGAGGCGCGGGGGCGGTCCCGACCGCGGCCACCGCGGTCGCAGCGGACGACCCGACGAAGGCCCAGTCCTACGACTACAAGATCCCGACGTCGCCGAAGAAGACGACCGGGACGACGGCCGCGCCGATGGGGTCGATCGGCCTGATGATCTCGGGAGCCGTCCTCTACAACCCCTACGAAGGCGACGGCAAGACCGTCGCGATGGCCAACAACTTCACGGTCAAGGGGACGGGTGGCGCCGACGTGCCGTTCGTCGACGCCTGCAGCGGCCACCCCAGCCCCGGCGGCCAGTACCACTACCACGGCCTCCCGGCCTGCGTGACGGCCGAGGTCGACACCAGCACCGGTCCGTCGCACATCATCGGCATCGCCTTCGACGGGTTCCCGATCTACGGCAAGCGCGACATCAAGGGGCGCAGGGTCAGCGTGTCGAAGCTCGATGCCTGCAACGGGATCACGAGCGCCACGCCGGAATTCCCGAAAGGCATCTACCACTACGTGCTGCCCGGGACGACCGACGGCACCTCGTCGATCCGCTGCTTCCACGGCAGGGTCGATGCGGCGCTGGTCACCCGGATGCCCGCGATGGGCGGCGGCCCGCCGGCAGCGGTGGCGGCAACGGCGAGCGTCGCGGCGCGCGCCCTCTGTGATCTGCTGGGCGTCGGCAGCTGAGCCGACGCCCTGGGTCGGCCTACGCGGCTGCCTGCACCGGGACGGCGGCGACGAGCTCGGCGACGTGCTCGGCCAGTGCAGCCTGCAGCGCGTCCTCGACGAGCAGGCCTTGGGCGTCGAACTGATCGTCCGCCTGGCCGACGGGCAGCTCGCGGTCGACGACCTGCGCCCCGAGCGTCTGCAGCACCTTGCGCAGCTCTGCCTGGGCCCAGACGGCTCCGAACAGGCCGGTACTCGATCCGACGACGGCGACCGGCTTGGCCTTCAGCGGCGAGGTCGCCAGCGGGCGCGAAGCCCAGTCGAGCGCGTTCTTCAGCGCACCGGGGATCGAGCCGTTGTACTCCGGCGTCGCGAACAGGACACCGTCGGCGCGCGCGATCGCGGCCTTCAGCTGGGCGACGGCGAACGGCGTCGGCAGCCCCGAGCGCTCGTGATCCTCGTCGTAGGCCGGGATCGCCCGCAGGATCTCCGGATCGAGCAGATCGAAGCCCGAGCCGGGCGGCAGCGTCGTCGCCGCCGCCCGCAGGAGCTTGGTGTTGTGCGACTCGCCGCGCAGGCTGCCGCTGATTGCGAGGAGTCGCATGCCGGTCTCCCCTACGCGTTGACGAACTCGAGGTGGACGGACAGGTTGACGTCGTTGCCCAAGGCGAAGCCACCCTTGGGCAGCGGCGCGTTCCAGTCCAGGCCGTAGAGCGTGCGATCGATCGTCGTGGTGAGGTCCGCCGCGCGGCGGATGCCGCCCTGGAAGTCCTCGATCGGCTCGCTGAGCTGCCCCGAGACGGTCACGGGATGCGTGTGGTTCTTGACGGTCAGGTCGCCGTGGACGCTGATCGCGCCGTCATCGCCAGTCTCGACACTGGTCGACTGGAAGGTGATCTCCGGCGCGTTCTCGGCGTCGAAGAAGTCCGGCGCCAGCAGGTGGCCCTTGAGGTTCTCGTCCTTGACGACGATGCTCGCGACCGGCACGCGGCCGGTGATCGTCGTGGCGCCGTCGGTGGTGTCGAGCGTCGCGTCGATCTCGTCGAATCCGCCGCGGAAGGTCGCGACGACCATGTGCTTGACGGTGAACTCGGCGGTCGAGTGGACCGGGTCCAGCGTCCAGGTCGGGGTGATCGTGGGGGAAGTGGCCATGTCGTGCTCCTGTGTCCGTGCCGCAGATAGTTGCTTGTGCAAGCACCGTAGCACACACAGTTGCGGATGCAACTATTTTCCCCGGAGTCAGAGCGCGGCGCGGACGACCTGCGCCGACGGCGCGATGTCCGGCTCCAGGCGGTCGAGCAGCGCTCGCCAGCCGGGTTGCAGCTCGATCGCTCGCCGCACCCGCTCCAGCCCCAGCTCGAGGTCGCCGCCCTGCGCCGCCGCCAGTCCGGCCCAGAACAGCAGCTCGTGGTTGTCGGGGGCGATCGCGGCGGCGCGGTCGTAGCGCTCGCCGGCCGCGACGTGGTCGCCCGCCCCGGCCAGCTCGTCACCGGCGTTCGCCAGCTCGTAGGCGTCGTGCAGGTCCAGCAGCCGGTGCAGCTCATCGAGCGGCTCGGGTGCGTCGTCGACGCGCAGATCGACGCTCGCCCGCCACGACTCGCCGGCGGCCGGCACGACCAGCAGCGCACACGACTGGCGCCCACGCGCGTCACCGCCCGCCGCCTCGGCGGCGTCGAGCGCCGCGACCAGCCTCCGGGCGAGCGGGCCGGCGGCGGCCTCGAACGCGCGCGCCATCGCCGGCCAGACCTCGGGCCCGGCCATCATGTTGGCCTGGACGCTGAAGCCCGCACCCTGCTGATCGCCGGCGAAGCTGATGCAGCGCTCGCCGGTGTGCGCCGCCACTGTGCCGGAGCTGTCGATCAC
>JBBRFO010000019.1:0-33360 GCA_038224135.1 Solirubrobacterales bacterium
GTCCGCCTGCGGTGGCAGCTCCAGCAAGAGCGGCATCTCCAAGGACGAGCTCGCCCGGCGGGTCTTCAACGCCAAGGTCAACGCCGTCTGCGTCGCGACGAACAACGTCACCGACGGCACGCAGCCGAAGAAGCTCTCCGAGGTCCCGACGGCGGCCGCGACGCTCGTCCCCGCTCAGCGTGCCCAGCTGGTGACCCTGCGAGGGATCACGCCGCCCAACGAGATCAAGCCGGCCTGGACGCGCGTGCTCGATCTGCTGCAGCAGCAGGTGACCCTGCTCGACCAGGTCCAGACCGAGGCGGCGCACACGACGACGGTCCGCAAGGTGGCCGCCGACGTCCAGCTGCTGAACGCGGCGACGGTCGAAGGTCAGTCGCGCTCCGTCGCGCTCGGCCTGCCCAACTGCGGCACCTGAGTTCCGCCCGCGGCGCTCCGAGCGACTACGCCGGCCCGAGCAGCGCGCGGGCCGGGGCGCCGTCGGACCCGACGACCTTGAGCGCGGTGCAGTACAGCGTGTAGCGACCGGGCGCGACGCCGCGCAGGTCCAGGCCCTCGAGCGGCACGACGCCGCCGCCGAGCAGCAGCGTGTGCGCGTCGCCGTCACCGATCGAGAGGTAGTCGATCCCGATCAGCCGCACGCCCGCGTCGATCACGGCCTGCGCGCCCGGTCCATCGAGCCGCACGTGGTCGCGAGTGAACGTGTTCTGTGCCCAGAGCTCGGAGTTGCGCGTTTTCAGCAGGACGCGCTCGGCGCCGGCCGGGATCCGGGCGGCGGCGATCACCGCGGCGTCGAGGACGGTCTGCGCGGCCGTCGCGTCGACGACCCAGGCCTCGCCGATCAGCACCTGCGGATCGATCGTCTCGGCGGTGGCGCCGTCCTCGATGAAGTGCCGCGGCGCGTCGACGTGGGTTCCGGTGTGCGCGCCGAAGTCGATCCGCGTCACGTTGGAGCGGTCACCGCGAGCGATCGATTGGGCCAGTTCGGTGTGCACGCCGGGGTTGCCGTCCCAGATCGGCATGTCGGTCCGGATCGGGACGCTGATGTCGATGAGGGCCATCAGCGGATCCTCCCAGACGTCGCGCGGCGGGCCATGACGGCCGCCGTCGCGCGGCCCAGAACGACGCCGATGAGCGAGCCCGCGAGCACGTCGCCCGGGTAGTGCACGCCGGTGTGGACGCGGGAGTAGGCGACGACCGCGGCGGCCCCGCGCGCAACGCGTCCCGCAGCCGGATGAACGGCGCCGACGCCGGTCGCAAATGCGAACGCCGACGCCGCGTGGCCCGACGGAAACGAGGTCGACTCGGGCATCGGCACGCGCCGCTCGTCGGGGACCGCGTGCAGCCCCCGGTCGGGCCGGCGCCGGCGACTGAGCGGCTTCAGCACGAGGTTCACGACGGCCGAGGTGACGCCGATCGCGGCCATCCCGGTCGCCGCCGCACGTCGCCCGCGCGGACCGCCGGCGACGCTCAGCAGGCCGGCACTCGCCAGCCACGGCTTCGACAGGTCGGCCGCACGCGAGATCGCCGCCAGCGGAGCGTCGACGACGGGCGAGTGCGCCGCGGCGACCGCTGCGTACGCGCGCACGTCGAGCTCGCGCAGCGCGCGTGCCGGCCGCGCGCTCACCGGTTGGTGACCGGGACCACCGGCGGAGCCGGGGGGACGGCGTTGCGCCGCGCAGCTTCGCGGAAGACCTTGATGCTGGCGGTGCGCGGACGCCTGCGCAGCGTGCCGCGATCGACGGAGTAGAAGCCGAACTTCGGCGTGTAGCCGGCCGCCCACTCGAAGTTGTCGGTCAGCGACCAGGCGTAGTAGCCGCGGACGTCGGCGACCCCGTCGGCGATCGCCTGCTGCAGCACCTCGAGGTGGTCGTGCAGGTACTTCGGCCGCTGCGCGTCGGTCGCATCGGCGATCCCGTTCTCGGTGACGATGACGGGCAGGTGGTAGGACCCGGCGGTCGCCAGCGCCCCGAGCAGCCCGCGCGGCTCGATCTCCGCCCCGAAGTCCGAGCAGAACGTCGGGCAGGTCGGCGCGCTGCGGTTCAGCGCCCAGCGGTAGGTCGTCGTCGGCACGAAGTCGAGGATCGGGATCGTTGGCGTCAGCGGTGCCGGCAGCGCGTTGACGCGCCCACGGAAGTAGTAGTTGACGCCGACGAAGTCGGCCTTGTGAGCCAATGCAGGACGATGCTCGCCGCGGCCGATGCGGCCGTCGGCGTTGACGTCGTAGTCACCCTTGATCGCCGCATCGAGCCACAGCCGGTTGAACAGGTCGTCGGCGTGGCGCGTCGCGCTGACCTGATCGGCAGACGGGTTGGACGGCGTGAAGTCGATCATGTTCTGCACCACGCCGACACGAGCGCGGTGCCCGTCGCGGTCGGCATCGGCGCGATCCCAGCTGCGCAGCGCGTCGTAGCTCGCCGCGTTGCCGAGCGCGAGGTTCACCGTCGCGCGCAGCGCCGCCGGGAACGAGAGCACGCCTGGCGGGAAGTTGCCCGCCGTCACGCCGGGCACGTTGGCGTAGCCGTTGACGACGACGACCATCGGCTCGTTGATCGGTACCCAGTCGTCGACCAGGTCACCGAACTTCCAGGCGACATACGCCGAGTACTTGCGGAACTCGCCGACCGTCGAGCTGTCGAGCCAGCCGGCCCGCTGGAGGGCGGGCAGCGGGGCGTCGGCTGCCCGGCCGGCGAAGGCGTCGTGCACGCGCAGCGGGTCGTGGACCCACAGCGGCAGCGTGAAGTGGTTGACCGTCACCAGCGGGCGCATCGAGTTGTGGCGGATCGCCGTGAGGATCGCTCGGTAGTGACGCACGGCGCTGTGATCGGCGAGCTGGTCCAGCTTGCGCAGTTCGGCGAGCGTGATCGTCTTCCCGGTCTTCACCGCCGCGGTCGACCGCGGGAAGATCCGGCTCCATTCCAGCGACATGCGGAACGCGCCGGCGCCGAGCTGGCGATGCGCCAGCCGCGTGTCGTACTTGTACAGCTGCCAGAACCCGGGCCCGTATCCGGCATCGTCGGAGGTGACGCGCTTGGCGTCGATGTTCCCGGAGTCGTGCGACCAGCTCCACCAGTCCGAGTGCGTGTCGAGGCTCGAGCCGAGCGCCATGTCGGACTGGAACCCGGCGAGCGCGACGCCCCAGGTGAAGCCACGCGGGAACGGAGCGGACGTTGCACCCGCGGGCGCAGCCGAGACCAGCGCGACGAACGCGACGAGCAGCGACAGGGCGAAGAGCGGCACGCGCGTCCGTGGCATTGGCGACAGGGTAGGCAAGCCGCGGTCGCGCTCGCGCCGCCCGCAGTCGACCGCGTCGCCCACCCTCTAGGGTGAGCGGTCGTGATCGGCCGCGCGCTCGACACCCTGCTCGACCGCACGGTCGCCCCCGGATACTCCGCGATCGGCGTGCGCGTGCGCCGTCATCTGCCCGGCTGGGACAACGAGCTGCCGCGAATGGACGGGCGCCGCGCGGTCGTCACCGGCGCGACTGCCGGCCTGGGACAGGCCGCCGCCGAAGGCTTCGCGGCGCTCGGCGCAGACGTCACGCTGGTCGGTCGCGATGCCGAGCGCGCCGAGACCGCACGGGCGAAGGTCGCCGCCGTCGCGACCGGCGGGACGATCGACGTCGAGCTCGCCGACATGTCCAGCCTGGCCGCCGTCCGCGCGCTGGCAGGGCGTCTGGACACCGTGCACGTGCTGGTCCACAACGCCGGCGTCCTGCTGCCCGAGCGCCGCCTGACCTCCGACGGCGTCGAGCTGACCTTCGCGACCAACGTGCTCGGTCCGTTCCTGCTCTCGCGCCTGCTCGAGCCGGAGCTGCGGGCGAGCGCGCCGAGCCGCGTGATCTGGGTCGCATCGGGCGGCATGTACTCCGAGCGCGTCGCGACGTCCGACCTGCAGGCCGCGCACCTGGCGCAGGCGGGCGACTGGGACGGCACCGTCGTCTATGCCCGGACCAAGCGCGCCGAGGTGATCCTGTCCGAGGAGTTCGCCCAGCGGCTACAGGGCAGCGGCGTCGTCGTCCACGCGATGCACCCGGGCTGGGCCGACACGCCCGGCGTCGCGACATCGATCCCGCGCTTCCACAAGCTGACCAAGCCGGTCCTGCGCAGCCCGCAGGAAGGGGCCGACACGATCGTCTGGCTCGGCGCCGCGCAGGAGCCCGCCCAGACCACCGGCGGCTTCTGGCACGACCGCCGCGAGCGCCCGACGCACTACCTGCGCCGCACCCGCGAGACGCCGGCCGAGCGGGCCGAGTTGTGGCGCGCCTGCTGCGAACTCGCCGGCCTGCCGCTGTAGCCCCGACGTTTCACGGCACCGCGGTGGCGCTGGGGAACGGCGGGCGTCGACGAGGTGGGCCGGACGCCATGCGGGCCTGCGGATGGAGCTGGCGGACCGCGGCCGCTGGAATCGAGCCGGCTCCTGTGCATGGCATGCATGCATCAGCGCCGGGTCGATTCCGGCCCAGATCGAGCCGGCTCCTATGCATGGCATGCATGCATCAGCGCCGGGTCGATTCCGCCGTCGGGCCGCCTGCGGCACGCCGACCCGTGGTGCCCCGCGTACGCTTGCGCCCGTGGCGGATCCCGACTTCGACGCGGCACTGGCGCCGCTGACCACCCTGCGCCTCGGCGGACCCGCCCGGCGGATCGTCGAGGCGACGACGCAGGAGGACCTCGTTGACGCGGTGCGGGACTGTGACGCCCGCGGTGAGCCGGTGCTGGTTCTGGCGGGCGGCAGCAACGTCGTGATCGCCGACGCGGGATTCGACGGAACCGTCGTCCTCGTGCGCACGCTGGGTCTGCGCCGCCGGCGGGTCGGTGACCGAGCGCTGCTGACGGCGCAGGCCGGCGAACCGTGGGACGAGCTCGTCGCCGCGGTCGTCGACGACGGCCTGGCGGGGCTGGAGTGCCTGGCGGGCATTCCGGGGTCCGCCGGCGCGACGCCGATC
This sequence comes from Solirubrobacterales bacterium, assembly GCA_038224135.1. GTDB lineage: Bacteria > Actinomycetota > Thermoleophilia > Solirubrobacterales > Solirubrobacteraceae > F1-60-MAGs163. The sequence continues at coordinate 4,946 of JBBRFO010000019.1, forward strand.
CAGAACGTCGGCGCCTACGGGCAGGAGGTCGCCGCGACGATCGTCTCGGTGCGGGTGCTGGACCGCCGGACCGGCGAGCTCGACGACCTCGATCCGAGCGCGTGCGGGTTCGGGTACCGCAGCAGTGTCTTCAAGCACCGCGCCGACCACGTCGTGCTCGCCGTCACCTTCGTCCTGGCGGCATCCGGCGACGGCGCGCCCGTCCGCTACGCCGAGCTGGCGGGCGCACTCGGGATCGAGCCGGGCGAGCGAGCACCGCTCGCCGCCACGCGCGAGGCGGTCCTCGCGCTGCGCCGTGCCAAGGGGATGGTGCTCGACGCGCCCGACCACGACACCTGGAGCGCCGGCTCGTTCTTCACCAACCCGCTGCTCGATCCGGCGCAGGCCGACGGATTACGGCGGCGTGTCGCCGACCGCTTCGGTGACGCGACGCAGCCGCCGCTGTTCGACGCCGGCGACGGCCGGCTGAAGACGTCGGCGGCATGGCTGATCGAGCGGGCCGGCTTCGCCAAGGGGACGCGGCACGGCGGGGCGGCGACGTCGAGCAAGCATGCTCTCGCGTTGACCAACCGCGGCGACGCGACGACGCAGGACCTGCTCGCACTCGCGCGGGAGATCGCCGCCGGCGTGCAGCGCGACTTCGACGTCGCGCTCCAGCCCGAGCCGGTGCTCGTCGGCTGCTCGTGGGACTCGCCGGCCCCGTCTGCAACATGACGGCGGGCTGACAGCAATGTCATGAAACCCGCGTCGCTCCGCGGTACGGTCCAGCGGCCGTGTCGCAGGGGAGTCGCGACCGGCCTAACGAAGTCTCACGGGGGGTAGGAACACGATGACCTTGCATGGACGTCGCGCGGTCGCGACGGCCTTCGCACTGGGCCTGGTGGCCCTGTCGGTGGCCGGTTGCGGCAGTTCAGGCGACAACAACAATCAGGCGACGGCGGCGGCCAAGAAGCCGGCCGCGGTCGCGGCAGTCAGCGACGGCACGGTGCGCGTTGATCTGGGTGAGTGGGCCGTCAAGTCCTCGGCGCAGCAGGCGAAGGCCGGGAAGGTGCACTTCATCGCCACCAACTCCGGCAGCACCGAGCACGAGATGATCGTGATCCGCACCGACAAGCCGGCGAGCGATCTCGGCACCGGCGCGCGGATCTCGGAGAAGGGCTCGGCCGGCGAGATCGGCGAGTTCGGCGCGGGCAAGGTGCAGTCGACCACGCTGACGCTGAAGCCGGGGCATTACGCCCTGATCTGCAACATCGCCGGGCACTACGCCCAGGGGATGCGCACCGACTTCGAGGTGCTGAAGAGCTAGCGATCTGCGCGCCGGTGCGGGGGCACCGGCGCGTACCTCGCTGTCGATCCCCTACCGTTGGCGGCATGCCACCGTCTCGTTCTCGCGCCCTGTTCGCGGCGCTCGTCTGCCTGGCCGCCGTCGTCCCGGTGGCCCCGTCGCTGGCGGCGTTCGGCGATACGCCGCCGGCCGTCTCCAAGATGAAGATCGCGCCGGCGTCGTTCCGCGCAGTCGCCAAGGGCGGGCCGGTCACGACGAAGGGCGGCGCCAAGGTGTCGTTCACGCTGTCCGACGGCGGCCGGATGACCGTCAGCTACCGCCGCGCGACGGCCTCCGGCTACAAGAGCGTCCCGGGGACGTTCACGTTCATCGGCTCGTTCGGCGAGAACGAGGTGCACATCTCGGGGCGGATCCTGAAGGCGGCGCTGAAGCCCGGCCGCTACCGCGTCGTGGTCAAGCCCGAGGCCGACGGGGCACGCGCGGCCTACGCGGCGTTCCGCGTCCTGAAGTAGCGGCCGCACGCCCGACCTCGCGCGCGTCGCCCGCCTCGGATACGGTCCGGCCCATGCGCGCGCTCGTCACACGCCTTCTGCCCGTCCTGCTGACCGGCGCGATGCTGACGCTGGCGGCATGCGGCGGCAGCGACGGCAAGGGCGGCCCCTCGACGCTGCCGACCGCCGCCAACCCGGTGACGCTCACCGGCGGATCGACGACGCTCGCGATCGACCCGCAGACCGCGGGCGTGCTCGAGGACAACCAGGTCACGATCAGCGCCGTGGCGCCGGCGAAGCTCGCCAACGAAGCGCTGCGCTTCCCGATCACCACGGGCCGGCTCGACGCGACGTCGTTCGGCGGCTCGCTGTCACACACCGGCGGGCTGCGGATCTCATCCGACGTCGCCAGTGTCGTTCTGCGCGACCTGTCCGCGAACACGGCCTCGCAGCAGGTGACGGCCGAGGTCGGCACCGGCCGGCTGCCGGTCTTCGACCTCGACCAGCGTCAGCTGAGCGGCGGCACGCCCGCCGGGCGGCTCAACGCGAGCGGGCTCGTCGCGCTGCTGTCGCCGCAGGCCGCGCACCAGCTGAACGCGGCGCTGAAGGTGTCGATCTTCACCCCGAAGCTCATCATCGGCGACGTCTCGATCGACGCGTCGACCGGCTGACCTGATCGCTGCCGTGGCCGACGCGGCCCGCGCGGTCCTGATCGCGGCGATCGTCCTGGAGGGCGGCGTCCTGCTGTTCCTGCGCGCCGTTCACGCGCCGGCGCTCGCGGCCGGGGCGCCACCCGACGGCGCCGGGTCGCTGCGGCGGCTGCTGCTCACCGCGGCGGGCGTCACGGCGGTCGCGGCGCTGATCGGGCTCGCAGCCGGTCCCGGCGACGGACATCAGCACGCCGGCTGGATGCTCGCCGCCGTTGCCGGCATCGCGGCGCTGGTGCTGGCAGCGTCCTGCGATGCGCAGGCGCTCGGCGGGACCGGCTGGCGTCCGGTCGCCCTGGTCCTCACCGTCCTCGCGCTGCTCGGCGTCCCGGCCCTGCTCGGCAACGCCACGCTGGCCAGCGCCTGGCTCGTCGTGCCGGCCAACGTCCTGCACGTCGCGGCAGCGGCCGCGTGGAGCGGGGGCATTGCATCGCTGCTGGCCCTCGCCGCGGTGCAGCTGCCGGCGACGGACCGGACCCGCCTGCTCGCCGCCGCGGCGTCGCGCTTTTCGTCGATCGCGCTGCTCGCCGTGCTGGCGATCGCGTTCTCGGGACTGCTCGAAGGGCTGATTCTGGTGCGCCGCGTCGACGCGCTGGTGACGACGGGCTACGGACGGATCGTCGCGATCAAGGCGCTGCTGCTGTGTGGGCTCGCGGTCCTCGGGGCGGTCCAGCGGGGCCGCACGCTGCCCGATCTGCAGGACGCCGCACGCGGGGACGGCGACGGCGACGGCGGGGCGGCGACGGCGCTGCTGCGTCGCGTGCTGCGCACCGAGGCCGCGCTGCTGACGACGGTGCTCGCGCTGAGCGGCGTCCTGGCAGCGACGACGCCGTCGCGGGCGCAACGCGGGCAGGGGATCACCCGACAGGTCCGAGCCGGGGCGCTGACGATCGGCGCGCGGCTCACGCCGGGGTCGCCGGGGGGCAATCGCCTGGTGTTGACCGTGCGGCCGGCGGCCGGGGTCGTCGCGGTCGACGTCAGTGCGCGGCAGCCCAAGCTCGGGATCGGGCCTGTCCGCTCGCCGGCGCGCCCGGCGGGTCCCGGCCGCTTTCTCGTCACCGGACTCGCGCTCGGCGCGCCGGGGACCTGGCGGATCACCGTCTCGGTCCGGACGACAGGTCGATCGGACCGGTCCGGGAACTTCGATGCGCGGCTGCGCTGACCGGCGCGGGGGCGACCTCGCGGCCGTTGTAGGGTTGGCCACGTGACGCTCGGGATGATCGGACTCGGCCGCATGGGCGGCAACATGGTGCGGCGCCTGATGCGTGCCGGACATGACTGCGTGGTGTTCGATCCCGACCCGAAGGCGGTCGCGGCGCTCGTCGAAGCCGGCGCCACCGGGGCCGCGTCGGCAGCGGATCTCGTCGCCAAGCTCCCGGCGCCGCGCGCGATCTGGCTGATGGTGCCCGCGGGCATCGTCGACGGCGTGCTCGCCGATCTCGGCCCGCACCTGGAGTCCGACGACCTCGTCGTCGATGGCGGCAACAGTCACTACGTCGACGACCTGCGCCGCGCCAAGGAGCTCGGCGAGCGCGGTATCCACTACGTCGACTGCGGCGTCAGCGGCGGCGTCTGGGGCCTGGACAACGGGTACGGCCTGATGGCCGGCGGCGATGACGCGGCGATCGCGCGGCTGGAGCCGATCCTGCGTGCACTGGCGCCCGGTGTCGATGCGGCGGTCCGGACGACGGGTCGCAGCGGCGATCCCTCGCCGGAGGAGGAGGGCTGGCTGCACTGCGGGCCGGCCGGTGCGGGGCACTTCGTGAAGATGGTCCACAACGGGATCGAGTACGGGCTGATGGCCGCGTACGCCGAGGGCTTCAACCTGCTCGCGCACGCGAACATCGGCGGGCTCGACCACGCCGTCGACGCCGAGACCACGCCCGTCCGCGATCCGGAGCTCTACCAGTACGACTTCGATCTGGCGAAGGTCGCCGAGGTCTGGCGCCGCGGGACCGTCGTGCGCAGCTGGCTGCTCGACCTCAGCGCCGCCGCGCTGCACGCCGACGGTGACCTGAGCGGGTTCACCGGCCGCGTTTCGGACTCCGGCGAAGGCCGCTGGAGCGCGATCGCCGCGATCGACACCGCCACGCCGACTCCGGTCCTGACGACGGCGCTGCAGCAGCGCTTCGCCTCGCGCGGCGAGGGCGATCTGGCGGGCAAACTGCTGTCGGCGATGCGCGCGCAGTTCGGCGGCCACGCCGAGACCAAGGGCGGCGCGTGAGTTCCGCGGCGGGCTCGGCGCGCAGCGCTCGCGGCCGCGGGAAGGACGGCGACGCGCTGGTCTTCTTCGGCGCCACCGGCGACCTCGCCTACAAGCAGATCTTCCCGGCGCTGCAGCGGATGATCCAGGCGGATGAACTCGACGTGCCCGTCGTCGGCGTCGCCCGCCAGCACTGGACGCTGGGCAAGATCCGCGACCGCGCCCGCGACAGCCTGCGCGAGAGCAAGGACGGGCTGGATCGCGCGGCGTTCAAGAAGCTGTCCGAGCTGCTGCGCTACGCGGGCGGCACCTACGACGACCCGCGGACGTTCGCCAACGTCCGCGAGCAGATCGACGGCTGTACGCGGCCCGTGCACTATCTGGCGATCCCGCCGGCGATGTTCGAGACCGTCGTCAACCATCTCGGCGACGCCGGCCTGGCGGACGAGGGACGCGTCGTCGTCGAGAAGCCGTTCGGCCGCGACCTCGCCTCGGCGCAGGCGCTGAACATCGCGATGCACCGCGTCTTCCCCGAGGACCGCGTCTACCGGATCGACCACTTCCTGGGCAAGTCGCCGGTCGAGAACATCCTCTTCTTCAGGTTCGCCAACGCGTTCCTGGAGCCGATCTGGAATCGCGACCACGTGCGCCAGATCCAGATCACGATGGCCGAGGATTTCGACGTCTCCACGCGCGGAGCGTTCTACGAGAGCGTCGGCGCGATCCGCGACGTGATCGAGAACCACCTGTTCCAGGTCCTGACACTGCTGGCGATGGATCCGTTCAGCGGCCATCACGCCGACGCGCTGCGCGACGAGAAGGAGCGCTTCCTGCGCGGTGTCCGCACGCTGAGCAAGCGCGACGTCGTCCGCGGGCAGTACCGCGGCTATCGCGAGACCGACGGCGTCGCCCCGCGCTCGACGGTCGAGACCTACGCCGCGATGCGCCTGCGGATCGACACCTGGCGCTGGTCGGATGTTCCGATCCTGCTGCGCGCGGGCAAGGCTCTTCCTGTGAAGGCCACGGAGATCGTCATCGAGCTGAAGAAGCCGCCGGAGAAGCTGTTCCCGGTCCAGCACCCGCACGGCAACCTGCTGCGCTTCCAGATCGACCCCGAGATCCGGATGGCACTCGAGGTCCAGGCGCGCCGCCCGGACACCGAGGGGTTCGAGGTCGAGGACGTCCAGATGACGGCGGTGCGCCAGGCCGCGCACTCGATCCCGCCCTACCAGCGGCTGCTGACCGCGGCGCTGCAGGGGAAGAAGGACCTGTTCGCCAGCCAGGCGACGATCGAGGAGGCCTGGCGGATCGTCAATCCGATCCTCGATGACGCGACGCCGGTGCACATGTACGAGCGCGGCAGCTGGGGGCCCGAGGAGGCCGACCGGCTCGCGCCGGCCGACGGCTGGTACGCGCCGCAGATCGGCGCACAGCCGCCAGCCCATCCGGCGGACGCCCCGGCCAAGTCGCCGGCGCGCAAGCCGCAAGCACGACGGAAGAAGACGACATGAACGCCAGGACGCAGGCCCTCCACGACGCCGGCCAGTCGATCTGGCTGGACAACATCACGCGCACGATGCTCGACGACGGCACGCTCGAGCACTACATCGCCGACCTCAGCGTCACCGGGCTGACGTCCAACCCGTCGATCTTCGAGGCCGCGATCGGCAAGGGCGAGACCTACGACGCACAGGTGCGCGAGCTCCAAGGTCGCGGACTGGACGCCGAGGCGACGTTCTTCGAGCTGGCGATCAGCGACCTGCAGCGCGCGGCCGACCTGTTCGCGAAGGTGCACGAGCGGACCGCCGGGCTTGACGGGTTCGTCTCGCTCGAGGTCTCGCCGAAGCTCGCCTACGACACCGGCGCGACGATCGCCCAGGCCAAGGACCTGCACGCGCGGATGGGCCGGCCCAACGTCTACATCAAGATCCCCGGCACGCCCGAGGGGCTGCCCGCGATCGAGGCCGCGATCCATGCCGGCATCCCGGTCAACGTGACGCTGCTGTTCAGCAGCGAGCAGCACCTGGCAGCCGCCGATGCGCACCTGAAGGGTCTTGAGCGCCGGATCGCGGACGGGCTCGCGCCGGACGTGCCGTCGGTCGCCTCGCTGTTCATGAGCCGCTGGGACAAGGCGATCGCCAACGAGGTCGATACCGCCCTGCGCAACCGCCTGGGCCTGGCGATCGGCGGGCGCGCGTACTCCGCATACCGCGAGTACCTGGCCTCCGATCGCGTGCAACGGATCATGAACGCCGGCGCGCTGCCGCAGCGGCTGCTGTGGGCGAGCACCGGCACGAAGGATCCCGACGCGTCGGACACGCTGTTCATCGACGGCCTGGCGGCGCCGTACACCGTCAACACGATGCCCGAGGCGACGCTGCTCGCCTACGCCGATCACGGCGGCGCGCCGGTCGCGATGACCGTCGACGGCGGCGACGCGGAGTCGACGCTGAAGGAGTTCGCGGGCGTGAGCGTCGACGTCGACGCGCTCGCCGCGCGCCTGCAGACGGAGGGCGCCGACGCCTTCGTCACATCCTGGGGCTCGCTGATCGCGACGCTCGAGAGCAAGCACGAGGCGCTCGCCGCATCGTGAGCGCCGGATTCGACGCGCTCCCATCGGCCGCCGCGCTGCGCGACCACGGGGCGGCATCCCAGGGGACCACGCTTGCCGAGCTGTTCGCCGCCGACCCGCAGCGCGGGACGCGGCTCACCGCGCAGGCCTGCGGGATCTACCTCGACTATTCCAAGCAGCACGTCACGGCCGAGACGCTCGACCTGCTGCGCCTGGCGGCCGAGGAGGCCGGGCTGCGCGAGCGGATCGCCGCGATGTTCGCCGGCGAGCACATCAACCGCAGCGAGGACCGCGCCGTGCTGCACGTCGCGCTGCGCGCCCCGGCCAGCGCCGTGATCGAGACCGACGGTGAGAACGTCGTCCCGGGCGTCCACGAGGTGCTGGGCCGGATGGTCGACTTCGCGCGCCGCGTGCGCTCCGGCGACTGGGTCGGTGCCGGCGGTCAACCGGTCCGCAACATCGTCAACATCGGCATCGGCGGATCGCACCTGGGGCCGGAGATGGCGGTGCTCGCGCTCGAGGATCATGTCCGCGACGACCTGACGCTGCGGTTCGTCTCCAACGTCGACGGCAGCGACCTCGTCGCCAAGACGTCCGACCTCGATCCGGCGCAGACGCTGGTCGTGGTCGTCTCCAAGACCTTCGGCACGCTGGAGACGCTGGAGAACGCCAAGGCCGCGCGCGACTGGATCGTCGCCGCGCTGGGCGAGGACGCCGTCGCGCGGCACATGGTGGCCGTGTCGACCAACGAGCAGCGCGTGCGCGACTTCGGCATCGACCCGGCGAACATGTTCGGCTTCTGGGACTGGGTCGGCGGGCGCTACTCGGTCGATTCAGCCGTCGGCCTGTCGATCATGCTCGGCATCGGCCCGGAGGCGTTCGGCGAGTTCCTCGGCGGGATGCGGGCGATGGACGAGCACCTGCTGGCGGCGCCGTGGGACCGCAACCTGCCTGTGCTGATGGGCCTGATCGGCGTCTGGAACGCGACGCTGCGCGGCCACGACACGCTCGTCGTGCTGCCGTACGAGGCGGCGCTGTCGCGCTTCCCCGCGTACCTGCAGCAGCTGACGATGGAGTCGAACGGCAAGCGCGTGACGGACAGCGGCGAGCCGGTCGGCTACGGCACGGCTCCGATCCTCTGGGGCGAGCCGGGGACCAACGGCCAGCACTCCTTCCACCAGCTGCTCCACCAGGGGACGCGCGTCGTCCCCGCCGACATCATCGGTTTCACCGCGCCGCGCCACGAGCTCGGTCGCCATCACGACCTGCTGCTCGCGAACCTGCTCGCGCAGGCCGAGGCGCTGGCGTTCGGCCGCGACGCCCCGGGTGAGCCGCACCGCGTCTGCCCGGGCGACCGGCCGTCGAGCACGCTGCTCGTGGACGGCCCGCTGACGCCGGCGGCGCTGGGGACGCTGATCGCGCTGTACGAGCACAAGACGCTCGTCGAAGGTGTGCTCTGGGGGATCGACTCGTTCGACCAGTGGGGCGTCGAGCTCGGCAAGGTCCTGGCAACGACGATCGCCGATGAGCTGGAGGGCGACGCGGTTCCGGCGCCCGACGCACACGACAGCTCGACGACCGAGCTGCTGCGCCGGGCGCGGGTCGCGCGCGGGCGGGCGACGTAGCAGTTCAGCCCTGCAGTGCCTGGAGCAGCTGCTGCAGTGACGGGCTCGCCTGCTGCTGCGAGGGGTCCTGCTGCTGGGACTGCTGCTGCTCCTGAAGCTGCTGCTGGAGTGCCGGGTCCTGCTGCTGCAGCTGCGGATCCTGCGTCTGCGGCTGCGTCTGAGTGCCCGAGTCCAGGCTGCCCGACGTGGCTTGCGCGACGACCTGCGCGACGGTGTTCGAGGGGATCGCGAAGCCGATGCCGACGCTGCCGCCCTCGGCGCCCTGTCCGCCGCCGCTGACGATCTGCGAGTTGACGCCGATGACCTCGCCGGCGTCGTTCAGCAGCGGCCCGCCGGAGTTGCCCGGGTTGATCGACGCATCGGTCTGAATCGCACCGGTGATCGGCGTGCCATCGGGGGCTTGGATCTCACGGCCGAGCGCCGAGATGATGCCCGTCGTGAACGTGTGGTCAAGCCCGTACGGGTTGCCGATCGCGAACGTCGCGTCACCGACGCCGACCGTCCCGGAGTCGGCCAGTTTCAGCGTCGGCAGCTTGCGGCCGGCGGTATCGATCCGCAGCACGGCGAGGTCCTTGCCCGCGGCGACGCCGACGAGCCGCGCGGACTGGGCCTGGCCACCGGTGCCGAGCTTGACCCGGATCTCGCTTGCGCCATCGACGACGTGGGCGTTGGTGACGATCAGGCCGTCGCTGGTGACGGCGAAGCCGGTCCCGGTCGCCACGCCCTGTGGCGTCGCGGCCTGGATGTAGGCGACGGCGTCCTTGGCACCGTCGTAGATCTGCTTGGCGGTGCTGGGCACGTCGGCGATGCGGGTTGCACTCCCGGTTGCGGCGGGCGCCGGGTTTGCCGCGGGGGTCGTCGTCGTGGTCGAGCCGCTGTCGAGGGCGAGGACCGTGCCGGCGCCCGCGAGGGAGGCTGCGACGATCGCCGCGCCGGTGGCGAGGGTCTTGGAAGCGTTCATGCAAGAGCAGGCAAGGGGTTGAATCTGAGTGCCCGGTCAAACTGGCTCAAGCGCAGTTGAAGGCTGCGTATAGGGTTGCCGCGGTGAGCGACTGGCCGGCGATCGAGGAGCCCGAGCTGCGCCGGCGGATGGCGCTCCCGGATGCCGAATTCCGCAATTGGCTGCTCGAGATCGGACGCTCGCTGGGTCCGCGTGCGTTCGACGAGGAGCAGTTTCAGCATGCGCTGGGGTATCCGTGGCCGCGACCGGCGACGTCGTACCTGCTCGATGACGGGGCGATCACGGACGTGTCGGCAGGCGAGGCCGCGGATGTCGTCACGCGCGAGGCATCGGGGCGCTTCCCGCTGCTCGCGTTCGGCTCCAACGGCGCGCCGGAACGGCTGACGCTGAAGCTCGCGCATCTGCCGCCCGAGCAGCGCCGGCTGCTCGTCATCGCCGGCGACCTGCACGACTTCGACGTCGGCGTGTCGGCGATGCCGACGACCTACGGCTCGATGGCGGCGACGATCGTGCCGAGCCCGGGCACCGTCGTGCGCGCGTCGATCCTCTGGGCGACCGCTGAGCAGGTGACGACGCTGACGTGGACCGAGTTCAGCTACGCCCTGGGCCGGCTCGATCCGGTCCGATTCGAACCCGACGGCGACGCGATGGCGACGGTCCCCGGCGTGCTCGCCTACGCCTCGCGCTGGGGTGCGCTGCGGATCGCGGGCGAGGTCGTCGCGCAGGGCGGCATCGTCGCCCGCGACCGGACCCTGCCGGCGCTGAGCCAGGAACAGCTGCTCGACAGCGTCGCCCGCGAGCTGCTCGGGTCGCAGGCCGGCGCACGCGAGCTCTACGCGGCGCTGATGTCGGACTTCCCCGCCGCGGCGCTGGCGCTCGTTCCGGCGTTGATCGAGCCGGCCGCTCCGCTGGTGTGTCCGGCGTGGACGCTGCACCCGGTCCACGACGGCTGACATCGCGATGGGAAGGATCCTGACGCGCGAGCGTCTGTCCTTGCAGTTGCCCATACCTCCGGAGGTTCGATCCGCCATGCCATCGCCGCGCCACATCGTTCTGCCGCTCAGCCTCGTCGCCGTCCTGGCGCTCGCCGCCTGCGGCAGCTCCAACAACAAGAGCGCTTCCGCTTCCACGCCGTCGACCGCCGCCCCAGCGGCCGCCACCACCCCTGCCGCTCCGGCCGCCGGGTCGGGGCAGACGGTGTCGCTCGCCGCTGACAGCAGCGGTCAGCTGAAGTTCGACACGACGAAGCTGACGGCCAAGGCCGGCACGGTCACGATCGACATGTCGAACCCCTCATCGACCCCGCATGGGATCGCGCTCGAGGGCAACGGCGTCAACAAGGACGGCAAGACGGTCTCAGCCGGCGGCCACTCGACGGTGACCGCGACGTTGAAGCCCGGGACGTACAGCTTCTACTGCCCGGTGCCCGGTCACGAGGCGGCCGGTATGAAGGGCACGCTGACCGTCAGCTGACGATGCCTGCCGGCGGTACAGTCGCGGTCGTGGCGACTCCTGCATCGGACGGTCCGCTGCGGCGGCTCGACCCGGAGGATCTCGGCGATCACCTCGACCGCCTGTACCGCGCCGCCTGGGCGCTCTGCGGGCGACGCGAGGACGCCGAGGATCTCGTGCAGGAGACGTACGCCCGCGTGCTGGCGCGGCCGCGCTGGCTGCGCCGCGAGGACGACCTCGCCTACCTGCTGCGCGCGTTGCGCAACGAGTACGTCAGTCGCGCCCGTGCCGCCGCGCGGCGTCCCTCGCCCGTGGCGATCGACGGACTCCACGCCGAGCCCCCGGCGCCGCGCGGCGCGTGGAACCCCGACGCGGCACTCGAGGCACGCGAGCTGTTCGCGGTGATCGCGGCGCTGCCGCCGGCCGCGCGCGACGTGCTGGTGGCCGTCGACGTGGTAGGGCTGTCCTACGGCGAGGCCGGTCGCGCGCTCGGCGTGCGTGAGGCGACGGTCACGACGCGGCTGCACCGCGCCCGGCTGCGTGTGGCGGCGGCGCTGCATGGCGAGCCCGATCCGCTCCCAGCTTCTGATCCGCGGGCCGGCGCCCGGCCGAGGACTGCATGACCGGCGGCGACGATCGCGCGGCCGAGGTCGGCCGCCGGATCCGGACGGTCAGCGACGGCGTGCGCGCGCCGGCGTCCCTGCGGCTGGCGTCGGCGTCCGAGCCGGTCTCGCGGCGGGCGGGTCTGTGGCGCCCGGTGGTCGCCGGCGGCGCGATGGTCGCGCTGGTCCTCGTGGCGATCCTGGCGTTTGCGCCTGGAGGTCGCTCTCCGCAGCCGAGCCTTGGTGACGCCGCCGCGGTCGCCCTTCGCGCGCCGCAGCAGGCGCCGCCCCGCGGGCCCGACGGCCGGCTGACGGTGAGTTCCGGCGGCGTGCGGTTCCCCGACTACGGCGCGCAGGCCGGCTGGCGGCCCGTCGGGACGCGCACCGACCGCCTGGGCGGGCGGACGACCGTCAGCGTCGCCTACGACGCGAGCGGGGCGCGCGCCGGCTACGCGATCGTCGCCGGCGCTCCGCTGCCGGTCCCGGCGGGCGCGCAGCGCCTGGTCTACAAGGGTGTTCCCGTCGCGGTCGTCCGCCATGGCGACCTGCGGATCGTCACCTGGCGCCGCGGTGGTCGCACCTGCGTCGTCGCCGCGCGCGGCACGTCGCTCGATCGCCTGCTCGATCTGGTCGCGCAGAGGTAACGCGACAGCAGCGGTTGCGCGCCCCTTCGTGCCGCGCCACCTCGGCTGGACGCTGATCCGTCCCGGTCGCCACGATCCCGCGGAAGCCTCGCGGCATGCCACAGCTCAAGGACCGCGACCCACTGCTCGCGCTCGCACGCCTCGACCCGGCGCTGATGCACGTCATCCATGCATCAGCGCCGGTTCGATCGCTGTCACCGGATCAGCGAATCGCTTGGGTCGTCGCCAGGCAACGCGATGTGATCTCCGGCGACCAGCTCCGTCAGCTCGGCATCGGTCGCGGCGCGATCGCCCACCGCCGCGCCACGGGCCGCCTGTTTCGACTGCACGAAGGCGTGTTCCTGGTCGGGGGTCCCGCGCTTGCGCCGCTCGCTGCAGAGGTCGCGGCGCTGCTCGCGTGCGGCGCGGCCTCGGTGCTCGGCGACGCGACCGCGGCGTGGATGTGGGAGCTTCGCCCGGCACCGCCGCCGGCGGTTCACGTCGTGCTGCCCGGCGTGCATCGCCGAAGGCTGTCGGGCGTGGTCGTCCACACGACCTCACCGCTCGGCGGCGCGGACATCCGCATCCGCTCCGGCCTGGCGGTGACGGCTCCCGCAAGGACCCTGATCGACATCGCAGCGTCGTCGGATCAGCGCGCGGCGGACCGCACCGTCGAAGCAGCCCTCGCGCGGCAGCTCGTGTCGACGACTGAGATCGATGCCGCCCTGCGTCGTGCGGGAAGTCGCCGCGGAGTCGGGCGGGTACGACGAGCGCTCGATCAGATCGCGGGAGGCCCGGCCATCACCCGCTCCGAGGCTGAGCGGCGACTGATCGCTCTCGTTCGACGGGCGCGGGTTCCCTCACCGGAGGCGAACTCTCGTGTCTGCGGCTTCGAGGTCGACCTGGCGTGGCCGGCGCAGCGCCTGATCGTCGAAGTCGACGGCTACGAGTTCCACGGCACGCGGTCCGCCTTCGAGCGTGACCGCCGGCGTGACGCCGACCTTCTCGCTCAAGGCTGGCGCGTCATCCGCCTGACCTCGCGCCGGATCGTCGATGAGCCCGAAGCCGTCATCAGCCTGCTCGCCGGCGCCCTCGCCCAGCGGACCAGCTGAGAATCGACCCGGCGCTGATGCATGACATGCGTGCATAGGCGCCGGGTCGATCGGGGAGCCGGGGGCCGGGGGCCGCGGGGGCTCGCGGGTCGCGGCGCTACGCGCGCGCCTTGCGGGCGGCCTTCGTGCGGCCGACCTTGTCGAGCACGGCCTTGCGCAGCCGGATCGTCTTGGGCGTGACCTCGACCGCCTCGTCCTCGCGCAGGAACTCCAGCGCCTGGTCGAGCGACAGGATCCGCGCCGGCACGAGGCGCTCGAGCACGTCGGCATTCGCCGAGCGCATGTTCGTCAGGTTCTTCTCGCGCACGGCGTTGACGTCAAGGTCATCGGCACGCGCGTTCTCGCCGACGATCATGCCCTCGTACAACTCCTCACCGGGCGAGACGAACAGCGTCCCGCGCTCCTGCAGCGACGACAGCGCAAAGCCCGTCGACTTGCCGGTGCGGTCGGCGACGAGCGAGCCCGAGGGCCGCGTGCGCAGCTCGCCGAACCACGGCTCGTAGCCGTCGAAGACGGTGTGCATCAGGCCGGTGCCGCGCGTCTCGGTCAGGAACTCGGTGCGGAAGCCGATCAGGGCGCGCGCGGGGACGCGGAACTCCATCCGCACCCAGCCCTGACCGTGGTTGACCATCTGCTCCATGCGGCCCTTGCGCAGGGCCAGCAGCTGCGTGACGACGCCGACGAAGTCCTCGGGCACGTCGACCGACATGCGCTCGACCGGCTCGTGGCGCTTGCCGTTGATCACGCGCTCCAGCACGCGCGGCTGGCCGACGGTCAGCTCGAAGCCCTCGCGGCGCATGATCTCGACGAGCACGGCCAGCTGCAGCTCGCCGCGGCCCTGAACCTCCCAGGCGTCGGGGCGCTCGGTGTCCTCGACGCGGATCGAGACGTTGCCGATCGTCTCGCGATCGAGCCGGTCCTTGATCATCCGCGCGGTGACCTTGCTGCCCTCGCGGCCGGCCAACGGCGACGTGTTGATGCCGATGACGACCGCGAGCGACGGCTCGTCGACCGTCATCACCGGCAGCGGCTGCGGATCGTCGGGGTCGGCCAGCGTCTCGCCGATCGTCACGTCGTCGAGGCCCGCGACGGCGATGATCTCGCCCGGGCCGGCCTCCAGCACCGGCACGCGATCGAGCGCCTGGGTGATGAACAGCTCGCCCAGCTGACCGGCCTGGATCGTCCCGTCGGCGCGACACCAGGCGATCTTCTGGCCCTTGCGGATGATGCCGTGCCGCACGCGGCAGATCGCGAGGCGGCCGAGGTACGGCGAGGCGTCGAGGTTGGTCACCATCGCCTGCAGCGGATGCTCGGGATCGTGCGTCGGCGCCGGCACGTGCTCCAGCAGCAGCTTGAACAGCGGCTCCAGACTGTCCCCGGGGACCGCCGGATCCAGCGACGCCCAGCCACGCTTGGCGTCGGTGTAGACGATCGGGAAGTCGAGCTGCTCCTCGACGGCATCAAGGTCCAGGAACAGGTCCTCGACCATCCGCAGGACCTCGTCGATGCGCGCGTCCGGGCGGTCGACCTTGTTGATGTCGAGGATCACGGGCAGCCGCGCCTCCAGCGCCTTGCGCAGCACGAAGCGCGTCTGCGGGAGCGGGCCCTCGGCGGCGTCGACGAGCAGCAGGACCGCGTCGACCATCGCCAGGCTGCGCTCGACCTCGCCGCCGAAGTCGGCGTGGCCGGGGGTGTCGACGATGTTGATCTTCACGCCGTCCCAGTCGACGGCCGTGTTCTTGGCGAGGATCGTGATCCCGCGCTCGCGCTCGAGATCCATCGAGTCCATGACGCGCTTCTCGATCTCCTCGTGCGCGGCGAACGCGCCGGACTGGTGGAGCATCGCGTCGACCAGCGTCGTCTTGCCGTGGTCGACGTGCGCGACGATCGCGACGTTGCGCAGATCCTCGCGCGAGGTGGTGGAGGGCATCGCGTTCAGACTAGGGCGACGCCGTGACCGCGCCGTCTCCGAGGAACTCGCGCACCGCGACGGCGTCGGCCTCGAGGGCGGCCCGATCAGCCCGGGACAGCCGCCCGAACGGCTGCAGCTCTGGCGTCCCGCCGGAGAGGCTCCACGTCCCGGCGGCGCGGCCGCCGGCGACAATGATCGCGCGAAAGATGCCGTTGCTGGTGACAACGCCCGTGTGTCCGCGGAGGATCCAGGAGCGCTCGCGCCAGCCGCACAGCACGGGATCAAACGGGCCCAGCAGCCGTGCCGGCGCGTCGGCGGGGGCGGCGCGCGAGGCGAGGTCGAGCAGTCCGTCGCCGGCGTCGTGCAGTTCGCCGGCGATCGCCCGCAGGCCGGTGCGCGCGTCGCCGAGCGTGATCCCGGCCCACACAGCGAGGTCGCGCTCACGCGACGGGCCGTGGCCGGCCAGGTAGCGGCGCGCCAGCTCAGCGAGTGCCACGTCGCGATCCGGCGCCGGCTGCGGTCCGAGCCAGTCGTCGACCAGCACGAACGCGTGGCGGCCGTCGACAATCGGCCCGCGGACGATCAGGCCGCGCAGCGAGGCGAGCATCAGCAGGTGCACGAGTGCCTGGCCGGCAGTCGGGACCCCGGCCGCGTCGAGGCGGTCGCGCAGCTGCTCGCGCGTCAGCGGTCCCGCCTCTTCGAGCGCCCGCACGATGCAGGTCACCCCACGCTCGGCGTCGTCCGGCGAGACGCCCTCCTGGGCCAGGCGCCGCATGTTGCCGGTCGCCTGCGGTGGAGTCGTCAGCAGCTGCAGCAGCGGATAGTCCTCGCGGCGGACCAGGTGCAGCGTGCCGCGATTGACCCAGGTGATCAGCAGCGATCGGTCCTCGGTCAGCGCGCGATCGACATCGGCCGCGCGGGGCACCGTTGACCGGGCACGGATCGCAAGCCGAGCCCCGCGCGCGTCCTGCGCCTGGATCGCAAGCAGGCGCTCGGCGACGGCGCACGAGTCGCGCACGGGTTCGCCCGCGAGCAGCTGCGCGGTCAGGCGCTCGGCCCGCATGCCGCGGCCGGGCTCCTACTCCGGCTGCTCAAACGCGCGGCCGGTCGACGCGACCGCAGCCTGCATCGCGGCGGTGTCGCGCATCGATCCGGCGAGCGCGCCGCGCTGCGCCACGCGCTCGAGCGTGTCGCGATCGAGCTGCGGTGCGAGCTTCAGGCCGTCGCGTTCACCGAGGCGCGTGCGCAGCAGCATCCGCAGGCCCGACAGGTACCGCAGCCAGCCGGGCGCATAGACGCCGCGCTTGCGAGCCAGCACGCCGTCGACGATCGCCTGCGCGGCGTCGCCGACCGGGTGGGTCTTGGCGAGGAAGCTCGGCTGCGACTGGCGCATGCGCTGGAACGAGGGCATGTCGCGGTCGGCGCCGCGGACCATGTCGGTGTCGATCCAGAGGAAGTACGCGCAGCCGACATCGACGCCGAGGTGCTTGACCTCCATGCGCAGGACGTCGAGCAGGATCTCGTAGCCGGCCTTGCTCGCGGAGTAGGGGCCGAGCCCGAGCGACGGCGCGATCGCGGCAGCGGACGCGACGCCGAGGACGTAGCCGCGACGCTCGATGATGTGCGGCAGGCACGCGTGGATCACGCGCCAATTGCCGACGAGGTTGACGTTCAGCGTCGCGGCGAGGGCGTCGGGGTCGATGCAGCGCAGCGCGCCGCCGACGCCGATCCCGGCGTTGGAGATGACGACGTCGATCCCGCCCGCATCCGCCACCACGGCGCTGACGGCCGCGTCGATCTGCGCCGCATCCGTGATGTCGCAGACGTGATGCAGCGCGTCGGCGCCGCAGCCGGCCGCGGCCTGCGGCAGCGCGTCCACGTCGAGGTCGAGCAGCGCGATCCGGTGCGTCGCGGACAGCCGCCGGGCGGTCTCCAGCCCGATGCCGTGGGCGGCCCCGGTGATCACGGCGACGGGGCGGGACACGTCGTCACCCGCCGGCAGGCGGTCAGACCTCGGAGCCGGGAATCCGGTGGGTGCGGCGGTACTCGTCGTTCTCCTGCTTCTCGCCGTAGGCGCGGGCGGCGGCGAACGCGATCAGGCCCTGGGCAAGAGCCGGGAACAGCACGAGGAACACGCCGAGCAGACCGATGTTGATGCGCATGGCGTGGCTGAGCGCAAGGACCATACGGGCGACGATATCGCACGCGGGCGCGGCCCCGGCTGCCCCTGCACATAGGATCTGCGGCGATGAACCGGGTCATGGCGCGCCTCTACGACCGGATCTTCCGTCCCTCCGAGGAGGCGGGCCTGGCCGACGCGCGGCGCGAGGTGCTGGCGAGCGCCCACGGCGCGGTGCTGGAGATCGGCGCCGGGACGGGCCTCAACCTGCGCGCCTACCCCCGCACCGGCATCGATCGCCTCGTCGTGCTGGAGCCCGACGCCAACATGGCGCGGCACCTGCGGGCCAAGCTCGCCGACGCGCCGATCGCGCCGGAGGTCGTCGAAGCGTCGGCCGAGCGGATGCCGTTCGCCGACGACAGCTTCGATGTCGTCGCAGGGACGCTCGTGCTGTGCGAGCCCGACGACCCGGCCGCCGTCCTCGCAGAGGTCGCGCGCGTGCTGAAGCCCGGCGGGACCTACCTGTTCTACGAGCATGTCCGCAGCGACGAGGCGGGGCTCGCCCGCTGGCAGGATCGGCTCTCGCGGCTGTGGACCGCGACAAGTGGCGGCTGCCACTGCAACCGCACCACACTGGCGACGATCGAGGCATCGCCACTGGCGGTTCGCGAGGTCCGTGCGACGCGCTTCCCAAAGGCGTTCGTGCTGGTGCGCCCGACGATCGCAGGCGTCGCGGTCCTGCCCGGCGACTAGCTCGTCCCGAAGTCCGCCGTCACCGTCGCTCCACCGCTGTAGCCCGCCACCGGAGAGCCGTGCGCGACGCCGACGCCGATCGTGCGCATCTGCTTCGACAGCAGGATCGCGCGGTGGCCGGGGGAGTGCAGCCAGCGGTCGACCGTCCCGGCTGGATCGCCGGACGCCCCCGTGCCCCAGGCGATCGTCTCGCCGACGCCCGGCCCGATGTACCCAGCCGCCCGCACACGCGAGCTGGGGGTCGATCCGTCGGGCCCTTCGTGAGCGAAGAACCGGCGGCGCACCATGAGCCTGGAATAGGCGGTCGCGGCCCGCTCCAGGTGGGCTTCCCGTCGCACGGCTGCGAGCCCGTTGCGCGCGCGCTCGCGATTGATCAGGCAGCGCACCGCACGCGCCTCGCGGACCGGGTCGGTCAGCAGGTGCGTGTCGCGGCACGGTGCCGGGCTTGCCGCCGCGACGGCGCTGACGAGCAGGACGGTGAGCATCGAGAAGAGCGTACGCCCGCCCGAGCCCGCGCCGTCCGGCTTCTCCGACCTCCGTAGTAGGATTAGGTCCATGATCTTCACGACCAAGGCCGAGTACGGCGTGCGCCTGCTGGTCGAGCTGGGGCGCCAGGACGGCGCGCGCCCGGTGTCGCTGAAGGCCATCGCCGAGGCCGAGGGCCTGCCGCTCGCCTACCTGGAGCGCATCGTCGCGCTGCTGAAGAAGGCGGGCCTGGTCGAGTCCACGCGCGGCGCCCACGGCGGCTATCGCCTGACGCGCCCGCCGTCGGAGATCCACATGGACGAGGCCGTCATCGCGCTCGAGGGCGCCGTCGCGCCGATGTCCTGCTTCGTCGACGACAGCCAGGACGGGCGCGTCCTGTGCTCGCACGTCGCCGACGACGGCCACCTCTGCGCGACCAAGCTGCTCTGGACGCGCGTCCAGGGCGGCGTCCATCGCGCCCTCGCCCAGACCACGCTGTCCGAGCTCGTCGCCTTCTCGACGAGCGCCCAGACCCCCATCGAACCCCAGCGGCCCACGCTTCAGGGCGCCGCCTGACCACCCGAGAGCTCCCTCACACATGCCCGATCTCGAGATCAAGAACCTCCACGTCCAGGCCGGCGAGACGCAGATCCTCAAGGGTCTGAACCTCACCGTCAACCACGGCGAGATCCACGCCCTGATGGGTCCGAACGGCTCCGGCAAGTCGACGCTCGCCAACGCGATCATGGGCAACCCCGCGATCGAGGTGACCGAGGGGCAGATCCTGTTCCGCGGCGAGGACATCACCGAGGCCGACACCGATGAGCGCGCGCGGATGGGCCTGTTCATGGCCTTCCAGTACCCCGTCGCGATCCCCGGCGTGACCGTCACCAAGTACCTGCGGATGGTGATGAACGCCCATCGCGACGCGCGCGGCGAGAAGGAGATCTCGCTGAAGGAGTTCCGCCAGACGGTCGAGGCCGCGATGGCGCTGACCAACGTGCCGAAGGAGTTCTCCTCGCGCTACCTCAACGACGGATTCTCCGGCGGCGAGAAGAAGCGCATGGAGATCCTCCAGCTCGCCCTCCAGCATCCGGCCGTCGCGATCCTCGACGAGACCGATTCCGGCCTCGACATCGACGCGCTGAACGTCGTCGCCAGCGGGATCAACGCCGTGCGCTCCAAGAACGAGCTCGGCGTGCTGATCATCACCCACTACCAGCGCGTCCTGCATCTGGTGCAGCCCGACCGTGTGTCGATCATGTTCGACGGGCGGATCGAGAAGGAGGGCGGCCCCGAGCTCGTCACCCAGCTCGAGGCCGAGGGCTACGGCTGGCTGCGCGACGAGGTCGCGGCCGCGAGCTGAGCGTGAGCGCCCGATGACCATCGCCGCCGACACCGTCCTGGCCGCCGAGTTCCCGATCCTCGCGCGCGAGGGCCTGGTCTACCTCGACAGCGCCGCGACGGCGCAGAAGCCGCGCGTGGTCATCGACGCGATGGAGGACCTGCTGCTGGCGCACAACGCCAACGTGCATCGCGGCAGCTACCCGCTGGCTGTCGAGGCGACCGACCTGTACGAGGGCGCGCGGCTGCGGATCGCCGCGTTCACCGGCTCGACCGGGCCGGAGACGATCTTCACGAAGAACGCGACCGAGGCGATCAACCTCGTCGCTCACAGCTGGGGCCGCGGCAACGTCGGCGCCGGCGACGCGATCGTCCTGACCGAGATGGAGCACCACTCCAACATCGTCCCGTGGCAGCTGCTGGCGCAGGCCGTCGGCGCGCAGATCCGCTGGCTCGACGTCGACGACGACGGGCGCCTGTCACTGGAGCAGCTCGACGAGTTCCTGGCTGACGGCCGCGTGCGGATGGTCGCCTTCACCCACATCTCCAACGTGCTGGGAACGATGAACCCGGTCGGCGAGATCGTTGCCCGCGCCCGCGCGGCAGGCGCCGCGACGCTGATCGACGGGTCGCAGGCCGTGCCGCAGATCGCCGTCGATGTGCGCGCGATCGGGGCCGACTTCTATGCCTGGACCGGCCACAAGGTCTACGGCCCGACCGGCGTCGGTGTGCTGCACGGGCGCCGCGAGGTGCTCGACGCGATGCCGCCGTTTCTCGGCGGCGGGTCGATGATCAAGCTCGTCGGCCGCGAGGGGTCGACCTACGCCGACCTGCCGGCGAAGTTCGAGGCGGGCACGCCGCCGATCGCCGAGGTCGTCGGCCTCGGCGCCGCGATCGACCTGCTCGCCGAGCTGGGGATGGACCGCGTCCGCGAGCACGAGCTCGACCTGACGGCCTACGCGCTGGAGCAGCTCGGCGCGATCGACGGCCTGACGATCCACGGCCCGCGCGATGCCCGCGAGCGCGGCGCGCTGGTGTCGTTCGCGCTCGACGGGATTCACCCGCACGACGTCTCGGAGATCGTCGGCCGCGACGGCGTCAGCATCCGCGCCGGTCATCACTGCGCCCAGCCGCTGATGAAGCAGCTCGGCGTCGGCGCGACCTCGCGTGCGTCGTTCGCGATCCACAATTCGCGCGAGGACGTCGACCGCCTGGTCACCTCGCTGCATCGCGTCATCGAGATCTTCGGAGGGCCATGAGCATGGACGACGCGCTCTATCGCGAGGAGATCCTCGAGCACTACAAGCGGCCGCACAACTGGGGTCCGATGGAGTCGCCCGACCTGAGCTTCGAGGACGTCAACCCGCTCTGCGGCGACATCCTGAAGGTCATGCTCAAGGTCGCCGACGACGGGACGGTTGAAGAGGTCCGCTTCGATGGCCACGGCTGCGCGATCAGCCAGGCCGCGGCGTCGATGGCCTCCGACGAGGTGATCGGCATGAAGGTCGACGACGTCGCGCGGATGGATCGCCGGGCGATCCTCGACCTGCTCGGCATCGAGATCTCCGCCACGCGGATGAAGTGCGCGCTGCTGTCGCTGAAGGTGCTGAAGAGCGCCGCGGTGGGGGCGCCGGCGGAGTGGGAGCCGGCGACGCCGGAGGCCGTGGCGCCGGCTGGCCCCGACGCGCTGTAGTCAGTTCGCCCGCAGGCTGCCGCTCCGCTGCTCGAGGAAGCGACGCTCGGACCCGTTGTCGGTCAGCTCGATCGCCGCGTCGTACGCAACGCGCGCCTCGTCCACCCGCCCGAGCCGGCGCAGCAGGTCAGCGCGAGTTGCGTGGAACGGCTGGTAGGCGGGAAGGACGAGCGCGTCGACTGCTTCGAGCCCGACCTCCGGCCCGTCGACCTCCGCCAGCGCGATCGCGCGGTTCAGCGCGACCACCGGGGTCGGCGAGAAGATCAGCAGCTGGTCGTACAGCGCCAGCACCTGATGCCAGTCCGTCGGCGTGTCGCTGTGAACGGCATTGATCGCAGCCTGGATCTGGAACGGGCCCGGGTGATTGCGGCGCAGGCAGCGGCGCACGAGCGCCTGGCCCTCGGCGATCTTCTCCG
Source organism: Solirubrobacterales bacterium (assembly GCA_038224135.1). Taxonomy (GTDB): domain Bacteria; phylum Actinomycetota; class Thermoleophilia; order Solirubrobacterales; family Solirubrobacteraceae; genus F1-60-MAGs163. The sequence continues at coordinate 27,281 of JBBRFO010000019.1, forward strand.
CGTCCCAGAGCGAGCGATCCTGATCCGCGAGCAGCACGATCGCCCCATCCGCATCGGTCCGCGCGGGGCCGCGCGCGTCGATCAGCAGCAACAGTGCCAGCAGGCCGAGCGCCTCGGCCTCGTCGGGCATCAGCACGACCAGCACCCGGGCCAGCCGGATCGCCTCCTCGCACAGGTCGGTCCGCACGAGCGCGTCGCCCTCAGAAGCGACGTAGCCCGCATTGAAGATCAGGTAGAGCACCGCCAGCACCGGCCGCAGTCGCTCGGGCAGGTCGTGATCGACAGGGACGCGGTACGGGATCCTGGCCGCCGCGATCTTGCGCTTGGCCCGGACCAGGCGCTTGGACATCGTCGCCTCGGGGACGAGGAACGCACCGGCGATCTCGGGCGTCCGCAGACCGCCGAGCAGGCGCAGCGTCAGCGCGACCCGCGCCTCGGGAGCGAGCGCCGGGTGGCAGCAGGTGAAGATCAGCCGCAGACGGTCGTCGTCGACAGCGCTCGCCGACTCGTCGTTGTCTCGTGGGTCGAGCTGCATGGCCTGCACGTGTCGCTCGTCGCGGGAGGACTCGCGGCGCAGCCGGTCGATCGCGCGGTTGCGGGCCGTGGTCGTGATCCAGCCGCCCGGGTTGAGCGGCAGGCCGTCGGCCGGCCAGCGCTGAATCGCGATCAGGAACGCATCCTGGACCGCCTCCTCGGCAACGTCGATGCTGCCGAAGAGGCGGATCAGGGTCGCGATCGCCCGGCCGGACTCCTCGCGGAAGACCAGCTCGATCGCATCGTCGGGCGCCACGCTCACGCGGTGGCTCAGGCGTCCGGCTCGGCCTGGAACGGGCGCACCTCGACCGGTCCGGCGCAGGCACGCGTGGCCTTGCCGGCCCAGGCGAGCGCGGCATCGAGGTCGGCCGCCTCGATCACCCAGAAGCCGCCCAGGTGCTCCTTGGACTCGGCGAACGGGCCGTCGGTCAGCAGCGTCTCGTCGCCGTCGGCGCGCACCACCGTCGCGGTGTCCGGCAGCTCGAGTCCGCCGGCGAACACCCACGCGCCGGCCTTGCGGATCTCCTCGTTGAGCGCCTCGACGTCGTCGTAGATCTTCTGCATCGCCGCGCCTTCAGGCATGACCTCGCCCTCGGTGTGGTGGACGGACAGCAGGTACTGGGTCATCTCGTGTCTCCTGGTTGGACGGGCGGCCCGATGCCCCCTCGTATACCAACGACGAATGGGGAAGGGCCAAAAAGGACAGGTGGGGTGAACTCCCGCAAGGTCGGGCCGGCTGGGGGGTGGATCTCCTACGCGGGGACCGACGACGCCTGGTGCCGCGGGATCAGCGACCGTGGATAAAGCTCCTCGGCGACGACGGCTGGACGCTTGAGCGCGGCGGAAAGCACGCCGTCAAGATGACGCGACCCGGACGCCGGCCGATCACCTTGCCGCGGCACCGCGGCCAGACATACGGCAAGGGTTTGGACGCCGCGATCCGGCGCCAGGCCGGTCTATAGACGCTCACGCCTGCGGGCCCCCGGACCGCCCTCCGATACAATCCGTACCGCGGCAATCGGATTTGTCGCATCCCGCACCATGAGCCCCATCTTCGACGTCTGCCCGCTCGATGAGCTGCCGCCCGGCGGCTCGCGCGTCGTGCAGGCCGACGGGCTGGAGATCGGGGTCTTCAATTGCGGTGGGGAGCTGCTGGCGATGGAGGATCGCTGCTCGCACGACGACGGCGATCTGTCCGACGGTGAGCTCGACGAGACCAACTGCACGATCGAATGCCCGCGCCACGGCGCACTGTGGGATCTGCGCACCGGCAAGCCGCTGACGCTCCCCGCCTATGTTCCCGTGGAGACCTTTCCCGTCCTCGTCGAGGACGGGCTGATCAAGCTCGAGGTTGACTGACATGGCTACGCCCGACACGACGACCAAGCTGCTCACCAACGAGGAGGCGGGTCTCAAGGACCTCAACGCCGACTACACGGAGCGCTACGGCTTCCACGACGCCGAGAACTACCTGTACAAGGCACCGAAGGGCTTGTCGCGCGAGCTCGTCGAGAAGATCTCCGAGTTCAAGAGCGAGCCGCAGTGGATGCGCGACTTCCGGCTGAAGGCGCTCGACCACTTCTACGAGCACGCGATGCCGACGTGGGGCTCGCCGATGCTGGCCGAGGTCGACTTCGACAACATCCATTACTTCGTCCGCGCGTCCGAGAAGGCCGAGCGCTCCTGGGACGACGTCCCCGAGGACGTCAAGAACACGTTCGACCGCCTCGGCATCCCCGAGGCCGAGCGCAAGTTCCTGGCCGGCGTCGGCGCGCAGTACGAGTCCGAGGTCGTCTACCACCAGATCAACGAGGAACTCGAGAAGCAGGGCGTGATCTTCCTCGACATGGACAGCGCGCTGCGTGACCACGAGGACATCGTCCGCGAGTACTTCGCGACGATCATCCCGGCCAACGACAACAAGCTCGCCGCGCTCAACAGCGCCGTCTGGTCCGGCGGCTCGTTCGTCTACGTCCCGCCGGGCGTCCATGTCGAGATGCCGCTGCAGGCCTACTTCCGGATCAACACCGAGAACATGGGCCAGTTCGAGCGCACGCTGATCATCGCCGACGAGGGCTCGCAGGTCACCTACGTCGAAGGCTGCACCGCGCCGACGTACTCGTCCGACTCGCTGCACTCCGCGGTCGTCGAGCTGATCGCCAAGCCCGGCTCGCGGATCCGTTACACGACCGTGCAGAACTGGTCGACGAACGTGTTCAACCTCGTCACCAAGCGCGCGATCGCCGAGCGCGACGCGACCGTCGAATGGGTCGACTGCAACCTCGGGTCGAAGCTGACGATGAAGTACCCCAGCGTCTACCTGATGGGCGAGCGCGCTCACGGCGAGATCCTGTCGATCGCGTTCGCGGGCAAGGGCCAGCATCAGGACGCAGGCGGCAAGATCGTCCACGCCGCGCCGAAGACGACGTCGAACATCTTCGCCAAGTCGATTTCCAAGGACGGCGGGCGCTCCAGCTACCGCGGCCTGCTCGAGGTCGCCAAGGGCGCGGCCGGGTCCAAGTCGAAGGTCGTCTGCGACGCGCTGCTGCTCGATGAGCATTCGCGCTCGGACACCTATCCGACGATCCGCATCGGTGAGGACGACGTCGACGTCGGCCATGAGGCGACCGTTTCGAAGGTCGGCGAGGAGCAGCTCTTCTATCTGATGTCGCACGGCATCAACGAGGAGGACGCGTCCAAGCTCATCGTCAACGGGTTCATCGAGCCGATCGTCAAGGAGCTGCCGATGGAGTACGCGGTGGAGATGAACCGGTTGATCGAGCTACAGATGGAAGGCTCCATCGGCTGATCTGAGCGGATCTCGCCGCCGCTGCCGGCGTCCTCGGTCGCTCGCGTGCTGGCGCACGCCACGCTCCCTGCGTCCTTGGCAGCGACGACGATCGCCCGCTCACCTCAGCCGATGGCCCTGGCAGGCCCGGCTTTCTCTCACTTTCCTAACCAGCCTCGTCTCGCACCCCACCATTCATGACTCCCACTGATATTGCTGAGCCCTCATTCCTCGCCGCTCGCCGTGCCGCGGCGGCTGACACGGTCGCCGTGACCCCGCTGCCGCAGCACAAGGGCACCGCTGGCTGGGAGTTCACGCCGATCGGTGAGCTGGACCTGACGGCATTCCCGGACGCTCCGGGCGGGGCGGAGGATGCGGCGACGCATCTGCTCGACGTCGACCTCGACGCCGCGGTGCGGCCGAGCGCTGACGCCGCGGCCTCCGAAGGCCCGGTCGTGATGCCCCTGGCACTCGCAGCTGAGCGTCACCCGGACATCGTCGAGCAGCACCTGGGCTCAGTTGTCCCGTCCGGCAGTGCGCTCGTCGCGCGCAATGACGCGGCGTGGTCCGACGGCACGCTCGTCTACATCCCGCGCGGAGTCGACGTCGAGGCGCCGATCGTGCTGACGACCGTGCACGAACAGGCCGACACGACGCTCCACCATCGCGTGCTCGTCGTGCTCGAGGAGGGCGCGCGGGCCGAGGTCTGGCACCAGACGCTGTCAGCCGACGGCGCGCGGACGGGCGTCGTCAACGGCGTCGTCGAGCTGGTCGTCGGCCCCAACGCGCACCTGCGCTTCATCGACGCGCAGGACCTGTCCGAGCAGACGTGGGTCTTCGGCAGCGAGCGCGCCGTCGTCGAGCGCGACGCGACGCTGGACTGGGTGACGCTCGGCTTCGGCTCGGGCAACGGCAAGGTCTTCCTGACGACGAAGCTCGCCGGACAGGGCGCAAGCGCCAAGGTCACCGGCGCCTACGCGACCCAGGGCCGCCAGCACCTCGACTTCGACACGCTGCAGGAGCACGCGGCGCCGGATACCACGTCCGACCTGGCCTTCCGCGGCATCCTCGGCGGCCGCTCCTCAGCCGTCTGGCGCGGGATGATCCAGGTCGACGAGGGCGCCCAGCGCACCGACGCCTTCCAGGAGTCGCGCAACCTGCTGCTAACCAAGACCGCCCACGCCGACGCGATCCCCGGCCTGGAGATTCTCGCCAACGACGTGCGCTGCACGCACGCCGCCGCGATCGCCCAGATCGACGCCGAGCAGCTGTTCTACCTCGAGTCGCACGGCCTCCCGACCGCCGACGCCAAGCGTCTGGTGATCGAGGGCTTCCTGCACGCGCTCGTCGAGCGCTTCGCCGAAGGCCCCGTCCGCGACGCCGTCGCCGGCGCGCTGGATCAGCGGCTGCAGCGCGTGCTGGGCTAACCGCCCGCCACGTCGCGGCGCATGAACGACGTCAGCGCGATGCCCAGGCACGGCAGCGCGTAGAGCGCGCAGACCCAGAGCGCCCGGATGACCGGCGCGTAGTCGGCCGGCGTCCGCAGGAAGCCCTGCCAGGCGTTGAACTGCGTCGGCAGCAGGTAGGGGTGGAGCGCGCCGAGGCCGGGGATGATCGTCACGAGCTGCATCAGCAGGCTGATCATCAGCGCGCCGACGACGGCCGCGGCCGAGTTGCGCGTCAGCGTTGACAGCAGCAGCGCGATCGACGCGACGGCGATCAGCGGCAGCAGATAGACGGCCAGGCTCGCGGCGATCAGCCCCAGGCCGCGACTGGCGCTGACGGTCGTGCCGGACAGCGTGACGAGGGGGTTGAAGCCGGACTTGAGGATGCCGGCGACGGTCGCCGTGATGCCCATCAGCAGTAGCGCGACGAACGCGTAGGTGAATGCGGCGAGCGTCTTGGCGGCGAAGACCTGGCCGCGGTCGACCGACCGGGTGAGGATCGTCTTCAGCGTGCCGTTGTTGTCCTCGGCGGCGACGATGTCGCCGGAGACGAGCGCGGTGATCAGCGGGAACAGCCAGTAGGAGCCGAAGATCAGCAGCACCGGCGGCACCGCCAGGCCCGACTGGCGCACGTAGCGGCCGAAGGCGACGTCCTCGGGCTGACCCTGCTGCAGCGCGAGCGCGACGACGAAGATGATCGGAACGATCATCGCGGCGCCGAGGCCGAGGTAGGTGCGCTTCTGGGCGACGAGCTTGCGCAGCTCCCAGGCGTAGACGGTGCGCAGCGAGACGGTCATGCGTGCTCCTGGTGGACTGCGGGCTGTTCGGGCTCGTCCTCGGTCAGGCGGAAGAACAGCTCCTCGAGCGTCGCACTGTGCGGCGCCAGCGCACGGATCGCCAGTCCCGACTCGACGAGCGCGACCGACAGTTCGGCAGCGGCGTCCTCGGTGCCGTCGAAGCGCAGCTCGAGCGGGTCGTTGTGCACGCCGCTGATGCCGCGCTGGGCCTGGCACACAGCCAGCGCGCGGGTGTCGTCGGTCGTGCGCAGGCGCCACGAGCCACCGGCCGTCCGCTTCAGGTCGGCCAGCGCGCCCTCGAACACCATCTTCCCCGAGCGCACGATCGCGACGCGGTTGCACAGCTCCTCGACCTCGGCCAGCAGGTGGCTGGAGAGCAGGACGGTCGTGCCGCTGAGCGACAGCCGGGCGACGAGCGCGCGCATGTCGCGCATGCCGGCGGGGTCCAGGCCGGTCGCCGGCTCGTCGAGCAGCAGCAGCTTGGGGTCGCGCAGCAGCGCTGCGGCGACGCCGAGG